>CAWBIG010000098.1:0-34878 GCA_963788435.1 uncultured Acidobacteriota bacterium | reverse complement strand
GGTATTCGACCGCATCCGCGAGAACCTTCGGCTGAGCCGGCGCGAGTCGTTGCCCGACGTGGTGAACCGGAGCATCAACCAGACCCTGAGCCGGACAGTTCTGACCTCGGGGCTGACCTTCCTGACCGTCCTGTCCTTGTATATTTTTGGAGGCCAGGTGCTGCGGGGCTTTTCGTTTGCGCTTGTAATCGGTATTCTGATTGGCACGTATTCTTCAATTGCGATTGCAGCGCCAATGCTGGTGGCGTGGCAGGAATGGCGGATTCGCCGGGGCAAGGCGGCGGTTTTGCCGGCAGCCAAGCGGGCGCGCACCTGAGCGGGAGAAATGCACCGGAAATGCAGCAAGTTTTGCATCATGAGCTTGGTTCTGGTATAGGTTGAGCACGCTTGTGAAGGGGCCTGAGGCGCGCGGGAACATAAAACGTTTCCGCGGTGTCTAAAGAAGAGGAAAAACAATACCCGAAACTCGAGGCTGGCCATGTTTGAAGACTCCACATTTGAATCCGGCGGCAGAATCAAGAGCAAGAGCAAGTACTGGATGCTCCTCACCGGGGCAATCAACCTGTCAATTCTTATTCTGCTGATCTTGATCCCCCTGATCTACCCCGAGGCATTGCCGAGAGCATTGATGGCGACGGTGCTGACGGTGCCGCCACCTCCACCACCGCCACCTCCACCGCCACCGCCACCGACCCCGGTGCACGTGGTGCATGTCCAGTCGGAGATGATGAACAACCAGCTGGTGGCCCCGACCAAGATCCCGAAGGACATCAAGCAGGTGGCAGAGAAAGAAGCGCCGCCGTCGAGCTTTGGCGTAGCCGGCATGGAAGGTCTGGGCGGCAGCGCGAACGGCGTAATGGGCGGACTATTTGCCGGCACCGGCGCCAAGGTTCAGGTGGCCGCACCCAAGAAGATCAATATCTCGGGCGGCGTGGCGCAAGGCATGCTCCTGCAGAAGGTCACCCCGGTCTACCCGCCGATCGCTAAGGCGGCGCGCGTGCAGGGCACGGTGGTCCTGGAGGCGCAGATTTCCAAGTCCGGTTCGATTGAGAACCTGAAGGTTATCAGCGGGCCGGCGATGTTGCAGCAGGCGGCCATTGAGGCGGTGAGGCAGTGGCGCTACCGGCCGTACCTGCTGAACAACGAGCCCGTCGAGGTGGAGACCACGGTGAACGTGATCTTCAGCTTGGGAGGATGAGCACGAATTGGCCCTTTTACCCATCCAAGGTAAAAGGGCCTCGATTTTTGGCATGAGAGTGCCCCTCGGTAACGAGTAGCATTCCCTCAACAGACACTAAACGGAAGGCCGAAAGGGCAACGGGAACGGGAGATGAGCCCGGATCCGGCGGTTCTCCCGGTCGTTGTTTCTGATCTTGCTGCTTTTTTGAGCTCGCAAGTCAGCCGCATTCCACAAGCAAACTCCTTAGGAGGAACGATTCAAGTGATTCTCGCTCAGCTTTCACACTTTGCAACGCACACGGTCAGCAGCCTGGCTCTGTTCCAGGACGAGGGGCAGACAGTCAGCTTCAGTCCTATCGGGCTGTGGAACCACATGGCATGGATGGCCCGCTCCGTGGCCATCATCCTCTTTATTGAGTCGATCTGGTCCCTGGCGGTTATGATCGACCGTTACCTTTACTTTTCTGCCGCCCGCAAGCAGTCGCGCGAATTTGCCCCCAAGGTGGCTGGCGCGCTGAAGGACAGCAAGCTGGAAGAGGCGATCAAGGTCGCCGACCGCAGCAAGAAGTCGCACCTGGCTGAGGTGGTTACGGCGGGCCTGCAGGAATTCCGCGTATCTGGCGGACAGGCGAACGAGGAGACGATCGAGAGCTCGCAGCGGGCCCTGGAACGCGCCGAGGCCATCGTGCACGCCAAGCTGAAGAGGGGCCTTGCGGTTCTGGCCACCATCGGCTCAACGGCTCCCTTCGTGGGCCTGTTCGGCACCGTCGTCGGCATTCTGCACGCCTTCGACGCCATCGCCACGCAAAAGACTTCGGGTATCGGCGCCGTCGCCGGCGGTATTTCGGAAGCGCTGGTAACCACGGCGTTCGGCCTGCTGGTGGCCATTCCCGCGGTTATGGCGTTCAACTACTTTACCGGCCGCGTGGAGGCTTTTGACGTGGAGATGGACAACTCCTCCAGCGAGTTGATCGACTACTTCATCAAGCAGAGCCACAAGCGGTAAGGGTGACCGGCTGAGCGGGATATGCTTTGCCGGGCGGGAGAGCGGAGACTCTCTCCCGCCCGGCGATTCGATCGCCAGCCCGGCGGTGGACCAGGGTCGCCGGAGGAACTCCGGAAAAAAATTCAACCGCAGGGAGCCCCATCATGGGTGTAGCAGTTCGAGACGAAGGCAGGAAGGTTAACTCCAACATCAACGTGACACCGATGGTGGACGTGATGCTGGTGTTGCTGATCATCTTTATGGTCATTACCCCGATGCTCCAGAACAAGGTGCAGGTGGACATGGCCAAGGTGGACAATCCCACGTCGATGCCGGATGCCGACAAGGAAGATTCGATCGTGGTGGCGATCACACGCTCCGGGGATGTATTCCTGGGACAGGATCACGTCGCGGTCAGCGAGTTGGGCCACCTGGTGGCCGACAGGCTTGCCGACAAGCCTGGGAAAACGATTTATGTCCGGGCCGACGCGCGCGCCCAGTTCCGGGCCGTCGAGGATGCTATCGACGCGGTCCGTACCGCGGGCGTGGACGAAGTGGGCCTGCTGACGCAGAAGCGTGAGGCGGGCGAGCCACCGACGGTGGGCGGAGAATAAAGCTACCGCCGGCGATGTTCAACCACTACAAGTTAAGGAACTCAGGAGTTTGAAGCCATGGCAATGACAACGGGCGGCGGCGCTGGCGCGATGGGTGAAATCAACGTCACCCCAATGATCGACATTCTGCTGGTGCTGCTGATTATCTTCATGGTCATCGTGCCGGTGACGCCCAAGGGGCTGGATGCCTTGGTGCCGCAGCCGCCGAAGAACCCGCAAAAGGAGCAGCAAAACGACCGCACCATCGTGGTCCAGGTGTTCGGCAAGGGCTCGACGAACCTCACCTACAAGATCAACGAGACCGAGGTGAACCACCACGATCTGCTGCCGAAGCTGACCGAGATCTACGCCAACCGCGCCGAGCGCGTCATGTTCGTCCGGGGCGACGATGACGTGAACTTCGCGGCCATTGCCGACGTGATCGACATTGCCAAGGCGGCGAACGTGGATCACATCGGGATCATGACGCCGAAGATCCAGGAAGGCCAGTAGGCTCCGGAAGCGGTGGGGTGGCTCCGCAGGCGACGGCAACAAAGCCGGCCGGCGGATCCACAACCGGTTTTGCTTGGGATTCATGGAAGGAAGGCCGGACAAGCCGGTCTTCCGGATCATCCGGCAATCCACCATCCGGCAGGATCTTGCCCATGAGTTCGGCGCCGCCGGTGGCAATTGCGCCGGGCGCGCACTGTTCATCCGGGGACACGATCTGGTGAATTAGACTAACCTTTGCGAGGCGATCGGCAAGGCCGCGGAAGCAGATCGCATGGGCATCATGGCTCCGGGCGCGACGTCCGGCTTCGAAGCGGCAGGCAGGGGATTGTGGGGCTCTCCTGGAGAGAAAACTCGGTGGCGCGCGAGCGCGGTAAACAGGAGTACAATTCTTTTTCGTCCTGTATGACGAAACTCCCGCTGCGTCCGCGGGACACGGCTAGGACAGGTTGAGGCCGGTAGGAGTGGTTGGCCAGGCGCACAAGTTCCAGGCACGTTTCAAAAGATAGGCACGGCCTGAAGGAGAAGGATACAAACATGATTCGATCCGCAAGATTGATTGCTCTCGCGGTTGCCACGGGCGCCATGGCGCTGACCATGAGCGGGTGCAACCGTCTGGCCGCGCGCGACCAGTTAAACAAGGGGGTGGATGCCTACAAGGCCGCCCATTACGAAGAGGCAATCGGGCATTTCCAGAGGGCCACCGAGCTCGATCCCAATCTGCCCATGGCCAAGAGCTATCTGGCTACTGCATTGGCGCAGAACGTGGTGCCCGGCCTGGATACGCCTGACAACCTGAAGACAGCGCAACAGGCCATCGGTATCTTCGAGGAAGTGCTGGCCAGGGAACCGAACGACGTCAACAGCATGAAGCAGATTGCCGGAATCTACTTCAGCGTGAAGAAACTGGACGATGCCGAGGAGTGGCAGAAGAAGGTGCTGGCCGTCGATCCGAACGACGCCGAAGCGGCTTACACGGTTGGGGTGATCGATTGGACGAAGGCTCATGAGAACACCCTCAAGGCGCTGGTCCCGGCGGGTATCAACGACGACGGCGAGGGCAACGTGAAGGCGCCCAAGAAGATCCTCGAGCAGATCAGCGACGAGAACACGCCCCTGGTCACCGAAGGGCTCGATTATCTTCATCGGGCTCTCGCCGACCGGCCCACGTATGACGACGCCATGGCGTATCTGAATCTGACCTATCGCCGCAAGGCCGATTGCGATTATAAGGATCCGGCGGCGGTGAAAGACGACGTGGATCAAGCCAACCACTGGATGCAGCAGACGCTTGCCACGCGCAAGGCCAACGAACAGAAGAAGAACCAGGGCCCCGGCGGCATCACCATGGATTCGAGCGGCAACATGAAGTAGCCGCTTGTTCCTCACTATGCCAACGGCCTCCGCTGCGGCGGAGGCCGTTTTGTCTGACGTCGCGCGTGGGACCAGCGGTCTTCCAGCTCGCAGGCGGCATGGTAATATGCAGGGGTCCCATTCCATGGATACTTCCGCAAACAGTTCCGATGTTGTGCTTGAAGTTGTGAGTCCCGGGGCCGCGCCCGAATTCGTGCCCTTGACCCAGTCGCCGTTTCTGATTGGCCGTGGACGGGAATCCGGCAATCATCTCGCACTCGAGGACCGGCGCATCTCGCGCAGTTGCGCGGCAATTATTGCCCTCGACGACTGCTTCCGCCTGGAAGACCGAGGGCATCGGCAGGGCATCTTTGTGAACGGAGCCAAGGTAGAGCGCGCCATCCTGAACGACGGAGATGTCATCGAGTTCGGCCTGGAAGACTCCTACAAGATCATCTTCCATTCCTCGCTGGCGCGGCACTCCGTGGAAAGCATGCTGACGCGCCTGGGGAGCATATCGAGCGCGACGTCGACGCTGGGCTCGAGCGGATTGAGCAAGTTGAACCTGCTGCTCGAGGCCACCGGGTTGCTGCACTCGGCGCTTCCCCTGGATGCGGTGCTGCGCACCATGCTCGATCACGCTATTTCGATCACGCGCGCCGATCGCGGAGTTCTGCTGGAACCGGACGCAACGGGTGCACTGAAAGTGCGTTTGGCAAGGGGCGGCGGCGGCGGAGATCTGACAGTGGCCAGCATCAATCCCAGCCAGACGGCGCTGCGCCAGGCCGTTCAGCAACGGACCCCCATCATCACAGACGATATGAGCCTTGCGGGACTGGACCTGAAAAGCGCGGAGAGTGTCGTCATCCAGGGGCTGCGCGCGGTGGTGGCCATTCCGCTGTTTGCTGTGCCCCACGCCAGCAGCGAAGAATCGCAAATGCTGGCGCAAGGCCAGCTTCTGGGCGCTGTGTATCTGGATTCCCGCAAGCCGGCGGCGTTTTCCAACCTCGACCGGCAGATCCTGGACGCACTGGGAGGGCAGGCGGCCAGCATCCTGGATAACGCGCGCCTGGTGGAGCGGGAACGCGAGCGACAGAGGATGGAGCAGGAACTGGAGATCGGACGCAATATCCAGCAGGGGCTTCTGCCGCAGGGATTGCGCGATTTTCCCTACCTTGAAGTTTCGGGAATCCAGTATCCGTGCCAGGAAGTGGGCGGCGACTATTTTGACGTGTTTCCTATGAGCGAGGACCGCACGGCATTTCTGATTGCGGACGTTTCCGGCAAGGGACTGGGAGCGGCCTTGCTGACCACTATGTTGCTGGGAGCGCTCTCCGGCATGACCCTGGGCGTGGAGCCGGCCAAGGTGCTTCAGCATATCAATCGCTACCTTTGCGAGCACGCGTTGGTGGGCCGCTACGCGACCATGTTTTTCGCCATCCTGGACAGCGAAGGCATGCTCGAATTCATCAACGCCGGACATCCCTCTCCTCTTCTTCTGCGCGGCGACTCGATCGTCGAACTCTTCAAAGAGGGATCGTTTCCGGTTGGGCTGGTGGAGGAAGCGGATTTCGCTTCCAAGCGCAGGCAACTGGAGCCGGGCGACACTCTGGTACTGTTTACCGACGGGGTGACAGAGGCGGTGGACCCGGATGAGCAGCTTTTCGGATACGAGCGATTGCAGCAGGCCGCAGTGGGCGGCAGCGAAAAAACGATTGGCGAACTGCAGCAGTCGATTCTCGACGCGGTGGAGGCCTTCTGCCGGGGCGCGGAAGCTGCCGACGATGTGACCTTGCTGACCGTTCGTTACCGCAAACCCGTCTTTAGGGAATGAGCGGAGGGCGGCCTCGGCGGGGAAATACCGCTGTGCTGCCGGTGTGACGGCGTGCTAGATTGAAGCCACTCGGAAAAACCTATGGACCGCAAAACGATCGGTCGTTACGAGATTATCGACGAGCTGGGCCGGGGAGCGATGGGAGCCGTGTTGCGCGCGAAGGACCCTGCCGTGGGCCGCACCGTTGCTCTCAAGTGCATCCTCTCGGGCGCCCTCGCCGGGGACCAGACCAATGAGTTTCGCGAGCGGTTTTATCGCGAGGCACGCGCGGCGGGCGCGCTGGCGCACCCTGGCATCGTTCCTGTTTTCGACGTCGGCGAGGACGAAGGCACGCCTTTCCTGGTCATGGAACTGGTGCAGGGGCGGACGCTGGCCGACGCCCTCAAACAGGGCGAGCGGTTTTCGCTCGAGCGGGTCTGCGAGATCGGGCAGGGCATTGCGGAGGCGCTGGACTACGCGCACCGCAATGGCATCGTGCACCGCGATATCAAACCGGCGAATATCCTGATGACCTCTCGAGAAGTGTATGGCGCCGAACGGCCGCGGATCACGGACTTCGGGGTAGCCAAGCTGGCCGGCGGCGAGATTACAACCACCGGTCAATTGCTGGGCACGCCGGCCTTCATGCCGCCGGAACAATTCACCGGTGCCCCTATCGATGGCCGCACCGACTTGTTTTCACTGGGAGTGATCCTGTACCGGATGGCCACCGGGGAGCAGCCGTTTTCCGGCGAGACGATTACGGCGGTTTCGTACAAGATTGTTCACACCGATCCCATTCCGCCGTCGAAGTTGAATCCGGCCATTGGTGCACGGCTTGAAGCGGTGCTGTTGAAGTGCCTGGCCAAGAGTCCGACAGACCGCTACCAGACGGGCGAAGAACTGGCCGCAGATCTTGTTGCAGTGCGCACTGGAGCGCAGGCCGGGCCCCTGGCTTTTGCCACAGTAGGGCCGGGAACGCTGGCGGGATTCGATCCGGGGCGGACCCTCGATGTTACGTCAGGGCCATTTCCCAATACCCATTCCGGCCAGGTGCCGCAATGGGCAACCATGCCCCCTGGAAATGCGGCTGCAGGCCCGCCAATGCCTTTCCCACCGCCGCCGGCGTGGCCCGCGCCCCCTGCGCAGCAATGGGCCGTTCCTTCGCCAGTGTCATCCACGCCTTCGCCGCCCGCACCGGTTTCGCGGCCAGCTCCGATGAGCAACTCAGCTCCTTCGATGGCCACAGGTACCACGATGAGGTCCGCCGGCCCGCTGGCGCCTTCGCGGTCTTACACTGTTGCCGACCGGAAAAACGATCCGGCGAATCCTGCGATGCGCAGCGGAAAGATGGAGCGGCTGAGTGTGCAGGAGCCACAAAAGAAGAAGGGAGTTCCGATTCTGACGTGGTTGATTTTGGGCGTGCTTGGCATAGTGGGGACGTGGTACTTGCTCGAAAACCGCGCCGCGTTGCAGCGCGCATCGGACACCGGGCAGGCCGCGCCCCCGCCGGCCGAGCCGGTTATGGGGGCGCTGCCGCCCACGACGGCGGCAAATTTCAATCCCAAAAACCTGGACCCGGCGAGCAGCGGGCAACTGCAGTTCGGTTTTGACAGCTTCCCCTCGGCCATTCTGCTGTCGGTGGAGGTGGATGGCGGGAAATTCTGGAGCGGCGTGGCCGGCTCGTCGAACGGCAGCGCCCTGTTGATTCCGGCGGGAAGACATACTGTGCGGGTGGTGGCGTATGGCACCGGCGCGGACACTATTTTCTCCAACAGCGCCAGCGGCGCGTTCTCAGCAGGCCGCCGGCTGCTCCTGCTCACCGAACTCAAGCCTGAGCCTCCCTCCGGAATATCAGTCTTGCCGCCGGGGACGCGGATTGTTCTGACCGTCAAGCCGCAGTAGCTGTAACCGGTTTGTCACAAATCTCCTATAGGATATGGGCTGATTCCACTCGAAGCTTCGCCCATGAAAGGAAGGCGCGATGAAAGCCACCACGGAAGAGCTTGAAGGCGGCATCACCAAGATCGTCCTGGATGGCCGGCTGGACATCGAGGGCTCTGCGGCCGTCGATTTGCGCATGAACGTGGTTGCGGGCAGCTCCACGCGGGTGCTGGTGGATTTGGCGGGCGTAACGTTCCTGGGGTCCATGGGGCTGCGGTCCATCGTGCTGCCGGCGCAGGCCGTCAAGCGCCGCGGAGGCAAGATGGTCCTCCTCAATCCCACCCCGATGGTGGCGGAAGTGCTGAGGAACGCTCATATCGGCACCATCATTCCTATCCATCACGACCTTGATGCGGCGCTGGCCGAACTGCGGGCCTGAACGATGCGGCTGCCGGGCGAGACCGCCATGGTTGATTACGATCCCGCGTGCACCATCCCGAAGCGGTTGACGCTGCGGAGCCGGCTGGAGGACCTGGCCGTGGTCATTCCGTGGGTTGAATCGCTGGGCCAAGCCTATGCCATCCCTGCCAACACCCTCTTCGCCATGAATCTGTGTCTGGAGGAGGCTCTCTCCAACATCGTGCGTCATGGGTACCGCGGTGATCCAAACCAGACAATGACGGTGGAGTTTGAGCGGACTGGAGAGCGCGAGGCCGCGTTTGTGTTGGAGGATTCGGCACCCCATTTCCGGCCGTTCGATCTGGCGGTTCCGCAGGAGGATGCCGTGATTGCTTCCCTTGAGGACTTTGTGCCGGGCGGAAATGGGATCCGGCTGATGCGGAAGTTTGCGAATTCGGTGGAATGGGAGCCGCTGGAGCATGGGAACCGGCTCAGGATAGGATTTGTGATTGCGAAAGGCGGATGAAGTTTTCAGTTTCTCGCCAGTAGGCCCGCGGGAGTTTAGTGGTGTGCCGAATTCGCCGCGCTTCCTGTCAGCGCCTATTGCGCGCCTTGCTTGAGGACCTGTTCGGCGAAATAGTTGTGGATCTTGGCCTGGTCGTGGAGCATTTCCTCGTAGGCGTTCTCCAGAAGCTGGGCCTTGAGATCGTGCAATTGCTGGCGGATGATCTGTTGAACGCGCGGATCCTTCAAGTCGCGCTGGCCCGCCGATTCACGCTCCAGCAGCTTGTAAATCTGGTAGCCGACAATCTTGCGACTGGAATCATTGCGATCATAGACGGGCAGTGGCGGCGTAACTTGTCCCGGCCGCAGAGCCGTCACCGCGTTGTAGACTTCGGGTTCGGCCGCCTTCAGCCGTGACTCCGGTATCGGTCCCATATCGCCGCCGTTGGAGGCGGTTGTGGAGTTCTCAGAAAACTGCGACGCCAGCGTCCCGAAGTCCTCGCCGGCCAGGAGACGGTCGCGGATCGACTCGATTTCCTTGCGCGCATCGGCTTCGCTCGGGGTGTGGCGGGCCTGGGGCAAATTAGCCTGCTGAGAGGCGGCGCCCGTCACCTGAATCTGGGCCAGACGAACAGTGGGCTCGATGTTGTTGAAGTCGGCCTTGTGCGCGTTGTAGAAATCCGAGATCTCGGCATCGGTAATGTTGATTTTGGAAACGATCTCCTTGTTGAGGAGCTTGGTTTGAGTGAGGCTGCGGCGGATCTGGGTTTTAAGGTCATCCAGGGTCATGCCGCGCTGCTTCAGCTGATTGTCGAACTCCTCCTGCGTCATGAGGCCCTTGATGTCGGTCAGCTTGGCGTTGACGTCCTCATCGCTGGCGGTCAGGTTCAGTTTGGCCGCCCGCTCGGCGTAGATCTCTTGCTCGATCATGTCGCGAAGGGTAGTGAGCCGGTCAAGGTCAGCCTGGACGGGAGACGGCGGTTGGGGCGCATTGCCAAGGTTAAGCTTGAACTGCTTCTCCAGGTCGACGCGCATAATTTCCTTGCCGTCGACCGTGGCCACTACGTCCGCCCCCGGACTGCGATGGCAGCCGGATGCGGCGAGCAAGGTCCCAAGGCTCACAAGAATGATGGCAAAACGGGATGGTACCCGGAAATAGCTGTCGACGTGCAACCTGATCTCCCCTCGGAAAGGCCAAAGCCTTCCGGCACTACAGGATAAATCCCCGTGCCGCACCAGGGACAGGCAAATTGAGGGCCGCTGGCTAGCGTCCCGACGGCCCCTTTGCGGCTGGAGCCGGTGTTGCGCCCGGCTCCGGCATTGCGGCCGGGGCCGGCGGCTCGGGCGGCGGAGGTTCTTCACCCGCGGCGCGCAGCGCGCGGTCAATCGCTGCCCATACCTGTTCCGCCGGCACGGCGCCGCCGTTCACCCGTTCTCCTTCGACGAAAAGCGCGGGCGTGCCGTCGATGCCCAGCGAATCCGCTTCCTTGGCCTCGGCCTTGACCTGCGACTCGTCCTGCTTGGCAAGGCAGGCATCGAGCTTGGCGCCATCCAGCTTGCCCAGCGTGCCCTCCTGGCGCGCCACGCGGTCCAGGGTCGCAAAACTTTTGTTGAGGTCGCGATCAGGGCCGGTCACTTCCTGCCCGTGCGAGTGGAGGTAGTCCACATAAGCCCAGTACACCGTTCCGTTCTGCGCTGCCAGGCAGTTGGCGTCTACCGCCGCGTGCATCGCCCAGGGATGAATCTCGGTGAGCGGGTCGTCCTTGTAGATGAAACGGATTTTGTCCCTGTAGCGCTCCAGCGTGGCCGGAAACAGCTCTTCGTGCATGCGGGCGCAGTAGGGGCACTCCAGGTCGTCGAAATTGATGACCGTAACCTTGGCGTTCGGGTTGCCGCGAATCGGCCGGCCCTGAACGTCGATATTCAGCGCCGGATTCTTGTCCAGGCTAAAGGTTTCGAGGCGCGCCAGGGTCTTGTTGTCCTTGGAGATCAGGAAGTCGACCACTTGCTTGCGGCTGCCGCTCGATAGCGTGACAGGCAGGGAATCGTAGCCGCTGATCGGGCTGGGCGAGCGCTGGCCCAGGATCACGTCGACCTGGGGCGGAATGCTGAACTGCGAGCGGACCAGGACTTCAATGCGGCGGTTCAGGCCCGGGTCGGATGAAGTGGAAGGCTGGGCCTTGCAGCCCGCGGCCAGTCCCAGCGTAAGCAGGACGGCCATCATGCGAAAGCGAAACAAGTTGGAATCCTCTACCCTCAAGGATACCCCAGCGCCCGGTTCAGGAGCATGGTTCAGGGGCATCCCTGATGAGTGGACGCACGGCGGGCGGAAACGTGAACGGCCGGGGCAGTTGCCAGGGAACAGTGAAAAGTGAAGAGAGTAAAGAGTGAACGCCAACAGTTCCCATATCCTGCTTGCGGTTTTGCGCAAATGTTCAGTAGGACGGCACGACGTTGGGATTGCGGAAGACAGTGTTGGTAGTGCGAATATCGCCGAGTGTTCCGAAGTTGGCGAGGGTGAAGCCCCAGAGGTATTGCGTTTCATCGCGGCTATTGGGGCCGGACGTGCCCAGCTGGAAGCGCCGATAGCCGACGGTGAGGCCGCAACAATCCCAGTTATAGACAGCCTGAATACCTCCGTATTGGAGCTGGCCGAGGACAAAGTCATATCCGCCGTTTGCGGCCAGGTTGAAGCCATCGCGGTTCTGCTTGCCGATCTCGATGAAGGGCTCGAGCTGCTGGCTCTGTAGGAGGGTGGCGGCCGTGCCCTGCTGATCGACTGCGTTCAGTAGGGCATGGCCCAGCCCAACCGTGGTAATGCCGCGACTATACCCGGCGAAAATATTGCTGGCTCCGATGCGGCCTGCCTGCGGGTCGTAGTCCATGTCCCACTCAACGCGCAGGTCGGGCACCGCTTCAAAGCGCATGCGGCTGATAAGCGGCGACAGGGTCCTCGGCGCCGTGAGGAAGGAAGCTCCGGTCAGGTCGAGCGTGGAGGAGAAGACATTGCGGCTGCCGGGAATGAGCGCGCCGCCGAAGTTGGGATCGAGGTAATAGCGCTGGGCGAGCTGCCAACTGGCCCATTCGCGCGGGCGGCCGGCGCAGTTTGCCGCTTTGGCATCGCTGCCGGTGTCATCCTCCGCGTTCGTATTGGAAATCGCGCAGGGCGTGGGCTCAGTGGAGCGAAGGTAGAAGCGCTGCGTCAGCGAGTAGCCCACCTCATCGGTGTTGGTCTCAATGTCGCTGGTGTCAACCTGCAGCACGTTACGCGCCTGGCTGCCGATGCCGCCGACGTAGTGCCAATAGAGCTCCGGTTCGATGACGTGGCGCAGCTCGGTGTGCCCGCCGTTGAGGGTGAAGTCGCGTTCCAGCGCCGGGGGACGCACATCCACGTCCGCTTCGGCGTAAGTGCGGTGCAGCGGGTCGTGGCTCACGGTAGGGATGCCGGAGTTGGCGCCGGAGAGATCCGGAACCTGGCTGCCGGAGTAGAACGTGCCGCGCAGAGCCGCTTCCGGAACCAGGCTCCATCCGCCTCCGACCAGAGGCAGAGAAACGTGCGGATAGAGGTCGATGCGGCCCTCGTTGTGGGCGTGGAAGCCGGGCTCGGCGCGGCTCAACTGGCTCAGCTCCGAACCCAATCCCCAGTAGACCGGGCCTCCGGCCAGCGGGCGATCCAACAGGTCGTAGCGGAGGCGGGGCAGGTGGAGAATGCGTGCTTCATCGCCCTCCGTGGTTCCGTCAAACGTCTGCAGGCGCGAGAAATCTGCCGAGGGCACGCGGCCGTCGCGGATGTGGGTGAGAGATAGATC
This sequence comes from uncultured Acidobacteriota bacterium, assembly GCA_963788435.1. Lineage (GTDB taxonomy): Bacteria > Acidobacteriota > Terriglobia > Terriglobales > Acidobacteriaceae > Telmatobacter. Next base: position 21,849 of record CAWBIG010000098.1, on the reverse strand, counting down.
GCTCTTTACCTCCGAGCTGACTGCCTGCCAGTAGTTGGGGCTGAATACCAGCCGGTATGTGTAGCTGGACAGGTATTCGGTATCGCCGGCGAGGCGCATCTGGGGCGAGAAGTCCCGCCGCAGGTTGGCCGTAATGTCCACGCCGCCCTGGTTTATCAGCTCGGTTTGGCCCGCTTGCGGCCCTGAAGTCTGGGCGACGTTGACGCCGCGATCAAACAGCGCGCTCCAGTGCGCGATCAAATGATCCAGGCCGGGACCCTTGTAGCGGAAGTCGCCCTTGGGCGCCCATCCTCGCCGGCTGAAGTACTCGGTGCCCACCACCATGTCCATGCTGCGGTTAATGGCCCAGTAGTACTGCTCTCCGAACATGTACCCGGCGATGGACGACCAGTTGCTCAAGGTGGGAATGAAGAAGCCGCTTTGCCGGCCACTTTCGTCGATGGGATGCTGCAAATAGGGAAGGTAGAAAAGAGGAATGCCGATGAACTTGAAGACGGTGTTAGTGGTGGAGGCATGGCCGTTGGCAATTTTGATGGAGTGCGCCAGCAACTGCCAATCCGGATGCGGCAGCTTGCAGTTGGTCATGGAGCCATCCACCACGCGGTAGCTGCCTTCGCCCGTCTCCAGCAGCACGCGGGCGTGAATGATGAATGGATTGGACGTGGAGTAAACCACAGTGCGGCCGGCGGAACGGATGCCCATGGTGCCGGTCACGTCAAAGAACCGCGCCGTGTGCTCATTCAGGAGGAGAGTGCCGCTCGCGGCAGCGATGTCGATATCCTCAGGGCCGCCGGTCAAGTGGATGTGACCCTCGACGTTGGCCTCGGTCGTGTCCTGGTTGTAAGTAACTTTATCGGCGCTGAGGACGTAATCGCGGTAGTGGAATTCCGTAACACCGTAAAGCGTCGCAGTTTTGCCTACCCACGTTTGCCGGTCTGCCTTCCAACTTACGGGCACGCCGGCTGTCTGGCCGGGCAGCGGCTGCGCAACGGGCATGGCCTCCTGCCCGGGATCATCGGGGAGTTGGGCAGGATCGGCAGCAGAGGCCGCATTCTGCTGCCGCGTTTCGGATTGTGCAGAGGGTAACGCATTGGTCAACGTCTGCCCCATCGTAAACGTGTGACAGAGCACCGAGGCCGTGATAAACAAAAAGGTGCGAGGGCGCATCCGCTGACTAAGGCCAGCATAGCAAATGCGGGCTCTTCCCGTAGTCGAGAGTTCCCTCGCGCTCTGGCTTTAAGGACAACCCGGCTCGAGTCTCTCACGGCGCACCATCTTCCGTGCGGCGCATCTCCTTTCTCCGCGCACTCCTGTTCTTCTACATCAACTCCGCGTCCATCGGCACGGTGGAGGGGCGGAACAGCGTACCGGTTCAAGGAAGTTGAGCCGGAGTGGAGAGGGAAATCGCGTTGAGTACACTCGGCCAGCCGCACTTGGAGCCCGCATGGAAGCAGGAAGTAAGCCGCCGTCTTGCCGCGCACCGGAATCGCAAGGGATCTGATTCACCGTCGCAGCCCGCGGAGGACGCGCAGCATTTTGGCTCCAGCCGAGCCGCCGAGGCCGCCGCGCGCGTGGCGGCGCGCTATGCCAAGGCGCCCAGCTACAGCCAGATGCAGGCCGAAGAGGCTCGCGTGGCGGTGCGCGCGGCGGAGATTGCCACGCAAGTGGCGCTGGAGGCGCAGGCAGTCGCTGAAGATGCGCTGGCTGAATTGCATGCCGCCGCTCAGGCGCCGGCGAAGCACGGGCCGGCCGTTGTGGAAAGCATTGTGCGCGGCGAACGCGCGGCGCTGAGCAATTTCGCCGAGCCGGCTGGGCGGGTGACGGAAGCCGCGCCCGACATCGCTGGCCCTCTACCCCTTGCAGATCCGATGGACTCGCTTGCCGGGGAATCCGTTACCGAGCCGCAATTCGGCCCCGAACTCCGTCCGGTCACAATCCGCTGGGATCCGGATGTCCCCGTGCGCGTACTGGAGCCGAAACTCGCGCCCCGGGAGGAATTCGAGTTCTCAGCCGTGGATTGGTGGACCCCCGCGCAGGTGAGCGATACGCTGCGCAGCGAACCCATCACGGTCGATCCCGAGCCGGCGCACGCCAATCTGATTCAATTCCCGCGTGAGCTTGTGGCCACGCGCCGCATGCGGCCGCGTCTCGCGGAAACACCGTACGAATCGCGCCCCGGCGCGGAAGGCCAGCTCAGCATCTTCGAAGTCGACCCCGGCGCCATCTCCATTGATCCGGCCCCAACGGCAGTGGAAGCTTCTCCGTGGGCCGGGCCGGCGTGGTCGCGCATCGAACTGGATGAGCATCCCGCCACCGAACTGGCGCAGGCAGCGGAAACGCCTGCGCTTGAGCCCCGCTTCTTCCTCGCGCCGCTTCGCCTGCGCCTGTTGTCCACCGTGGTCGACACATCGCTGACTCTGGCCGCGTTCTTTGCCGCCGCCTTTTACATCGCATCGCACATCCAGCATCTGCCCGCGAAAAAGCCGGCGGAATTTCTCGCGCTGGGAGGGATAGTCCTTGCCGGCTTCCTCTATCACGCGCTGTTCTTCGCCTCCGGACTTTCCACTCCCGGCATGCGCTACGCCGGCATTGCGCTGTGCACATTCGACGATGAGAGGCCCACGCCCGCGCAGATGCGGCGCCGCCTCGGGGCCACGGTTCTTTCGCTGGTCCCCGTCGGCCTCGGCTTCGCCTGGTCCATCTTCGATGAGGACCACCTGAGCTGGCACGACCGCATCTCGCAAACGTATCTGCGAAAACGATAAGCGTCGATCCCACCTGAAAGTGCTCCGCGCTGCTTGCCACTCCGGCTGCGCCTGGTCTCAAAGACTGGTCCCGCTCGTCCCTCGGATTGGCCTTACTATTTACTTAGCAGGCGTTTCCCCTCCCATTTGACCTTCCCTTTTCGTAACCTGCTCGGGCCGCTTCCCACGTTTTCCCTGGAGGTTCTTGCGGACGTGTTCATCGCAGATATTCGCCACGCTCTGCGCATGTTTTTCAGGAACCCCGGTTTCACCCTCGCCGTAGTGTCCGCGCTGGCGCTGGGAATCGGGGCTGACACCGCCATTTTTTCCGTGGTGAACGCAGTGCTGCTGAAGCCGCTCACCTATCCTCAGCCCGATCGTATCGTCCAGTTCCTCCATACCTATCGCGGAGATCAAGGCGATGCGAGCGCCTCGGTGACCGATTTCCACGTCTGGCAGGAGCAGAGCAACGTCTTTCAGGACGTAGCCGCATACAACGGCACCGGAATCGGATTGAACCTGACCGGCGGGATCCCGGAACAGATCCACGGCGTGCACGTGACTGGGGATTACTTCCAGCTCTTTGGCGCGCGCATGCTGCTGGGGCGTATTTTTACCCCGCAGGAAGACCTGCCCCACGGGGGCAACGTGGTCGTCATGAGTTATGGATTCTGGGTACGCAAGTTTGGCGGCGACCCGCACATGGTGGACAAGACCATCTCACTCAGCGGCGAACCGTACACCGTGCTCGGTGTCACCGATCGGGATTTCATCACCGATCCGGCGGTCGATGTCTGGCTTCCGTTCCAGTTCCCGCCCAACTCCGATGACGATGCGCACTACTTCAGGGCTGCGGCGCGCCTCAAGCCTGGCGTTACCCTTGACCAGGCCAAGGCCCAGCTCAAGCTGGCGCACGCAGAGTTCAATCGCAAGTATCCGGACGCCGATCCGGATGGCGGGTTCAACGCGGAGCTACTCAAGGATGCTATCGTGGGCGACGCACGCAATTCGCTGCTGGTGCTGATTGGCGCCGTCAGCTTTGTGCTGCTGATTGCCTGCGCCAACGTGGCCAATTTGCTGATGGTGCGCGCCGCCGGCCGCAAGCGCGAGTTCGCCATTCGTGCCGCCTTGGGCTCACCGCGAATCCGCATGATCCGGCAACTACTGACGGAGAGTGTTTTATTGGCGCTGATCGGCGGCGCGGTGGGCCTGGGCCTCGGTTTTGCGGGCGTGCGCTGGCTGCTGAGCATCCGGCCCGGAGATATCCCGCGCATTGGCGAAAACGGCGCCGGCGTTACCGTGGATTGGCGCGTGGCCCTGTTCACCATAAGCATTTCGGTGCTGACCGGCATTCTCTTCGGACTCATTCCGGCCATCGGCGCATCCCGGCCTGACCTGGCCCGCACCATGAACGAAAGCGGCAGCCGCTCGGGCTTCGGCCTGAAGCAAAGCAAGGCGCGCTCGATGCTGATTGTGACCGAAGTTGGCCTGGCGCTGGTGCTGCTGGTGGGCGCGGCGCTGCTTATCCGCACTTTCATTGCGCTGCGCATGGTCAACCCCGGCTACGACACGCACAACTTGCTCACCATGGAGATGGCTTTGACCGGCGATCGCTATGAGAAGACCGCGGGCGTGGCGCAACTGGTTCGCGACAGCCGCGAGCGCATTGCCGCCATTCCCGGCGTGGAAGCTGTGGCCGTGACCAACTCGTTGCCGTTGCAGGGAGGCTTCGGCCTGCCGTTCTACATCGTGGGGACGTCCCACAACGAATGGGCCCAACACCGGCGACGCGGATTGGAAGGCGACGTCGCCCGGCTACTTCGCGGCATTCAAGATTCCCATTCTCCGCGGCCGCGATTTTACGGTGAACGATGACGCAGCCGCGCCCGGAGTGGTCATCATCACCCAGGCGATGGCGCGCCAGTACTGGAAAAAGGGCGAGGATCCGCTGGGCCAGCAAATCATAATCGGCAAGGGTGTGGGGCCGGAGTTCAATGAGCCGGCGCGCATCATCGTCGGCATTGTGGGCGACGTGCGCGACGACGCACTGAATCGCCAACCCGGCCCGCTCATGATTGTTCCCCTGGCACAGGTGACGGATGGCGTCACGGCGCTCACCTCGCGAGTGCTGCCGCTGACCTGGGTGGTGCGCACGCGCGTGGAGCCGCTCGAGTTGGCCGGGGCCGTCCAGGAACAACTGCGCAATGCCAGCGGCGGATTCCCGGTGGCGCACATCCGAACGATGGATGAGGTTGAGGCCCAATCGATGGCGCGTGACGATTTCAACATGCTGCTGCTCACCATTTTCGGGCTGGCGGCACTGGTGCTGGCAGCCATCGGCATCTACGGCCTGATGGCCTACTCGGTGACGCAGCGCGTGCAGGAGATCGGTATCCGCATGGCCCTGGGGGCGGATCGCCAAGCCATTCGGCGCATGGTGGTGTGGCAAGGCATGAAGCTGGCGCTGGCCGGAGTGGTGATTGGCGTGGGCGCTGCATTCGGCCTCACGCGGCTGATCGCCAGCTCGCTTTACGGCGTCAAGAGCTGGGATCCGACGGCATTCATCATCGTGCCGATTGTGCTCACCCTGGTGGCGCTGATAGCTACTTGGATACCGGCGGTGCGCGCGTCGCGCCTCGACCCCATGAAGGCTTTGCGGGTGGAGTGACCTCGGTCCCTCGGTCCCTTGGTCCCTGTTCTCACCACGTCAACGCCCGCAGCGCGCTCACGCCCGCGCCGATCAGCGCCGTTTCGTCATCCGGCTCCAGCACTTCCAGGCTGAAGCTCTGCAGCGGGCTCATCTTCACCATGGTTTCCATGTGCGCGCGTAGCGTGGAGACATCGAGGAAACCCACGTTGTGTCCGGTGAAGTAGAACCGTCCCGGACCCGCAAGGTGGATGAATGAGGCCGTGGCCGCTGCCAGGGCGCGGTGCCACAGATCCACAAACTCGCGGCATTTCGCATCGCCCTGTTTGGCGGCCGCGAACACCTCTTCCGGCTCCTTGTCCAGGAAGCGCAGCCGCATAGCGCGATATCCCATGATGCCTTCCAGGTGGCCCACGCCGCCGCATCCGCAGTAGCGCTCTTTTGGGTCCAGGCTCACGGTAATGTGTCCGCCCTCCCATACGCCTTCCACGTAGGGCCAGCGGCCGTAGCCGATTCCATTGCCGATGGTCCACACCCGCGTCAGCCGGTTCAGGTGGCCGCGAGTGGCGGCCACGCCCGCGGCAATCGCATCGGCATCATTGGCAATGTGCACCGGCGCTACGATTCCCCGCTCGGCCAGCACCTGGCTCAGTTCCTGGCCCAGGTGCGTCCCTTTCAGCTGCTTCAGGTTCGGGCTTTCTTCCACAATGTTGTGCCGCACCACCCCCGGCACGGCCACGCCGATGGCATCCACCTTGCCGCCCTTGCCCGCAAGCTCCGCCACTTGCGACGCGACCACGTCGATGAGCTCCCCGCTCGGTATCGACTGAAGCGCGTCCAGTTCATTCCGATCCGCCGGGAACCGCACCGGCTTGCCTGCCAGCTTGTGCTCCTCCAGCCGCCCCGCCACAATGTGCTCGGTTATCACCACGCCGATGGCGATCGTCATCGCATCCTCCACTCTTCGGCTTCAGCCCGCCTGGTAGCGCATCAGGCGGCCCAGCCCGTTGAACGCCGCAACCTTGTAGCACTCCGCCAGCGTGGGGTAGTTGAAAACAGTCTGCACGAAATAATCCACCGTGCCGTCCAGCGTCATCACCGCCTGGCCAATGTGCACCAGCTCCGCCGCGCCCTCGCCGATGATGTGCACGCCCAGCACCTTGCGCGTCTCGCGGTGGAAGATCAGTTTCAGCCGCCCGGTAGTATCGCCGCGGATTTGTCCCCGAGCCACCTCGCGGTAATAGGCCATCCCCACTTCGTAGGGCACATCCTCGTCGGTCAGTTGCTCTTCGGTCTTGCCGATAAAGCTGATCTCGGGGATGGTGTAGATGCCGTAGGGATAAAAGCTGGGATTCGACTTGGTCAGGTTGTCGTCGAAAGCGCGGTGCGCCGCAATCCGCCCCTGCTCCATTGAAACCGACGCCAGCGCGGGAAATCCCACCACGTCCCCGACCGCGTAAATGTGATCCATCTTGGTGCGGTAGCTCTCGTCCACCGGAATGCGCCCGCGGGGGTCCGCCTCAATTCCTGCCGCCGCCAGATTCAAGTCCTCCACGGCTCCCTGCCTGCCCACCGCGAACAGCAGCGCATCGCCGGAGATTCGCTTCTTGCTCTCCAGATTCGCCACCACCGTCCCGTCCGGCAGCTCCTCCACGCTCTGCACCTCTTCGCCCAGGCGCAGAGTTACGCGGCTGTCGCGCAAGTGGTAGCTCAGCGCCTCGATGATTTCCTGGTCGGCGAACTCCAGCAGCTTCGGCCGTTTCTCGATCACAGTTACGCGCACGCCGAGGATGGCGAACATGCACGCATACTCGACCCCGATCACGCCCCCGCCTACCACGATCATCGATTTCGGGAGCGCGGGAAGGTCGAGTATCTGGTCGCTGTTGACGATGGTGCGTCCGTTGATGGGCACCTTCGGCGACGACGCCGGCTTGGTTCCCACCGCGATGATGATGCGCTCCGACTCGAGCGTGGTGTCGCCCTGCGGGCCCTCCACGCGCACATGGCGCGGATCGACGAAATGCGCCATCCCGTGAACCACTTCGATTCCATTGCGCGAAAGCTGCGCCTCGGTCACGTCCACTTCGGTTTTGATCACCGCCTGCACCCGGAAGGCCAGGTCGCCCATGGTGATCTTTTCCTTTACCTTGTAATTCATCCCGTAAATGGAACGGTAGTTGTATCCGGAAAGGTGCAGCACCGCCTCGCGCATCGTCTTCGACGGAATGGTCCCGGTGTTGATGCACACGCCGCCCACCACCGACCGCGCTTCCACCACGGCAACGCGCTTCTTCATCTTGGCTGCGGCCACCGCGGCCCGCTGTCCCGAAGGACCGGAGCCGATCACGGTCAGGTCGTAGTTGACGGCGCTCATTCGTCGGTCCTTCCTCCCCGAACATTTTGATGCGTTCGGGCCGGGTTGGTCGCGCCGCTCCAGCGGGATGCAGTGCCGCGGCCCTTCAAACGGAGGCTACCATAGCAGCCTCCGCTCACCATCGATTCCATTCTTGCAGTGCGGGCAGGGAAGGAAGATGAAAGCTCTGCGTAATTCCATCAGCCTCGTCGGTATGGATGAGCAAAAAAAGGCCCCGGCAGCGTCGTACTTATCCGGCTGCCGGGGCGCACTAGGAATTTGTTCTCGATCTACAAATGCGCCGCGCGCAGCGCCGCCATGCCCGGCGCCCTTGGCATGCGGCGCAACACGGCCACCCGCCTGCCCATCCTCGCCCAGCCGGAACTGACGGATCATTCCATCCAGTTCCCCGGCCAGCGAGGCCAGGTTCTTGAGCGCTTCCACCGCCTCTTCCGCCGTGTGCGCCGACTCGGTCGCAATCTGCGAAATGTGCCCGGCCGACTCCGAAATCTCGCCCGAAGCCGAGGTCTGCTCTGTGGCCGCCGTTGCAATCATGTTGATCTGCTGCTCCACTTCCTTTGACGAGTCGATGATGGCCTCCAGGCTCTTGCGCGCGCGGCTGGTCTCCTCCAGGCCGGTCTCCACCGACGCACGGCTTGAGTCCATCACTTCCAGCGTGGCCCGCGTCTCCTCCTGAATGCTGCGAATGGTTCCCGCAATTTCTTCCGTCGCGCTCTTGGTCCGCTCCGCCAACCGCCGCACTTCTCCCGCCACCACCGCAAATCCGCGTCCGTGCTCGCCTGCGCGCGCCGCCTCAATGGCCGCATTCAGCGCCAGCAGGTTGGTCTGCTCGCTGATCTCCTGGATCACGTTGACCACCTTGCCGATCTCCTCGCTGCGCGCCGCCAGCGACGTCATCTTCTCGCTCACGGATGTGGTCGCGGACGCAATGCGTTCCATGGTTTCCGCCGCCGCCTGCATCACCGCGCCGCCCTGGTCCGCCGTCTCCGCTGAGAGGCGGCTGGCCCGCGCCGCATTCTCCGCGTTCTGGCTGATTTCGCCGATCGTAACTGTCATCTCCTGCGCCGCCGCTGCAATCTGGTTGGTCTTGCTCGACTGCGTGTTCGCGTTGGCCGCGCTCTCCACCGCCCGCGCGCTCATCTGGTTAGTCGCGCTCGAGAGCGTTTCCGCTCCCTTGCCCACTGACTCGATCACTTCCCTGAGCACCGCTACACTGGTATTCAGCGCGTCGCCCAATCGACCGATCTCGTCGCTCGCCGATACTCGCAGCGCCGCCGTCAGGTCCTTTGACGCCAGCTTTTCCAGCGCCGCCGTCGCCCGCAGAATGCGCGGCGCAATCAACCGCGTCAGTCCACACACCCACCAGCGCGCACAGCGCCACAATCAGCAGCGTTACCGCCAAATCGATCCACGTGGCGCGTGAACTCGAGTCCGACGCGCTTTGCGCCTTGTCGCTGGCCAGCTTCTCATGATGCTGGAACAGCTGGTCCGCCGCCTTCAACGCCGCATTCAACGCCCCCGTTGTAGCGTCAGCCGACAACAAGTCCAGCGCATCGCCGATCTTGGCAGAAGCTTCCAGCGCCGCCGCGCGGTCGCTTGCCGCTTGGTACGTTTGAATCGAGTTCACGAACTGCTGATACTGACCGCGCTCCTCGGGCAGAATCAAAGCCTGCATCGCATCCAGCGCCTCCTGGTAATCGGCCACCGCCTGCTTGCGTCTGGCACCGTGCGCAGCGGTGCAGGCCGGCGTCTGGCACAGCAACAGCTCCAGGTCCTCGCTGCGCAGCGTGCTTACCGCGTTGCGGAAATCCCCAATCCGTATCAGCGCCGGCAGATGGTTCCCGCTTACCACCACCGTATTGCCGGCAATGCCGCGAAATGCCAGGAACGTATATGCCCCCAGCACGATACACAGGCTGCATACAATACCGAACGCGCCATAAAACTTGCGCGAAATAGGCAGATTGCGAATGGCAGACATGCCCCACCCCTTCCGATTCGCTTCCCTTGGTTCATCGGCGCGCCGGCCCGCGACTTGACCCCCCAATCGCGCTCGAACGGACTCCCCAGAACCGAATGGACCGCGTCTGCTGGACATGGGAAGTCTCCCCGTCGGCGCTTGCCTCGCTCCTGCCAAATCGATATTCTTCCTGCGCTCCGCCATCACTCTCCGCCGAGGTTTCGAAATGCTCTTCCGCGCGCCGCTCTTGGTACTGCTCCTCGCCGCCATTCCCCTCGCCGCGCAGTCCACTCCGGCTCCCAGCAGCCAGACCGCCCCACCCGCGGCGAAGCCCGCGCAGGCCGCCGAGCCAGGCGCGCCGGTGCATCTGACCGCCGCCGACGATCGCGACCGGCTCATGCATCTCCTCGGGCTCAGCCAACTCCGCCCTTCGCAATCCGGCAACGCGAAAGCGCCCGACTCCTGCAACTACGACGAAGCCAAAGCGAATCCTTATCCCAATCTGCCCGATCCGATGCGATTTCAGGACGGCAGCCGCGTCACCACCGCTCCCGAATGGTTTGCGCACCGCCGGCCTCAGATTCAGGCCCTGTATGACCGCGAACTCCTCGGCCGCACGCCACCGAATCTGCCCAACGTGACCTGGAAGGTGACTGCCGAGTCTGCTGCAAAGCAGGGCGGCGTGGATCTGACGATTCAGCACCTGGTCGGTCACGTCGATAACTCGATCGATCCCGCCATCCACGTCGACATTCAGCTTCTCCTCGCCATTCCCGCGCACGCCCGTGGCCGCGTTCCCGTCGTCATGGAGCTCGAATTCCCAGAAGACTTTGACAAGGCGATGGCGAAGCCGCTGCCGGAAGCATCTACTGGCCCGTGGGCCCATTACAGTGTCGATCCGATTCCCGTGCTGCAACGCGGTTGGGCCTTCGCCATGCTCAAGCCCACCAGCATCCAGGCCGACGACGGCGCGGGGCTCACCGATGGCATCATCGGCCTAATGAACCATGGGCAGCCCCGCTCGGTCGACGACTGGGGCGCGCTCAAGGCCTGGTCCTGGGGCGCTAGCCGATGCCTTGATTACTTCGCCACCAACCCCGTCCTCGACGCCCGCCGCGTCGCCCTCGAAGGCCACTCGCGCTACGGCAAAGCAGTCCTCGTCGCCATGGCCTACGATACCCGCTTCGCCGTCGCCTACAGCTCTTCCTCCGGAGAAGGCGGCGCCAAGCTCTATCGGCACATCTTCGGCGAACCCATCCCCAACCTGGCCAGCTCCACTGAGTACCACTGGATGGCTGGCACTTTTCTCGAGTACGACGGCACGTTGAACGCCGGCGATCTCCCCGTCGATAATCACGAGCTCATCGCCCTCTGCGCGCCGCGCCCGGTCTTCATCGGCAGCGGATCCAACAACGGCGACGGTTACGCCAACCCCAACGGCGACGGCTGGGCCGATCCCCGCGGCATGTTTCTGGCCGAAGTTGCGGCCACGCCCGTCTATCGCCTCCTTGGCGTCGAAGGACTCGAAACCAGCGCATTTCCTCCCGTCGAAACCGCACTCGTCAAAGGCAACCTCGCCTTCCGACAGCACTCCGGAGGGCACACGCCCAAGCCCAACTGGCCCGCGTTCCTCGATTTTGCAGCGAAGTATCTAAACGGGCCCCGAAACGCGCCGGCGGCAACCGGACGATAAATATCAAAGCTGTTTCGACATCTTGATCGCGTGACACTCGAAGCCCTCCCTCACCTTTCGCTGCGGGGTGAAGGGTTCACGGCTCGTCACCGCATAGCCCAGCCGTTCGTAGAACGGCGGCAGGTCAGTCCGCAGGCTCAGCACGATGATTTCGACGGCCATGCAGCCGTGACGGCGCAAGTGATCTTCAGCGGCCGTCATCATCAGGCGGCCAATGCCCTGTCCCTGCCGCGCAGGATCGACGGCGAGCAGGCCCACGTATCCCCGCTCGCCCTTAACCTCCGCGTACACGCACGCGGCCAACCGCACTTTGGCATCTTCAGCCACCATAAAGGTTCCCTTGCCCATGGCTTCGGCCATCCGCTCGGGATTGGTGCGGTCGCCTTCGAGAAATGTCTCAATCGCGAAGGCCGAGTTGATGAGCGGGATCAGGCGCTCCTGGTCTGCCGCCGTTGCAGCCCGGATTCTGAGCTGCGGCGGCACACCGTCTTGCGATGTCATGCCCTCAGGATACCTGCGAGCTTCCCGATGTTTGTTGCCTGGATTTGAAGATTGCGACCAGATCGTGATGAGAGATGTAAACGAGGATCCGCGCCGGCTCTGTGATGTCGAGGAGGAAACTGGAGTCGATCAGGATCGGATCCTCCACGCCCCCGACGGCGAACTGCCAGCGAGTCTGGGCCAGGACGAAGCGATCGCCGAGCGGAGTCTCGGTGAGGGAGACGAGCCGGGATGGCCCGCAGCCGAGCGAGTTCAGGAGCTGACGGCGGCGAGGGAGGCCGGCAGCGAGATCGGTCGAATGTAAGAACTGGTAGCCGTGTGGGCCGCCGTTGAGATAAGTTTCGGCGAATTGTGCGACGAGGCCGTCGATGTTGCTTTCGGCGATGTTGCGCTCGCAAGCGGCGAAGAAGCAAGCGGCCGGGGTGGTTTCAGGCATGGCTATTTCTCCTCGGGCTGCGCTTTGATTGTGACTTTCAGAGCGCGCAGCCACTTTAGTATTATATCAGAATATGGACTACTAAGTCAAGCCGAATCAGCGGCTTGCATGCATCAGGAGAAGTGGAGACTGCCTATGGATGCGGCAAAGCAAGAAATCCTCAATCGCTTCAACGAAGGGGAGTCCGCACTCCAGACCGCGCTTGGAGGCGTCGACTCCGGATCCGCCACTGCGAAGCCATCTCCTGACCAATGGTCCATCGTCGAAATCGTTGAGCACGTCGCCGCTTCTGAGGCCTTCCTCCTCGACCGGCTTCGCCATGCCGTGCCCAGCGCCGTCTCTCACGCCGATCCCGCGCGCGAAGCCCGCCTCGAATCCCTCGCCCTCAATCGCGAACGCAAAATCGACGCCCCCGACCCCGTCCTTCCCATCGGCGACTGCGCCACGCTCGCTCAAGCTCTCCACCGTTTACGCGCCGTTCGCGTACAGACCATCGAGTTCGTCGAAACCTTCTCCGGCGACCTGCGCTCTTCGCTGGTCGAGCACCCGCTAATCGCCCGGCCGCTCAATTGTTACGAGATGCTTCTCCTGATCGCCCTCCACCCCATCCGCCACGCTGCCCAGATCAACGCGATTCGCCAATCCCGATCCGCGAAACCTGAAACCTGACACGTGAATTCTCAAAGGTTGGCCGCAGCCTCATCGCGAAATGTGTGGGAAATTACCCCCTATGACCTCACTCATACCGCAGCGCCGTCGCCGGTTCCACCCGCATCGCCTTCCGCGCCGGCAGATAACACGCCAGCATCGCAATCGCCGCCAGTCCCACGGCCACCGCGGTCATCGTTGCCGGATCGTCTGCCCCAATCCCGTAGAGCAGGGGCGCCAGTAGCCGCGCCGCCGCGAGAGCGGCCACCAGCCCGATCGCCAGCCCAATCCCGGTGAGGCGTAATCCCTGTCCCATCACCATCTTCAGCACATCGCTCCGCCGCGCCCCCAGCGCCATGCGCACTCCGATCTCATGCGTCCGCTGCGACACCACGTAGGCAATCACTCCGAACAGCCCGATCGCCGTCATCACCACCGCCAATATGCCCGATACGCCCAGCAGCCAGCCCGTGGCCCGCGCCGGAAACAGCGGCAGCGCCATAAAATCCCCAATCGTCTGCACCAGCGTAGTCGTCATCAACGGATCGACGATTGGAACCTCGCGCCGCACCTCGTCCAGCACCGCCCGCTCATCGCCCGCGGTGCGCACCACCAGCGTCCGCGCCGGCGGCAACGTCCCGCGAAACACCGCCGCCACCGACCCTTCGCCCAGCGTGTGGTACTTACCGTTCTTCACCACGCCAACCACCTGGCTGGTCGTCTTCTCTCCGCGCAGCGCCAGGTGCTTGCCCACCGGATCCTCGCCCGGCCACAGCCGCCGCGCCAGGTATTCGTTGATCACTACACCATCCGGCGTGCCGCTGTCCGCCTCCTTCTGCGTTAGGTCCCGCCCCCGCAGCAGCGGAATCCCCATCGTCGCCAGCAATCCCGGCTCCACGCGAAACACCGTCACCGGGATCGCATTCGGGTCGGTCCCCACGAATTTCCCTGCCGCGTTACTCTCACGCGACGTCCCCAGCGGCAGGCATTTGGCGTAACTGGCCGACGTCACTCCTGGCAGCCGCCGCACGCGGTCAAGCAGCAGCGTATAAAAACTCTTCACCTTCTCCGGCGAGTAACCGAGACTCCCCGGATCCAGGTCCGCCAGCGCTATTCCATGCGTATCGAATCCCGGATCGATCGCATTCGCGTTCATCAGGCTGCGCACGCACAGGCTCGCCCCGGCCAGCAGCACCACGCACATCGCCATCTGCGCCACCACCAGCACATTGCGCATGCGCGCCTTCTTCCGTCCCGCTGTCTGCGACTCTTCCCGCAGCACCCGCGCCGCCTCCACACGGCTCGCCCGCAGCGCCGGCGCCAGCCCGAACACCACTCCTGTCGCCGCTGACACACCCGCAGTGAACAGCACCACCCGCCAATCCATCGGAATCTCCAGCATGATGGGCAGATTCCCCGGCTTCAGTTCCATCAGCAGCCGCGACATCGCCCAGGCAATGGCCACGCCCGCCGCGCCGGCAAACCCGGCCAGCATCAGGCTCTCCACCAGCATCTGCCGCACCAATCGGGCGCGTCCCGCGCCCAGCGCCGCCCGCGTCGCCATCTCGTGTGTGCGTCCGGTTGCCCGCGCCAGCAGCAGGCTGGCCGCATTGGTGCACGCAATCAGCAGCACCAGCACAAACACCAGCATCAGCAATCCCGTAAACGCAAAAACGTACCCGCGGAACGGTCCCGGCATCAGCGTCATCGCATACACCTCCGCGTCCGGAATTTCGTCCTCTTCGGGATGCGCCAGCCCCAACTGCTTCGCCAGCACGTGCATCTCCGCCTGCACATTTTTCCTGTCGCCAGCGTTGCGCATCTTCCCCGCCACAATCAGCCAGGAGGTGTTGCGATCCGCCAGGCGTCCCTTGTCGTGCGTTAGACTCTCCTGCGCCGTCAGCGGCGCCCACATATCCGGTTCGGTCGCGATCATCAGTCCGGTAAACTTCTCCGGCGCCACGCCTACCACCGTGAACGCCGCGCCGTTCAGCATCAGCGTCCGCCCCAGAATGTCCGAGTCCGCGCCCATCTTGTCCTTCCAGCACGCGTAGCTCAGCACCACCACCTGCCGAGGATTGTCGATGCGGTCATCGTCCACTGACAGCACCCGCCCCATGGCCGCATTCACTCCCAGCAGTGAAAAGAAATTCCCCGAGGCCGCCGCCACATTCAGGTTCTGTCCCGACCCGGCGTGATTCCAGATCACGTCCACGCCATCTCCATCGAAGGCCAGCAACCCCTCCAGCGAGCGCGCGTGGTCGCGATAGTACGTGTAGTCGGGATAGTTGAACGGCAGATAGCCCTGCGGCCCGGTCTGCTTCGGCCGCTTCAACCACAGCTCAATCATCTTGCGCGTCTGGCTTACGCCCTGCGGAGGCCGCAGCAGCAGCGCATTCACAAACGTGAACACTGCGGAGTTCATGCCGATCCCCAGCGCCAGCGCTACGACCACTGCCACATTCGAGGCGGGTCGCTTGGCCAGCATGCGCATGCCAAATCGAACATCCCGCCACCACTCCGTGGGCGATAAAATCCCGCGCTGCGCCCGCTGCTTCTCCTTGAGCGCC
This sequence comes from uncultured Acidobacteriota bacterium, assembly GCA_963788435.1. GTDB lineage: Bacteria > Acidobacteriota > Terriglobia > Terriglobales > Acidobacteriaceae > Telmatobacter. Next base: position 6,273 of record CAWBIG010000098.1, on the reverse strand, counting down.
GTCACGTTGCCGAACTGCCGACGCGCCGCACGCGCCGCGTCCAGCGCGCTCATCCCCTGCGCCCGGTAACGCTTCTCCAGCAGGTCAATGTGCTCGCGAACTTCCTCGTCGAAGGCCTCGTCCTCGCGACCCTGTTTCGCCTGCCCCATCACTCGCGCCCACAGCATTCGCAGTTTCCGCATCGCCTCACCCCTGCTTCTCGAGTTTCAGCACCCGATCCATTACGCCCGCCACCCGCTCCCAGTTCTCCGTCTCGCGCTCCAGTTGTTGCGCGCCCTCTCGCGTAATCGAATAGAACCGCGCCTTGCGGTTGTTCTCACTGGTTCCCCATTCCGACGCGATCCATCCCTGCTGCTGCAGCCTGAGCAACGCCGTGTACACCGTGCCCTCGTTCAGATCCAGAACCCCATCGCTCACCTGCTCGATCCGCCGCGCAATCCCGAAGCCGTGCAGCGGCCCCATCGCGTACAGGGTCTTCAACACCATCAGATCCAGCGTCCCCTGCAGGACTTCCGACTTGCCTTCGCCCATCGCCACCGCTCCTTTGGACATTGCAAAGAAGCTAGCATACGCTCCTTTGCAATGTCCAATGGAAAAGGCAATCTCAAACCTGGATGGAACCGCTAAAAAAACGGATAGGGCCATAAACTGCGCACACCCGTTCGCTTTTTAATCGCTTTTCGGTGGAGGGGATGGTTACCTTCGGTGGGTAGGGGGGTGCCTGATTTGGGCCTTGATTTGCCGTTTGTTCCCCGTAGATGAGGGGATTTGATGGAGTCCGGGTGGCCGGCGGGCCTTGAGTGGTTACCTTTGGGGGGAGGAGGGGCGGGGAGGTCGGCCAGGGGTCCCGAGGGGAACCATGGGGTAAGCTGCCGGTTTGGATGCCGTATTCATGGTTCAGACAATCTGCTCCAAGACCTGCTCCTAAACGACGACGCCCGCCGGAGGGCGGGCGAAGTTCGACTCAAGGTTCGAGTATGTGCGCCGGTGGGGAGCTAGTCTGTGACGGCGGATACCCTGGGAGGGCAGATGCCGAGAACTGGGCTTGAGAGGCTGCGGAAAAACTCGTGGAAGCAATGAAGTCGATGCGAAAAACCTCAGGGGCTAAAGCCCAAGTTCTTTGTTTGAGCGTTTGCGGCACGACTAAAGTCGTGCCCTGACGAATTTTTTACATTTGCGGAGAGTTCTTCCGCATCCTGTTGAATCCACGGGTCCCGAGGACAGCGTGCCAGTTCTCCGGAACACTTTCTCTATTGTTGATAGCGAAGCATGGTACCCGGGGGAATCATTGACGGGTAGCCTGCTCCGCCGTACGCTCTTAACTGTATGGAATTCAAGATAGTGGAACTCGAAAAAGAGCCCATCGACTTCGATCTCCAGTACAAGCCGGGAACCATCGACTACGGAGAAGAAGCCGCGCAGAAGGGCAGTCTGGCAACAGAGGGACGCGCCGAGGTCATCCACGAGCACCGCGGACCGAAGGACATCGTGGCCGACATCCGCCTGAGGGGGCACTTCATCGGCAACTTTGAGTCGCCCTGCGCGCGCTGCGTGGAGCCGGTGGGGATGACGCTGGAGGCCGATTTCGACCTGATCTTCCGCCCTCTCGGCGCCGACGCCGGATCGCCGGACCGCGCCATCTCGGCGGGCGAAACCGAAATCGGGTATTATCAAAAAGACAGTCTGTTGCTTGAAGATGTGCTGAGGGAGCAGGTGCTTTTGTCCCTGCCGGTCCGCACCCTGTGCAAGCCCGACTGCAAGGGACTTTGCCCGCGCTGCGGAGGGAACCGCAACAGCCAGCCATGCACCTGCGAGGAAGGCCATTCGGACCCCCGCTGGGAGGCGCTGGCCGGTCTGCGTGGCCGGATCAAGTCCTGAAAGGCCCAAAGTTTACGGTGCACCGCCGACGGGCTTTGTCTCCCACCCTAGGCCGCCAGAAACAACGGCGCGGCTTAGGATGGGGCACCTACGCGGGACACGAGAGGAATTAGACGATGCCCAATCCGAAACGGCGGCACTCCACGCGCCGCACTGCCAACCGCCGCGCCCACGACTTTCTGACCGCTGGAGGACTCTCAGAGTGCCCCAACTGCCACGAGAAGAAGCTGCCCCACCGCGCCTGTCTCAAGTGCGGAGCCTACAAGGGCCGCGCCGTTCTGGACGTGAAGGAAGCCAAGTAACTCAGTCCGCGAGCGCCCGCATGCTCATTGACATTGCGCTGGACGCATTCGGCAGCGACAAGGCCCCCGAGCCTGAGATTCGGGGCGCGATGCTGGCCTGCCGCGCTTTGCCGGTGCGGGTGCACCTGGTGGGGCCGGAGCCGGAGCTGCGCGACCTGCTGGACGAGCACCTGGAAAACGAAGACCTTCCCATTTCCGTGGTTCATGCCTCGGAACGCATCGGCATGGAGGAGAAGGCGGCGCACGCGGTGCGCGCCAAGAAAGACAGCTCCATGCGCGTCGGCCTGAAGCTGGTGCGGGAGCACAAGCTGCGCCGGCTTTGTGACCGCCGGAAACACCGGCGCGGCCATGGCCACGGCGAAGATGGTGCTGGGAGCGCTGCCGGGAGTGGACCGGCCGGCGCTGGCTACGCCGATGCCAACGTCAAAAGGCAACCCCTGCGTGCTGCTGGACGTGGGCGCCAACGTGGACTGCAAGGCGCATAACCTGGAGCAGTTCGCGGTGATGGGTGAGATGTACGCGCGCAGCGTGCTGAAGATCCATAAGCCACGCGTGGGCCTGCTTTCGATTGGCGAGGAAGAGACCAAGGGCAACGAGCTGACCCGCGAGGCGCTGCCTTTGCTGAAGGCGCTGCCTATCAACTTCATCGGCAACGTGGAAGGCCGCGACATCTTCAACGGCAATGTCGACGTGATTGTGTGCGATGGCTTTGTAGGCAACGTGGCGCTGAAGACCAGCGAGGGGATCGGGCGGTTTGTGCGCGACGTGCTGCGCGAGTCGCTGACGCGGACGGTGACGGCGAAGGTGGGCGCGTTGCTCTCGCGGCAGGCGTTCAACGACTTCCGCCGGCGGCTGGACTACACGGAGTACGGCGGCGCGCCGCTGCTGGGAGTGCGGGGCGTGTGCATCATCGGCCACGGTTCGTCGAACGACAACGCCATTTACAACGGCATCCGCGTGGCCTATGAGTTTGCCAAGGCGGGGACGAACGAGAAGATCGAGGCGGAGTTTGCGGGGCGGCCTACGCGGACCAGCCACGGCGCGGTGGTGGCGGAGCCGGATGCGACGATTCAGTAACAGTGATCAGTGATCAGAACGGGGCTCGATCAGTGACTCAGAAGGCGGCAGACCCGCGCGGCAGGATGGACCCGAGGGTGCTTTGCCTGCTGGCGTGCCCGGCGTGCCATGGCAAGCTGCGCGCAGAGGCGGAGCGGATGGTGTGCGTGGCGTGCGGGCGCGGTTATCCGATCGTGGATGGGATTCCGGTGCTGACGCCGCAGAGCTAGAGCATTTTCGATTTAAGTGTTTACATATCCGCATGAGGCGAAGAAGTTTGAGCATTCGTCTGGCGTAACGGCATTGAGGAGGTCACCGATTTCCTTCCACAGGGCATCGATGGATCGTTTGGCTGCTTTTCGGAGCAGCGCTTTCAGCTTGGAAAAGAACTTCTCGATAGGGTTGAAGTCGGGAGAGTAAGGCGGCAGATAGAGCAGGGTCGCGCCTGCCGCCTGGATTGCTTCGGCAACGCCTGTTACCTTGTGGCTGCTTAGGTTGTCCAGGACAACGATGTCTCCCGGCTGCAGGGTTGGACACAAGAACCCGCGCACATAGGCGAGAAACATTTCTCCATCCATCGGTCCGTCGGTAACCATCGGCGCGGTCAATCGGCGGCGGCGCAGAGCAGCGACAAAGGTAGTCGTCTTCCAGTGCCCGTGCGGTGCTGAGCCGATACAGCGCTCCCCCCTTGCGGATCGTCCGCAGCGCCGCGTCATGCTGGTCGATGTCCATGTTTCATCGATGAATGCTAGCTTCTCTTTATCCATCGCCGGTAAGGCTTCAACCCATGCTCGCCGCGCCTGCTGCACGTCCTCGCGTTCTTGCTCGCTGGCGTGCAGGGTTTTTTTTGAAGGTTAGATTCCATTTGTTCAACTGATGCCACAGGGCGCCGGGCTTAATCAAAACACCCTGCTTGGCCAGCCGCTCGGACAATTCCGACAAGGCAAGATCGGGCTCTCGCTCGATCCAGCCGCGCAGCACCGACTCCATCTCAGCCACCCGGGAACGGCGATGGCCGCCGATCTGAAAACTGGTCCGCTTCCCCGACTTCTGCTCGCGATCACGAACCTGATAAACCCAAACACGGCTCACTTCCAAACGACGCGCAATCGAGGTTGGCCTCTCGCCACGATCCAGCGCCCACAATACGCGCTCACGCAAATCCTGCGAATACGATTGCATCCTGCCTCCTCTCTACCGGCAGGAATAGTATCGCACAAATGTAAATACTTAAATTAGAAATGCTCTAGCTGTTAGCTTTCAACTGTCAGCGCTCAGCTGTTAGCCTTCAGCCTTCAGCCGGGAGTCCTTCCAAGTGCAATCCAAATGAAGAGGCTTGCGGCCGCGACTTGCCCTGGAACTGTACGGTGAGGACGGTGATGTCGTCTTCCTGGCCGTGGGCCTGGGCGGCGGCGGCGATGGCTTCAGCGGATTGCGTGCTGATGTTGCGGGTGCGGTCGAAGCCGAAAAGCTCGCCGGTGGGGGATTGGGCTTCGACTACGCCGTCGGTGAGGAAGGTAATGCGGTCGTCCGGGTCGAGCTGGAGGCTCGATTCGTTATAGGTTGCATCGGATGCGATGCCGAGGGGCAGGCAGGATTCGATCTGGACTTCTTCGCCGTTGCGATAGGGAGCAAGGTGTCCGGCGTTGGCAGCAATCAGAATGCCGTCAGGGTCGACTCGGAGGACGAGGCAAGTGGTGAAACCGCCTTCACTGCGCCCCAGCATGCGCTGATTCATAGCGGCGAGGATTTGGCCGGGGCTATGCGTGAAGTGGGCCAAAGTGCGGAGGGTGCCGACGAGCAGGGAGACGGTCATGGCGGCGGGCATGCCTTTGCCGCTGACGTCGCCGATGGCGATGAGCACTCCGCCGGTTTTGGTGGCGAGGATCTGGAAGAAGTCGCCGCCGACTTCGCCGGCGGGTTTGTAGACGCTCTCGATCCTGATACCGGGCACGGCGGGAATGGCGTCCGGGATCAGGACCTGCTGCACCGCGCGCGCGGCTTCGCGTTCGTTCTTCATCTGCTCTTCGTCGTGGCGCGAGCGGGCAAAGCGAAGCACGACGATGCCGAGAATGGCTAGCAGCAGAATCGCGATTGACAGATCGTACAGTCCGAACGGGAAGGGCCAGTTGAAGGTCCTGTTCCAGAAGGTCCAATAGGGCTCAACCCACCGATGGCCCCCGGTAAGGATCGCCCAAAGCGAGTCGTTAATCCAGTTCGCCAGGGTGTTCAGTCCCACCGGAATGAGCAGCAATAGAGCATCGGGGTTGCGACGCATGACGCCCTGGACCAAGAGGATTACCGGGATGAGGGTGAAGGGCAGATTCACGACGGTAAAGATGGTGTTGCCGACGGAGACGGGGAGATTGAGTAGCGGGGGCAACGTCCACAGGAGGACGTTCGCCGCCAAGCAGGCGACTCCCATCCAGATCCATACGGTGCGCCGGCTTCCCATCATCCTCCAGATGAACACCAGGAAGGTAAAGAATCCTGCCACAGAGAGGCTGTTCATGAAAGCTTCGCTGGCGAGCGCCGGTACATCGTGAAATGCCGTGAAGGCCCGCATCAGGGACCAGCCGCAGAAGAATAAGCCGGCCAAGCTGTACCAGAGGTAGAGGCGTTCCCTCGGCCGCATGATGAGCAGAGCGAGACCCGCCGCAAAATACAGGAAGTTGAGCAGAGCCAGGTAATCCTGCGCGGACAACTCCCAGAAGGTGTTCCTGTCCTGGAGCGTCATCCAGTGTCTAAGCTGATTGGCCTCGCCGATGCGCGGCACTGCCGATAGGCCGCCGCCCTCGTACATTGCCCAATGGGGCCAGTGCCATACACGGATGGCAACCTGGACACCAGAGGGGCTGATTCTGGGGCAGAAGCAGCAGTTTAGGACGAAGGACGTAAATGGTGGGGTTGGGCGGAAAGCCTCCAAACGAACCCAACAGCCTGCCATCGGCAAACACCTGGTAACTGGAGAGGATGGGGGGAAGGTAAAGAGCAAGCTGCGCGTGCCGGGGCGGCAGCATCACCCTGAACCGGTACC
>CAWBIG010000097.1:0-32465 GCA_963788435.1 uncultured Acidobacteriota bacterium | reverse complement strand
TAAAATCGACCGCCCCGACGCGCGCCCGCAGGAAGTATTGAACGAGATCTACGATCTCTTCATCGATCTCGACGCCGACGAGACCAGCTCGATTTCCCAGTGCTTTACGCAGTATCCAAAGCAGGCACGGCTACCACCGATCCCGCCAAGCCCGGCACTGACCTGCAGCCGCTGTTTAAAGCCATCGTCAGCACCATCCCCGAGGCGACCGGCGACACTGACGGCACGCTGCAGATCCTCGTCACCAACCTCGACTACTCCGACTACTTCGGCCGCATCGCCATCTGCCGCGTCTTCCAGGGCACGCTCCACGTCGGCGACGATGTTTCCATCTCCAAGCGCGACGGCTCGCTGCAGAAGACCCGCATCACCAAGCTCTTCACCTTCAGTGGCCTCAAGCGCATTGAGACCACCGAGACCACGATGGGCGATATCGTCGCCGTTGCGGGCGTGGAAGGCATCACCATCGGCGAGACCATCACCAGCGCCGAAAACCCCGCGCCGCTGCCGCTCATCATCATCGACGAGCCCACCATCGCCATCCAGTTCAGCGTGAACAACTCGCCGTTCGCCGGCCGCGAAGGCACATACGTCACCAGCCGCAACCTGAGGGAGCGCCTGGAAAAAGAGCTGCTCACGAACGTTTCCATCCGCGTGGAGGAGACCGGCTCGCCCGATGCGTTCAAGGTCCTCGGGCGCGGCGAATTGCAGCTCGCCATTCTGATCGAAATGATGCGCCGCGAAGGCTACGAGCTGATGGCCGGGCGGCCTGAGATCGTCACCAAGGTGGTTGACGGCGTGCGCATGGAGCCAGTGGAGCACCTGACCATCGACGTGCCTGAGCAGTTCACTGGCGTGGTCATCGAGAAGCTGGGGCCGCGCAAAGGCGAGATGACCAAGATGCACAACCACGGCTCCGGCCGCGTGCGCATGGAGTTCCGCGTGCCGAGCCGGGGACTGATCGGCCTGCGCAGCGAGATGCTGACCGAGACGCGCGGGACGATTGTCATGAATGCCCTGTTCGACGGCTACATCCCTTACCAGGGCGAGATCCCGCAGCGGCCGACCGGGGCGCTGATCGCGGACCGCCTGGGCGCCACCACCGCCTACTCGCTCAATGGTTTGCAGGAGCGCGGCATCCTGTTTGTCGGGCCCGGCGTGGAGGTTTACGAGGGCATGATCGTGGGCGAACACTCCCGCGACAACGACCTGGATGTGAACGTGGTGCGCGAGAAGAAGCTGACCAACATGCGCGCCTCCACCGCCGACGACGCCGTCCGGCTCATCCCCTTCAGAACCCTCAACTTGGAGCAGGCCATCGAGTTTATCGCCGAGGACGAGTTCGTCGAAGTGACGCCGAAGTCGTTGCGGCTGCGCAAGAAGATCCTGCAGCAGAACCGGCGACCCAAGCGGTGGGAAAAGGTTGAAGCTTAGGCGGCGATACTCACCAAAATAAAAAACGGCGATGTGCTGTGCATTCATGGAGTTAAGGCCCTAAAGCGCACAGAATGTTGTCCGTATTCGGACAGTAAAACCGGTACCGATCAACTCAGAGAAAACCGTCGGCAGGGCGGCTGAAAAGGCGCGAAAACAGAAATGGCGATGTGCTGTGGAATCTATTAGATGCGTGCTCAAAGTGCGCAGATTCTGCACGCTGGGAGTGGGGCGGCAACCAGACATTGCGGGGCGAGTTTTTCCGGGGTGAGCGCATTCGAAGTACCTCTCCATTACGTTTTCCACAGGGTGAGGGGCTTGACTTGAGTGTGGAGACCGGGCATTTTGCACAATAATTGGCGCAAATTGGCGCGGTCATGGGCGATGTCGTTTTCGGCTTCGAAATGGGCTCAAAACGGGCTCCAGGGCACCCAAATCCGGCCCACTCCGGACAAGATTTGGATCGCTCACCGGTGTTTTTGCCGGTCGGAAGGCTGAAATCGCGGTAATACTGAAGTTTCTACTTCAGTATTCGCGCGGGATCCGGGAAAGCCGGCGAAAAGCCCGGAGCTGAAGCCCATCAAGTTCTGGCCTCAATTCAGGGGCCTGAAGCCCCCGCTCCTTCCGGAAACTCCCAATCTGGATTCGTTCCGGAAGCTCCAAATCTGGATTCGTTGAACACTGCCGGAGGCGGCTGGCGGCGCGACGGTCATCGAGGCGGTTCAAACCCCTCCTGGAGCAGCGGCCGCAGTTGCGCCCAGGAAATCGTGAACGGAGGCGGCGTGCAGGCATAGCAGGCCACGGCATAGGGTTCGAACACAATGGTGAGTCCCCTGGCGTCGATCTGCCATTTACGCGAGTCGGCAACCACGCCGCGCACGGCCTTCTCTTCCTGGCCCGGCTTCTGCCAATTCTGGTAGTTCTCCCCCAGTTCCTTGTCCAGGGCCTGGTGGAGGTAGCGATCGGTACGATCGTAGAGCGCCTGCAGCCAGCCGGAATCGATGCGGAATACGTCGTCCGGCTTTAGCTCGCGCTGCTCCTTCAGGAGCCAGTTGAACTCGATCAGGCTGTGGTTCCCATGAACCGCTCCGTGCCCATACCAATCATTCACGAGGCTAGCCGTTACCAGCCGGTCCGTTACGGCGTCGAGCGAGGCTGAAACATCGTTGTCGGTGCCCGATGCCCACTCCCTGCGCCACTCTGTGCTGGGCTGACTCCTTCCCCGGATGCCTCCAACAAGCTCCCGCTCCGCGGACTCGATCGCCTGATTCCAGGCGCGCCACTCCAGCGTGTCCAGCGTGGCTTGCGGCCAGGATGCGTCGAGCACTCCGTAAGACGGCCCTCCCCGTTGCTTGTCCAGCAGCGCATCTTCAGGACTGTCGGGCACGGTGAGATGGATGGAGCGCCAGTAGAAGGGGACGCCGCCGATCCGCTGCACCGTTTTCTGGAGCTCGTGGACGCGGGCGGAGTAGGCGCTGCCGAGGCAAGCGGCAAAGGTGGTATCGGCGGAGCGGCACCTCTGGTCGACGGTGTTGAGCCAGGCGCGCTGGTCCGACCGCACAGAAGCGGCTGCATTGGCGGGGAGATCCCGCAAGGCGGCTTCATAGGCAACGGCAAGCTGGTCGTCTGCCGCGCTCAGCTCAGGCGAGGCGCAAATCGCCTTTTCGCGCGGGGTGACGGCCTTGGCGCAGTCGAAGCCGGCCGCGCGGGCGAGCAGGCTCGGGGCAAGGAGCAGCGGCAATAGCAGCGACTTTCGCATCGGGGCGTCCGGAGTTCCATTTTAGAGTGGGGAAGCGGAAGTTGACGGCGGAGGGGCATCCGCGTTTCCCACCCTAACCGCAAAAAGCGCGGTTAGGATGGGGCACCCCGATCGTGGGCCCTGCCCGCTCCTTAGAAGGTAAATCTTGAGCCGAATTGGAACTGGCGGGGGGAGTTTACGGTGCTGGTGATGAGGCCGAAGTTGGCCGGGACCGTGAGGCTGGAGACATTGGGCATGCCGAACTGCGCGTAGTTGAACAAGTTGTAGCTGGAGATATCGAACCGCAGCTCGCGGTCCTCGCCCCACTTGAAGCCTTTATAGAGAGAGACGTCTACGTCGTGGGCGCCGGCGGTGCGGAGTCCATCGATATAAGCCGGGGCGGTGCCGGGAACCAGCGGGCTGGAGGGGAAAGCGAAACAGTTTTGGGTGAACCATTGCGCGGAGGTGTGGGACGCGCCGTGCGAAGGATTGCAGGTCATATCGGCGCGCTGATTGAAGTAGGAAGGCGACGTGCCGGTGCCGGGCGAGGGGATGGGGATGCCGGTGGAGAGATAGACGATGGTGTTGGCGGTCCATCCGCCGAGCGCGGCGTTGGCCGCTCCGTGAAGGTTGACGGCGCGACCGGCGCCGACGGGCAGATCGTAGGAGACCTCGCCGGTGAACTGGTATTTGACGTCCTGCGGGCTGACCGAGTGCTCGAGATAGAGGTCGCGCGTATCCTGCGCTCCGCCGTTGTGGGAGCCGACAAAGCCGAGGGGCGGGTTGCCGTCGTCGGTGATGAGCTTGGCCCAGGTGAAGCTGACCAGAGTTTCAAAGTGGCTGGTGAGGTGCTTCTGCAGCTTGGTCTGGAGGGAGTTGTACTCGGAGTAGCCGATGGGATCGCCGTTGACGATGATGCCGTTGCCGGAGCCGTAGCCGCCGTTGCCGAATTGCGGATAGGCCTGGAGCGCGACCCAGAGGGGAACGGTGGACGCGCCGTAGTTGCCGTTGGTGGAGGGCTGGATGGGCGCCCAGGTGTTGTTGACCATCTTGGCAGGTGGGCTGGGAGGGATCGACGCAGAGCGAGTAGCCGTATTTGGCGATCTGCTCGAGGGAGATGGTGTTCAGGTCGACGCCGCCGAAGGGCAGGAAGATGCCGCGGCTGCCCACGTAAGCGGCGCTGAGCACCACCTTTTGGGGCATCTGCCACTCCCAGCCGAGGTTGTAGTTGTAAACGGTGGGCGTGCGCTGGGAATGCAGCACCGTTGCCAGGGAAATACCCAGGTTGTTGGCCAGGCCGGATGGGGGCTTGGTGAAGATGGGCACTACGCCGCCGGGGAAGGGATTGGTGAGCGAATATTGGCCGGTGAAAACGTCGGGAGTGCTGACGCCGCCGCTGCAGGCGGGATCGTTGTTGTAGACGGTGTTGCCGTCGGGGTTGTAGCAGGTGGAGTTCCAGGCGGTGTAGGAGGCGAAGCCATCGCTGTCCAGGGAGGCGCTGCCCGCCATCTCAGGGCTGGGGCCGTAGTAAATGCCGGCGCCGCCGCGGACAAGAAAGTCAGGCGCAACCTGCCAACTGAAGCCGAGCCGCGGGCCGAGGTTGGTGAGGTTGGTGTTGAACGGCGAGCGATTGCCGCTGTTCACGTACTCTTCGGCTCCGGTATAGGAAACGCCGTTGGAGGAGCCCTTGGCCGTGGGGTCGAAGTATTCCAGTCGGTTGTGGCGCTCGGTGCGGCCGCCGAAGATGTCCCAGCGGAGGCCCGCGGTGACGCCAAAAGAGGGCAGAGGGTGCCAGGTGTCCTGAATAAAGCCGGCGTAGTAGGGGTTGGACTCGGCCTCAAACAGATCCCTGGAGAAGTTGGGGTAGTCGTTGGTCTCGTTGCCGGGCTCCTCGCCCATTCCGATGAGGGCGGAGGCGAAGTCGCTGCCGCCATTGGCGGAGGAGACGGACTGGTCGGTGGCGGAGATGTCGAAGGAGTATTCGCCTGACGGCGCGATGGGCTGGCCAACGTTGAGGAAGCGCTTCATGTACTCGAAGCCGGCGGCGAGCTCATGCTTGCCCCATGCCTTGGTGATGGAGGCGATGGCGTCAGAGTTTTCGCTGGCGTACTGGAAGGTGTTGTAGTCGGCGGTGCCGCCTACGCCGCTGCCGTTGTCGTCGAAGACGAGGAAGGGCAGCAGCTTGTAATTCTCCTCGGCGGCCAGCGACGAGGGGAAGCCAAGCTGGGTGATGTCGAAGCCGTTCTGGCTGGGATCGCCGCCCTGGTTCTCATGGTGACGGACGAAGGAATAGCGCAACTGGAGGACGGTGGTGGGATTCAGGGTGTAGTCGTCGGCGACGAGGAAGTCGCGCCCGTTGGTGACGTTCTGGGCGTAGTTGAGATCCCACATGTTGCCGAAGGCGTTGAAGGTGGCGAGCAGGAGTTTGTCGTAGGAGAAGCGTCCGAAGATGCGCTGCTTCTGGCTCGGGGCCCAGTCGATGCGGGCGTCGAACTTGTGGGCGTTGTTGGGATCGAGGCCGGGCTTGAAGAAGTTGAAGCTGAGGTCATCGGAGGAGGCGTCGCAGTTGGCGCCGAGATTGCACTTGGGCATCTCCGAGAGGAATTTGAGGGCGGTGGGATTGGGGGTAGGGATCTTGTTGCCGGGGAAGGCCTGGCGGGTGCCGTCGGGGTTGTCAGGCCTGGTGGGGTCGTAAATGGTGAAGGCGTCGCCGGAGAAATCGCCGTTGCGCTCGGCGGAGGTGGGAACGACGAAGTAGTTGGAGCCGTCGTAGCGCTCTTCCTGGGTGTCTTCGTAGTCGCCGAAGAAGTAGAGCTTGCCGTGCTTGATGGGGCCGCCGATGGCGCCGCCCTCCTGGTAGCGGTGGTAGTCGAGCGCCTTGTTGGGCTGGCCATTGGAGACCTGGCTCTGCTTGTTGAAGTACTCGTTGGCGCTGAGGGCGTTGGGACGGAAGACTCCGAAGGCATCGCCGTGGAACTTGTCGGTGCCGGACTTGGTGGCGAGGGAGATGACGCCGGCTGCGCCGCTCTGGTAAGTGGCGGGCGTGTTCTGGGTTTCCACGCGGACTTCGTCCACAGCGTCCTCGGGAAGATCCATGGCGGGGATGATGGCGGCGGCGTTGTTTTCGGCGATCCCGAGCGGGCTTCCATCCACCATGTAATAGACCGAGCCCTCAATGGCGCCGTTGACGGTGTAGGAGGAGACGTCGACGCCGGGACGGCCGGAGGAGATGTTTTCAATGGCGAAGGAACTGGATGAGTTGTTGGCGCCGTTGGCGGGGGTGACGCCGGCCGACAGCTGAATCAGGTCGTAGACATTGCGCGTGAGCAGGGGAACGCGGTCGATGGTTTCCGCGGAGATGAGCTGGCCGACAGTGGAGTTGCTGGTGTCGACGAGGGAGGTGGTTTCAGTGACGGTGACGACCTCACTGACCTGGCCGACCTTGAGGGTGAGATTGATGGTGGTGACCTGAGTCAACGGTGACGTGGACCTTTTTCTGGACCACGGTGTCAAAGCCCTTGGCGGTGGCGCTGATCTCGTACGTTCCGGGGGGCAGGGAGACAAAGTTGTAGAGGCCGGCGCCGGTGGCGACGGTGGAGAGCTTGGCGCCGGTAGCCGCGTCAGAAGCGGTGACGGAGGCCCCGGGAATAACGGCGCCGGTGGGGTCGGCAACGAGGCCGCTGACGCCGCCGCGACCGGCCTGGGCGGAGGCCAGTGCGGAGGCGGCGACAAGAGCCGCGGCGAGGGCGATCTGCCGGAGAAAGAGGACGGATGATTTTGCGCTTCTCATTTCCAACCTCCCGGGGTATATTGATTCAAACGTTTGAACCGCGATTGACTGAATATAGGTTGGAGGCCGGGACCTGTCAAGGGGAAATTGGCTTTCGGGGCGCCGGCCGTTTTTCAGAAAGATCGATCCCGCAGGCTACGGGCAGCGCCGCGCGAGGTGATGGATGGGACAGCGGAGGACCGGTCACGTAACGCTGGGGGACATTGCGCGGGCGAGCGGTTTCTCCGTGTCGACGGTGTCGATTGTGCTGAGCGAGGCGCCGCTGTCAAAAAATGTGGCGGCGACCACGCGGACGCACATCCGGACGATCGCGCGGCGGCTTGGGTATCATCCGGACGCTTATGCGCGCAGCCTGCGGCGGCGCAGCACGCAGACGATCGGCATCCTGGCGTTCGATTTGTCCGATCCGTTCTGCATTCCTATCATGCGGGGAATCCAGGACAGGCTGCACGCAGCGGGCTACCTGCCGCTGCTGATGGACGCGCAAACCCAACGCAAGCTGTTCGACAGAACTCTGCACATGATTCTGGAGCAGCGCGCGGAGGCGGTGATCGTGCTGGCTAGCTGGGTGTTTGAAGAGACGAACCTGCTGGGCGACGTGCGCAAGAACAACGTACCGATACTGATTGTGGGGCGCGACCTGACGGCGCGGGGCATCAGCTCGATCCTGGTGGACAACGAGGCCGGCGGGGCGCTGGCAATGCGGCACCTGGTGGAGCTGGGGCATCGGGCGATTGCGGTGATACGGGGCCCGAAAGAGATGTGCGACAGCGCGCCGCGATGGGCGGGAATTGAGCGGGTAGCGGCGGAGACGGGATTGACCATCGATGCGCGGCTGGTATTTGAGCTGCCGGGCTTGGCCGGGCCGGCATCGGGGTTCGAAGGTGGATTCGAGTTTGCGCGGAAGATGCTGAAGAGCGGGGCGCGGTTTACGGCGGTGCTGGCGTTTGACGATATGACGGCGCTGGGGGTGGTGCGGGGGTTGACTGAGGCGGGAGTGCGCGTGCCCGAGGACTGCTCCGTGATGGGATTTGACGATGTGCTTCCCGCGGAAGTAGCGACGCCGGCGATGTCGACGGTGCGGCAGCCGCTGAGAGAGATGGGATGCGAGGCTGCCGACGCCGTTCTGATGGCGATTCGGCAGGGGCCGGGAAAAGCCGCGAAAGCGACGCTGCATTTGACCGCGCCGGAGCTGGTGGCGCGGAGGTCGACGGGAGTCGCGAGAAAAAGCTAGCTCCAAGCTGTTAGCTTTTAGCTCTTAGCTGGTCCTTTGCAATGCGAGGCGATGATGAAGAACTGGATGTGGCTGTTGGTTGCGGGCGCGGTTGCGCAGGCCGTGTGCGCGGCGGGATCGGTGACGCCGCTGCATGAAGGGTGGCGGTTGCAGTCGGCGTGCACGGTGAAGGCGGAAGGCGCGGCGATTTCGGCGGCGGGATTCGCGACGGATGGATGGCTGGCGGCGACGGTGCCGACGACGGTGCTGGCGGCGCAGGTGGCGGACAAGGTGGCGCCGGATCCGTATTTCGGGATGAACCTGCGCAACCTTGCCGGCGTGAGCTATCCCATCGGGCACGACTTCTCGAACGAGCCGATGCCGGACGACAGCCCCTACAAATGCGGGTGGTGGTATCGCACGGTGTTCAGCGTGCCCGCGGCGGAGGGACAGGATCGTCGCTATTGGCTGCACTTTGGCGGGATCAATTACCGCGCCGACATCTGGGTGAACGGGAAGAAGGTGGCGGACTCGTCGGATGTTGCAGGCGCGTACCGGACTTACGACTTCGACGTGACGGATTTTGTGAAGGCGAATGCCAAGAACGTGCTTGCGGTGGAGACGTTTGCGCCAACGGAGAAGGAACTCGGAATCAACTGGGTGGACTGGAACCCGGCCCCGCCGGACAAGGACATGGGGTTGATTGGCGAGGTGAACCTGGTGGAAACGGGACCAGTGGCGCTGCGCTCGCCGATGGTGGTGACGCACTTTGAAGATCCGACGCTGAACACGGCGGAGCTGACCGTTTACGCGGAGCTCGAAAACGGCGCGGATCACGAGGTGCGGGGCCAAGTGGAAGGAACGGCGGCAGGCGCGCACTTTGCGGGGCCGGTGACGCTGGCTGCACACGAGAGCAAGACGGTGGTGTTTTCGCCGGAGGAATTTTCGCAGTTGAAGCTGCGCGATCCGGAGGCGTGGTGGCCGGCGCAAATGGGCACGCCGCACTTGGAACAGCTTTCGATGAGCTTTGAGACGGGCGGCCAAAAGAGCGACGAGAAAACTGTGCAATTCGGGATACGCGAGATCACGTCGGAGCTGACGGGGACGGGCGCGCGGCTGTTCCGCATCAACGGCAAGCGGCTGCTGATCCGCGGAGGAGGATGGTCGCAGGACATGATGCTGCGCACCAACCAAAAACGGCTGGAAGACGAGTTCGCGCTGGCCCAGGACATGCACCTGAACACGATTCGCCTGGAAGGCAAGCTGGACACGGACGCGTTTTTTAACCTGGCGGACCAGCAGCGGAATCCTGGTGCTGATGGGGTGGTGTTGCTGCGACCACTGGGAGCACTGGAAGGAATGGAAGCCGGAAGACCTGAAGGTTGCCACGGCGTCATTGCGCTCGCAAATGCTGCGGCTGCGAGCGCACCCGAGCGACCTGGTGTGGCTGAACGGCAGCGATAACGCGCCGCCGGCGAACGTGGAGCGTGCGTATCTCGACGTAGAGGCCGAGACGCACTGGCCGAACCCGACGCTGGCGTCGGCCTCGGCGACGAACACCGTGGGCGAGGGACCGAGCGGCGTGAAAATGACGGGGCCCTACGACTACGTGGGGCCGAGCTACTGGTACGTGGACAAGGAATTCGGCGGGGCGTGGGGATTCAACACGGAGACGAGCCCTGGGCCGGCGATTCCCTCGGAGGCAAGCCGGGCCAAATTTTTAACCGACCCTGACGCGTGGCCGCCAACGGCGGATTGGTCGCTGCACATGGGCGGCGGAGAGTTCACTGCGCTGAAGGTGTTTGATGAGGCGATGGCGGCGCAGTATGAGAAGCCGGACTCGGCAGCGGCGTACACGCGAATTGCATCGACGATGGAGTACGACTCAGAGCGGGCGATGTACGAGGCCTATTCGCGCAACAAGTACTCATCCACCGGCGTGGTCCAGTGGATGCTGAACAATGCGTGGCCATCGATGATCTGGCACCTGTTCGACTACAACCTGGAAGCGGGCGCGGGCTACTTTGCCACCAAGAAGGCGTGCGAGCCGGTGCACATCCAGTACTCCTACGACGACCACTCGATTGTGGTGGTGAACAGCACCTACAAGCCGGTGGAGGGGCTGACGGCGATCGCGGAGGTGCACGGGCTGGGCTGGAACAAGCTGTACAGCGGCGAGGCGGCCGTGAACATAGCGGCAGACGAATCCGAGCAGGTGCTGCTGCTGCCGGATACGCTGTGGTCGGGCGTGGAGCGGGTTTTCTTTATTGACCTGACGCTGAAAGACGCGGCGGGCAACGTGGTGAGCCGGAATTTCTACTGGGTGCCGTACGCGCTGACGACGTTTGACTGGAAAGGAACGGACTACACGCATACGCCGGCCGAGAAATACCCGGACCTGCAGGCTTTGGCGCATCTGCCGGAGGCGCAGGTGACGGCGACGGCGGAGACGGTGAAGAGCGAGCACGGGCGCACAGTGCGGCTGCATCTTGAAAACCACGGGCAGACTCTGGCGTTCCAGGTATCGGCGGCGGCGCGGACGGCGAACGGAGGCCTGGTGGCGCCGGTGTTCTGGTCAGATAACTGGATTGAGCTGGCGCCGGGCGAGAGCGAAACCTTGACGGCAGTGCTTCCGGACGATGCGCCGGAAGATACGGTGATCCGCATTGATGGATGGAATTTGGCCGAGCAGACGCTGCATCCGGCGGCTGGGCACTGATGGAAGGCCTCCAGCCAGAGGGCCAGACGCTGGGACTGAGGCGGACCCTGCGGTTTCGCGACCTGGTGCTGTACGGGATCATTCTGATCCAGCCCACGGCGCCGATGCCGGTGTTTGGCGTGCTCTACGACAAGTCGCATGGGCATGTGACGGCGACGATTCTGCTGGCGCTGATTGCCATGCTGTTCACGGCCATCAGCTACGGGCGGATGGCGCGGGCGTATCCGCAGGGCGGGTCGGCGTTCCTCTACGTGGGCAAGGAGATTCATCCCAGCCTGGGCTACCTGACCGGCTGGTGCCTGGTGATGGACTACATCATCAACCCGCTGATCTGCACCATCTGGTGCTCCAGCGCGGCGATGAACTTTTTGCCGCACGTGCCGTACGCGGTGTGGGCTACGTTTTTCGCCATTCTGTTTACCACGCTCAACTGCAACGGCATTGAGACTTCAGCGCGGATCAACGCACTGATGGCGGCGGCGCTGGGCGGGGTGATCGTGTGGGTGCTCGTCGCCGCGGCGCGATGGGTGATTGGCGTGGCGCATCCCACGGCCGCCATGTTTATTGACCCGCTGTATAACCCCACGACCTTCCACACCGGCGCGGTGCTGCGGGGGACGGCGACGGCGGTGCTGACTTACATCGGGTTCGACGGCATCTCCACGCTGACCGACGAGGCGCGCGATCCGGAGCGCAACGTGCCGCGGGCCATCGTGATGACGTGCCTGATCACCGGCGTGCTGGCGGCGGTGGAGGTGTACTTTGCGCAACTGGCGTGGCCGCGCGGGGCGGCGTTCCCCGATATCAACACGGCGTATGTCTACGTGTCGGGGCGTATCGGCGGGCCGGTACTGTTTGCGGTGGTAAATGCGGCGCTGCTGCTTGCGACGATTGGTTCGGGGATGGCCTCGCAGCTTGGCGCGGCGCGGCTTTTATATGCCATGGGGCAGGATGGCGCGTTGCCGCGGAGGTTCTTTGCGGAAGTGGACAGAAAGAACCGCATCCCGCGCAATAACGTGATCCTGATTGGAGCAATCTGCCTGGCGGGGGCATTCCTGATGAGCTACTCGCTGGGCGCGGACCTGCTGAATTTTGGCGCGCTGCTGGCGTTTATGGGAGTGAATGTGTCGTCGGCGCTGCGCGGATGGCGGCATGGGGGATGGAGGCAGTGGCTGCCGATCGCGTCCTCGCTGGCGGGGTTTGCCACCTGCGGGGTGCTGTGGTGGAACCTGGATCCGAAGGCGAAGGTCGCGGGCACGATTTGGGCGTGCGCGGGAATTCTGCTGTGGGTGGTGCGGCGGAAGTACACGGTGCTGCCGGAAGGCGGAGAACAAGGGGCCTAGGAAACAGTGGTCAGTGACTGGTGACCAGCGATCCTCTGATTTTCAGGAGATTTCGGCGCTTTCAACGCCTGTCGGATCAAAGACTGAGCCGTTCTCCGCCAGGCGAATGAGGCGGTGGAGATAGCCTCGAGAGATGGAGAGGCTGCGGGCGGCCATGGTCTTGTTGCCATTGTGCTCGCGCAGGGCATTTTCTGCCAGCTTGATTTTGTATTCGCGGAGCTGGCGTTCAAACGACCCGCCGGGGACACAGTCCACCTCGTTGGCCGCCAGTTCCTCGCGCAGGTTGGCGGGCAAATCTTCGGCGCGGAGAACGTCCCCCGGGGCGAGGATGATGGCACGCTGGATCACGTTTTCGAGCTCCCTCACGTTGCCCGGCCAGGGATACTCCTGGAGCAAAACCAGGGCGCGGGGCTCGATGTCGATGACGGGTTTCTGAAACAAGGTGGAGTAGTGGCGCAGGAAATAGAGTGCGATTTGGGGGATGTCCTCGGCCCGGTCCTGGAGCGTGGGCACGTCGATCTTCATCACGTTGATGCGGTAATAAAGGTCCTGGCGGAATTTGCCCTGGGCGACCATTTCACCGAGGTCGCGGTGGGTGGCGAAGATGAGGCGGGCGCGCAGGGGAGTGACGCGGCTGGAGCCCAGGCGGCTGAACTCGCGCTGCTGCAGGACGCGCAGAAGCTTGACCTGGGTGTAGAGCGTAAGCTCGCCAATCTCGTCCAAAAACAGGGTGCCGTCGGCCGCCTGTTCAAAGAAGCCTTCGCGGGCGCCGACGGTGCCGGTAAATGCGCCTTTTTCATGGCCGAAGAGCTCGGCTTCGATGAGGGTTTCAGGGATGGCGCCGCAGGCGACGGCGACGAATGGACGCCGGGCGCGCAAACCGCTGGAGTGGATGGCGCGGGCGATGAGTTCCTTGCCGGTGCCGCTCTCGCCGTTGATCAGCACTGAGGCGTCGATGCCGGCCACGCGGCCGATGAGGTCGTGGACCTGGATCATGGCAGGGCTGCTGCCCACCATCTGGTTGCGTTCCGTAAAGTCGTCCAGGCGCTGTTTCTGGGCGCCGAACTCACGGCGCCGTATGACTTTGTCGTGGGCATTACGCACGGTCACGCGCAGTTCGCGCAGCGACGGCGGGCGGCGGCAATACGAGAAAGCGCCTTCGCGAACCAGCTCATTGGCGGCAATGCGCAGGGCGTCGTCGGCGAGCACAATCACGGGTACGCTGCCGGAGATGAGACGGCGGGCGCATTCGAGGCGCGTTTTCAGCCCCGGCTCGTTTGAATTCAGGTCGACGATGGCAACCGTACAGTCGGATTCTTCGATCAGCTCGTTGATTTCGCTTTCGCCGGATTCAAGACAAATCTCAAACTCGTTCCCCAGGCCGGAGGATAAGAGCGGCTGGAGAGCGGAGTCCTGCGACAGGAGTCCTACACGGATCAACTGAGCAGTGGTTGCCATGGGTAGACGTGAGGGTAAAGGAGAATCGGACCCTAGTAAATACAACCTACGTATCTTGGTAACCCCACAACTACTCCAAGGTAACCGACCTGATTGTTTTCGCCTGGAATTTGGACGCTGTATACGGAAGGTAACACTTCCTCCTCTGGATGTGGGCTAAAAGGCGAATATCCAATGAATTGCGGTTCTTTTTGGTTTGGAATCCCGATTGCATTCCATAGGTCACAAGGGGCCCAGGAGGCGGGTTTGCAGGGCGAAGACGATCTGGGCCAGGCGGAGGATCCGGGCAGGAGGCGATTCAGCGCACCAGATCGAGCGCGTCTGGGGGAAGCGACATGGGGCAGATTTTGGCGAGGATCCAGCCGGGATGCCGGGGTCGGAGTCCGATCCCGAGTGCGAGGGGGATGCATGGCGTTGCCAGATCGACCCAGTTTCAAGCCCCCGAGGCGAACGAGGCAAGAATCCCGGCTAGCGTTCCGGCCCCGTCGGGGG
This sequence comes from uncultured Acidobacteriota bacterium, assembly GCA_963788435.1. Lineage (GTDB taxonomy): Bacteria > Acidobacteriota > Terriglobia > Terriglobales > Acidobacteriaceae > Telmatobacter. The sequence continues at coordinate 18,278 of CAWBIG010000097.1, read as the reverse complement.
AGCCGGAATTGCTATCCCCACCAAGCGTGCTGGAGGTGGAGCATGCCAGCACTATACACACGATGCTTGTAGGAACCGCAGAGAAATACAATTTGGCAATGGGAACGCAACAGCAAGCTGAGGGACTCGGTTCCAATCTTTTGTCGGTAAGGCTGATCGGCCCCGACGGACGGCGCCGCCTCGCCATGGCAGAGGCGTTGGCTGGATCTCCGTGCCAGATCAGCGAACAGATGACATCGTATCCCGACCTGGACCAGGCGGGGCAGATTCAGGAAGACGTGGTCATCATCGACCTGGACAGCGATGTGGAGCTGGCGCTGGAGCTGGTGGAGACCATCTGCGCCAGCTTGTCCACGACGGTGATGGTGTACTCGGGCAACATGGACTCGGAAGTGATGCTGCGCAGCATGCGCGGCGGGGCACGGGAGTTCCTGACCTATCCGCCCAAGCAGAGCGCCCTGACGGATGCAATTGTGCGCGCCGCGGCGCGCCGTTCCACCATACGCACGCCCAAGAAGGCGGATGGGCGGATGCACGTTTTCTGCGGGGCCAAGGGCGGGACCGGAGTGACCACCATCGCCACCAATTTCGCGGTGACCGCGGCGCGGGAGGCCGGCGGCAAAGTTTTGCTGATCGATCTCGACATGCCCCTGGGCGACGCCGCGCTGCAACTGGGGATCACGCCGCAGTATTCCACCGCGGACGCCCTGCAGAACGCGGTTCGCCTGGACTCCAATTTCCTGTCCCGGCTGCTGGCGAAGCACGATTCGGGCCTGTATCTGCTGGGCGCTCCCGGTACGTTCTCCTCGTACCAGTTGAATGCGGAGACGGTGGCCAAGGTGCTGCAGGTGGCGCGGGCGGAGTTCGACCTGGTGGTGGTGGACGCCGGATCGCGGTTTCAATTGCACGGGACAGCGCTGTTTGACCCGGACGTGATTGTTTATCTGGTGACCGATGTGGGAGTTTCCGAGCTGCGCAATGCCAACCGCATTGTTTCCGAGCTGTTTCCGTCGGGCCGGCCCAAGCTGGAGGTGATCCTGAACCGCTTCACACCTACCAGCCTGGGGATGGACGAGGAGCACATTACGCGGGCATTGACCCGGCCGGCGCAGTGGCGCATTCCGGAGGACAAGGCGATGGTGCAGGAGATGCAGAATACGGCCACGCCATTGAGCAACCGCGACACTCCGGTGTCTCGAGCCATCCGCCATCTGGCGCGGACAGCATGCGGCTTGAGCGACGAGCCGGAGAAGAAGAGGAAGATTCTGGGGCTGTTCTGAAGCCGCGGGCTGAGGCTCGCGCAAAGTTTGAAGGACTAGACGAATTCGAGAAGAAAGGAGAACACGACATGAGCGACACCAACATTATCCGAATTGTTGCCGGGTTAGCGTTTCTATTGGTGCTGGGCCTGTTGATCCAGCGCCGGCGCTCCCGCGTGAAGTAGTGCGCTGGTGATTGAGGATCGCGCCCCGCATCGCGGGCTGTGGGCGGGGCACGCATTCTCTAACGTCAGACAACCCCGCATCGGACGCTCCGCGGAACGAATCGAGAAGGATGCGGGGACGAGAATGCGCTCAAGCGCCGTCTCGCCTCCGCTTCAAACCGCGCACCTGCGGCGAGCCGTTACCCAGGTGCAATGAGCAATCGGCAGCATCGCCGGCAATGACAGAAATGCCTCGACAGAATTCAGGTTCCTGAAGTCGAGGGAAAGAGGAAGTCCATTCAAGTTGAAAGAATGCATGCATTGTTTCGATTGTCTGGCTGAAAGTGATTAGAAACGAGGGTCTGCGATTATGGGTAGCGGGCGCTATTGCGTTTACAACCAGACAAATGAGTGCTTCCTGAGCCTCGGGGTTGCGGCCGCCCACTCCGCCATGGAGCGGATCAAGGGAATGCTGGAGAAGCGGCAACCGGGAAACCTTGAAGGATATTGGCTCGACCGATCCAATTGGATTCACGTGCTGGCATTCTTTAATGCCCGCGACCTGGTGTACCTGGACGGGGGCAACAGGGTCATTCATGTGATCGAGTCGCTGCCGCCGCGCCGCTTTGCTCATTTCAGCGGGCAGGCAGCCAGCGTGCTGGCATTGCCGCCAGGCACCGTTGTTTCCTCGCAGACGCAAACCGGCAACCAGATCCTGGTGTGCGAAGCAGAGGAGATGGTGTTCCGCCTGCGTGCCACTCCAAAAGCGGATGCGGAAGGCAGCACCGCCCCGGCTGCGAACGGCAGGCGAAATGGCGCAATGTCTGCCCGCGAAACAGCGGCCAGGGACAGGCGGATTTCTCCACGCCGTAGATGGCCCCATCTGGCTGCTTTCGACGCCGAAGGCGAATCGCTGGCGCTCAACGGGGTTCGCGACATCAGCTCCACCGGTCTCTACGTCATCACCCAGGAACGCTGGCCGATTGGAACCCACGTGCGGCTCAGCTTGCAAAGGACCGATGGGCTGGACGACACCTCCATGATTCCCACCACGGTGGAGCTGCGCGTGAGCCGTTGGGGCGAGGACGGCGTGGGCCTGGAATTCGTCAAGGCCGATCCCGAGCACGCCGCGCTGATGTCGATGCACGTCCGATAACCCGAAACATCCGCGGGTGATTCTCCCCAAGGCAATCAGGCCGGGCAAGGCTGTGGCATTCTTGCATTCCTGGCGCTGGCGCCTGCCCGCAAACCCCCCATGGCGCCCGATCTCGTCTCCCCTTTTCGACCGCACTTTGGCAACTCGATTGCAAGCTTTCCGTCATCAACACTTCCTATACGCTTCAGGGGATCCTGGTTGGGCCTTGCGCCTGGGGGCAATGCTCCAGATCGGGAGGGCCAGATGCTGACGAGGTTCGGGCCGATTCGCCTGGTTGGAGCCGTTGCCGTTATTGCGGCTCCCCCGGTAGTCCGCCGCAGAATCACGCCAGGAGCGGGGAGAGCGCTTGAAATCCTGGCTCATGCCCTGGAGTATCTCTCGGACGAGTGTGCGGTCAGCGACGCAACGGAGCCATGGCTGCGCGCACAGGTGGAAGCCATTAAGCTGTTAAAGTATTTGAATTTAGGTATCTACATGGAGTGTCCTGAGACGCCGGCCGCTGCTGCCCGCTGCCGGGCCTTCTTCCGGCGCTGCTTCAACTAATGCGAGGCCAACACCCAGGGCCGGCCCGTTCTTTAGCTGCGGGTCCTCCCGCGCTGCGGTTTCGGCGGCGGCGCGCCTCAATCGAGGTTTTCTTATGGGCGCTACCTGACAAAGTGTAAACGGCCAGGAACAATCGCGTTCCCGGCTTGTTACCCCTCGTGCACGTTTTTCCGGCGTCAGGCGGCAACAATCAGGGTGATTTGAGGGATTTGCGCGGTTAAGCGGATTTGGCAAAGCGATTGCACTTCCCCCATCGCCAGTCGTACCGGCAGAACCTTTCGGGGGGAGATAACTGCACATGAAGGACATGTTGCTCAAGCTGTACGTAAAGGGACAGAACCTGCTCTCCAGTGATGAGGGCCAGGATCTGGTCGAGTATGCCCTGGTCGTCGCGCTCATCGCTCTTGCGGCTACCGCAGGCATGAACACGCTGGCTTCGGACATCAGCGCTGCGTTTACAACCGTGGGAACCACCATTAACAACGACGTTTAACCCGCACCACTCGCTCGTTTGCTGGTGTGAAATCAGGCCGGCGAGCGCAGGAGGAGGAGGAGGTCCCTCAACTTCCTGCGCTTCAACCGTTGCAGAGAGTCACACCTGAAGCATGGATTCAACCGCTTCGGCAAGGCGCAGGGAAAGCTTGCCGGGCCGCCAGGATGGCCAGAACCTGGTGGAGTATGCCGTCGGCATCGCACGGAACGCAATTGCGACGCCCCTGGGCATAAAAACTCTGGCATTGAACAAGAGCAGCGCGTTTACGACTGTTAGATCAACGGTCAATGCAGACGTAAAAGCCGCGCCGCTTAATTGGTCGAGAAGAACCCTGGAAGCCGTGGAAGGAGGGTTCCGATCGTAGACGGAGAACAACCATGCGTGCAGAAGCAATGAAATTCGCCAAATGTCTCTGGAAGCTTGTGGTCCACCAGGACGGACAGGACCTCGTGGAATATGCGCTGATCATCGCGCTGATGGTGCTTGCGGCAACCGCTGGGCTGCAAACGCCGGCGCAGGCCATCTACCACGCGTTCGGTAACGACGGGGCGACGTTCAACGCCGATATTGGCTCAAACTGATAGATTGCACGCAGAAGGCGCGCGCTTGCCCCGCTCCTGAGGGGCAAGCGCGGCCGTGCGAGGAGCTGAACTTTCCTTTCAGGCCCCCAGGCTTTTGGGGGCCTGAATTGTTTTTGTGCAGGTTTTCCGCGGGCTAAACCAGCCTGGCGTCCAGTTCAATCTGAGTGTTGTTGGCGAAGAGCTTGGAGATGGGACAGCCGGCCTTGGCATCGGCCGCCGCCTTGTCGAACTGCTCCTTGCTGGCGCCCGGAACCGATGCCGTGGTGGTGAGGGCGATCTTGGTCACGGCAAAACCGGAATCGGTCTTGGCCAGCGTCACCGCCGCGTGGGTTTCAATCCGCTCCGGCGTCAGGCCGGCGCCGCCGAGCTGCGCGCCCAGCGCCATCGAGAAACAACTTGCGTGCGCTGCCGCAATCAACTCCTCCGGCGTGGTGCCGGACTCTGCGCCTTCAAAGCGGGTGGCGAACGAGTAGTTGGCGTTATTCAGCACGCCGGTTGCCGTCGAGATGGTGCCTTTGCCTTCCTTCAGCGATCCGGTCCAGACCGCGCTTGCCTTGCTTGCCATTCTGAATCCTCCTTGGTGGGGGTGAATAAAAGTCCCGTGGTTGGCTTCGGTTTCCGGTCGCGTCCGCTCTTCGGGGAAGCGTGAATTGCGGGCCGCTCGATGACGGGAACCGGGGATTATGCCGCAGGCTCGGGGGCGCATGAGTACGGCCGAAGAGCCCACTTCTCCATGCTAACCTCTTACCCATGCTGCCCGGGCATCCCAGCTTGCTCGACGATGGATGGAACTATGAAACTGCGCCGGGTGGAGCGCATCCGGCTGGGGGAAGCCCTCCGGTGGAACACCATTGCCAGATCTGCCCCACCTGCGGCAGCCGCCTCAGCGGGCATCGCTGCAAGCTGGTGTGCGCCGCCTGCGGCTATTACATGAGCTGCGCGGATTACTACTGAGAGGGTGCCAACGGACCGCCTGCCCGAGCCGGCATCAATCCTGCCCGGGACAGTACCTTGCGCGCCAATCCCGTCAACGCCACTTGCGGCAGTTCGCCCAAGGGAACCCAACGGCGCCTGCCCGATTTGCGCGTCAAATCACTGATTTTCTGCTCCGCTACCTTGCGGATGCGCACCCGGTAATTCACCTGCATGATAGCGTGGCGGACCGTCATTGCCACCTCGTCAGCCGGCAGCAATGGACTGCGCAACGCCGGCAGCTCCCACAGGCCGGGCATGACCGTTTCCGCTGCAGGGCGCTGCTCCAGCAGCACCGCCGGCCCGCGCGCCCGCTCTGGGCGAAGGCAAAGCGCGAAGGCTGCATCCCGATTTTCGCTGGGCGGGCGCGGTGCCGTCTTGTGTTCGCCGCGGGTGGCGCATGCACGGAAGATGGGGCACTCGGCGCATTTTGGATTGCGCGGCAGGCATAGTGTCGCCCCCAGCTCCATCATGGCCTGATTGAAGTCGCCGGGGCGGTGGGGGTCGAGCAGCTGTGCAGCCAGGTCGCCTATCTTCTTGGTATGACTTGACTTGTTCGGCTGGGAGGCGTCCCACCCGGCCACCCGGCAAAGGACTCGATCTACGTTGCCGTCCACTACTGCAACCGCCTGGCCGTGCGCGATGCTGGCGATGGCTGCCGCTGTGTAGGCGCCGATGCCGGGGAGCAGGCGCAGGTCGGCCGCGGTCAATGGCAACACGCCGCCATGGTTTTCCATCACCTGCTGCGCGGCCTGGTGGAGCATCCGCGCCCGGCGGTAGTAACCCAGTCCGCTCCAGACCGCCAGAACCTCCCCATCCGTGGCCCTGGCAAGGGCCGAAACGGTGGGGAAATGGGTCATGAAGGCGCTAAACCTGTCGATCACGGCCGCGACGCGTGTTTGCTGCAGCATGATTTCGGAGACCCATATGGCAAATGGATCCCGCGTGTGGCGCCAGGGAAGGTAGCGCCGGTGCATGTCGTACCAGGCGAGCAGGCGCCGGCGAAGCTGAACCGGGTTATGGATTTGGCGCTCCGGCTTTCCCATTAGGTCAGCTTACGGCAGGACCAAAATGGACGGGCTTTCCCACGGAGGTTCATTGACAGAAGATCCCACTGAAGTTGTATCTCCGGCGTCGACACACCCGTGATACGTTACTTTTGCAGACTCATCCACTGACACTTTAGTAACATACGGCGGTGTCGGCGGGGACGCGGATGTAACTGCAATTTTGCGCTTTTGTTGGGGGGGGCAAGATCGATGAAACGCACTTTGGGCCTCACTGGAATCTTCATGTTCGCAGCTATGGGCTTTGCTCAGGCGCCTAACTCATTTACGCAGACTATGCGCCCGACACCATCCACGGCGCCCACGCAAACGATTTCAAACTACGATGTTCCTGCATTCTCCCGCATGTCGGTGGGAGCGGGGATTTCGCCGCTGGGCATCGGCTTGCAGGTTTCTACGGACATAAACTCACATTTGAACCTGCGTGGAGTGGGCAACACATTCAACTATTCCAGGAACTTTACAACCAGCGGCATTCCCATAAACGCGAGCCTGACCCTGGACTCCGGCGGCTTGATGGCCGACTTCTACCCGACCCATCTCGGATTGCGCTTGAGTGGCGGGGTGCTGCTTATGAACCAGAACGGGGCGTCGGGAACGACGACCATACCGGGAGGCAACAGCTTCACGCTGAACCACCAGACTTATTACTCAGCGAGTGCGAATCCGCTGAATGGGATCGGAAGCCTGGCATTGAATACGACCAAGCCGAGCGGAATTGTGACCCTGGGCTGGGGCAACCACGTAAAGCGCAGCGGCCATTTGACAGTTCCCTTCGAGATCGGCGCGGTCTTCGACGGATCGCCCAAGGCGAACCTGGCGCTTACGGGCACGGCGTGTATCGACGCGGGCCAAACCGAATGCACCGATATTTCAGCCAACACTCCCATCGCGCAGCAATTTCAGAGCAACCTGAGCGCCCAGATCGCGAAGTGGAACAGCGACCTGAATGCGCTCGAGGCTTATCCGATCATTTCCATCGGGATCGCTTACAGCTGGCAAACCAGGACATTCTAGCCATTTAAATAGCGCGGGATGCAAGAAGGGCCGACTCAATTTAAAGCCGGCCCTGTTCATTTTTGACCAAGCCTAAGCCAGCATGTCGTCGACGATTCCCGGAGTTGCGGCGAGCGCCGCGTCGATCTGTGCCTGGTCTTTGCCGCCGGCTTCGGCGATTTCAGGCTTGCCGCCGCCGGACCCACCCACGAGCTTTGCCACCGCGCCCACCAGCTTGCCGGCCTGGATGCGCTTGGTGAGGCCTGGCGTGACGCCGGCGATAATTGCGACTTTCCCCTCGGGCTGCGCCGAGCCGAGGACGACAACGGCTTCGCCGGCCTTCTGCTTCAGGTTGTCGATCAGCGTGCGGAGCTGGCCTCGGTCCAGATGATCGGCGCGATGCACCAGAACCTTGACGCCCTTGACCTCTTTGGCGCGCGAGAGAACTTCGTCGAGGCCGCCTGCTGCGGATTTCATACGCATCTCGTCCAGCTCGCGGCGCAGTCGCTTCAGCTCGTCGTCCTGCGCGGCAAACTTTGCCTTTAGTCCTTCGGAAAGATTGTCAATGGAGGGGACGAACTGGCCGGCTACCTGGGCGAGTTCGAAGTCGCGGCGGAAGGTGGAGAGCGAACCGAAACCGCTGATGGCTTCCACGCGGCGAACGCCGGAGCTTACGGATTCCTCTGCGGTGAGCTTGAGCAGTCCGATTTCGCCCGTGGCGGCGGTGTGAGTGCCACCGCAAAGCTCGGTTGAGAAGCCGTCAGAGAGCTTCACAACACGCACCTTGTCGCCGTATTTTTCGCCGAAGAGAGCCATGGCGTGGTACTCGTTCACGGCCACGTCGATGGGTACGTCTTCGAGAGTTTCGACTTTGGCGTTGGTCAGCACTTCGCGATTGACTATGTTCTCGATTTCTTCTAATTCTTCGTCGGCCACCTGTGCGAAGTGGGAGAAGTCGAAGCGCAGCCGGTCTGGAGCGACGAGCGAGCCGGCCTGCTTTACGTGCGTGCCCAGCACTTGCCGGAGAGCGGCGTGGAGAAGGTGCGTGCCGGTGTGGTTGCGGCGGATGGCGTTGCGACGCTCGCCGTTGACGACGGTGTTGACGCGGTCGCCGACGGCGAGATCGCGCTTGAGGATGGCCTTGTGCGCGCGGACGCCCTGCACGGGAAGCACGCAACCGGTGATTTCGGCAACGGTTTCGTTCCCATCGGCGGAGGTGAACCAGCCGGTGTCGCCGATCTGGCCGCCGGAGTCGCCGTAGAAGCTGGTGTGGTCGAGGACGATCTCCACCTGCTCGCCAGCTTTGGCCGCGGGAATGCCGACACCATCTTTCACAATGGCGAGGACTTCGCAGTCGGTCGAGGTGAGGGAGCGGTAGCCTTCAAAGCTGGTCCGGGGCAGATCGCGGTAGGCGGGGCTGGCGGATTTTTGCCCTCCGCCTTTCCAGGAAGCGCGGGCGCGAGCTTGTTCCTCGGCACGGGCGCGCTCGAAGCCGTCGTGATCGAAGGCCACGCCGGCGTCGCGCGCTGCGTCGACCATGAAATCTAGCGGCAGGCCGAAGGTTTCGTAGAGGTGGAAGGCTTTTTCGCCGGTGAAATCGCCTTGCAGTTCCTCATTCAGGCGCGAGAGGCCAAAGCGAAGCACGCGATCGAACTGTTTCTCCTCCGCTTCGACGACGCGCGCCACGCGGTCGGCGGAATCGACAAGGTCCGGATACGCGCCCTTCATCTCATCGCGAACGGCGTAGACCATTTGATAGAGGAACGGCTTTTCCTGTCCCAGCAAGCGGCCGTGGCGAATTGCGCGGCGCATGATTTTGCGCAGGACATAGCCGCGGCCTTCGTTCGAGGGCAGCACGCCGTCGTTGATGAGGAATGTGGCGGCGCGGGCGTGGTCGGCGATGATGCGCAGGCTGGCGGCGATGTCGTCGGCGCTGCGCGTCTCCTTTTCAATCTCAGCGTCGCTCACGCGCTTGCCCGTCAGTTCTTCGGCGCGCGCGATGAGCGGTGTGAACAAGTCCGTCTCAAAGTTGCTGACTTTGCTTTGCAGCACGGCGGCCACGCGCTCCAGGCCCATGCCGGTGTCGATGGAGGGCTTGGGCAGCGGGGCGAGCCTGTACGTGGTCTTCTTGGTTGCGTGGTCGACGATGGCGATGCGATCGAACTGCATGAAGACCAGGTTCCAGATCTCGACGTAGCGCGCTTCGTCCTGGCCGAACGGCTTGTCGACGCCCGGCGTCTCGGCGGCTTCGAGGCCCATGTCGTAGAAGATCTCCGAGCACGGGCCGCAGGGGCCGGTCTCGCCCATCTGCCAGAAGTTGTCCTTGACGCCGTACTTGAAGATGCGCTCCTTCGGCACGCCCACTTCCATCCAATAGCGCTCGGCTTCGTCGTCACGGGGGACGTCGGCGGTGCCTTCAAAGATGGTCACGTAGAGGCGGTCCTTGGGGATGCCCATCCACTCGGGGCTGGTGACCAGCTCCCACCCGAACTGAATGGCTTCGCGCTTGAAGTAGTCGCCGAAGCTGAAGTTGCCCAGCATCTCAAAGAAGGTGTGGTGGCGGCGGGTGAAACCGACGTTTTCGAGGTCGTTGTGCTTGCCGCCGGCGCGCACGCATTTCTGGCTGGTGGTGGCGCGGGCGTAGTCGCGCTTTTCCGCGCCCAGGAAAACGTCTTTGAACTGGTTCATGCCGGCGTTGGTAAACAGCAGCGTGGGGTCGTTGGCCGGAACCAGCGATGAGGAGTGCACGCGGCGGTGGCCCTTGGTCTCAAAATAGCGCAGAAAGAGCTCGCGAATTTCGTTTCCCGTGCGGTTTTGCATGGCACTTTCAGTGTAGCGGAGCGAGCGGGACCAGCGGTGTTGGCGGAGTTAGACGAGGCGCACCCCGGACGTTCGTTGCAAGGGTCAGTGCCCAAACTGCAGGTCCTTCGACTCGTCCTGCGGACTCGCTCAGGATGACGGCGCTTGATGAAGGGCTGGCGGCAATGGGACGCGAGGGCCTCTTTCGTTTGCTGAGGATGCAACTGGACGGCCCATTACCCGTCTGAAACAGCATGCGGCTTCCCTGCGGCGCGACGAGACATTTTTGCGCTCTGACGATGTTGTGCGGGCTGACGGCGATGGCGGCTGCGCAGCCGCCGTTTGCGCGCATTCCCGTGGCTTCCTCGCACGAGTTGAGAATTGGCGGCGCCACGCTGCAGGTCGACTTTGCGGCGGGGACATTCGATCTCGGCGACGATGCGATGCTGCGCCATGTGCAGACAGCGGCCGAAGCGGTGAGCGCGTATTGCGGGCGATTTCCGGTGGCGCGGGCGCGCGTGCTCATCATCCCGGTGGAGGGCCGCGCCGGCGTTTTGCAGGGCACCACGTGGGGCGACATGGGCGGCTGGCCGGCATTCACGCGGATGCGCATCGGCGAACACACCACGCAAGCCGATCTGGACGACGACTGGATGATGACGCACGAGCTGGTGCACACGGCATTCCCCTCGCTGCCCGATGAAGAGCACTGGATGGAGGAGGGCCTGGCCACGTACATTGAGCCGCTGGCGCGGGTGATGGTTGGCGATTTGACGGCGAAGCGCGTGTGGCACGACATGATGCGCGACATGAGCAAGGGCGAGCCACAGGCGGGCGACGAGGGACTGAACCAAACCCACACGTGGGGGCGCACTTATTGGGGCGGGGCGATGTTCTGCCTGGTGGCCGACGTTGACATTCGCAAGGAGACTCACAACCGCAAGGGGCTGAGGGATGCGCTGCGGGGGATTGCGGAAGCGGGCGGCATCGACCACGACGAGGACCTGGAGCAGGCGCTCAAGATTGGCGACCGCGCCACGGGCACCCATGTGCTGACTCGCCGGTATGCGGAGTGGAAGGACAAGCCGGTGACCGTGGATCTGGACAAGCTGTGGGCTGAGCTGGGTGTGCAATCGGGTCCGGACGGAGTTGAGCTTGTGAACAGCGCGCCGATGGCAGCGATCCGTGAGGCGATTGCGGGGTCCGCGCAGCCGTAGCAGAACAAATGCCCTCCGTGGCGGGGAATGACAGAAAGAAAAGCAAGAGCAAATCAATAGCAATTGCCGATCGTTGGCTTCGTCCTATACGCTACTCCCTACTTCCCTATTCCCTGTCTTCATGAGAACTCCCAGCGGCGGGCAATGCGCCGGGCGACGGCGAAGAGGACGATGCCGATGACTAGCAACACGGAGACTTGCGGCCAGAGGGAGGAGATGGGCAGATCGCGCCAGAAAACCTTGGTGAAGCCGTCGATGGCCCAGGCATTGATGGTGAACAGACCGGCCTTCTGTACGGATTCTGGCATGAGGAAGCGCGGGAACATGCTGCCGCCGATGGAGGACATCATGAGAATGAGCAGCGTGGAGACTGCCCCGAGTTGCGCGCGCGAGTGGCACATGCTGGCGAGAAGAATCCCGAACGCGGCCACGGCGAACGCTGTGCACACGCCCATGACGAGGAAGCCGGGGATGTGGGTGAAGAAGTCGAGGTGGAAGACGGCCCATCCCCACAGGAACATGACGGTGAGCTGCACGAACGCGAGCAGAGTGTTGAAGGCGAGCTTGCCGGCGAGGAGCGTGGTCATGGTGACGCGCGAGCTGAGGACGCGGTCGAGGGTGCCCGAGTCCTGCTCGTCAAGCAGCGCGCCGGCCGAACCGCTGGCGGTGAAGAGCAGGAACATGACGCCGATGGCGGCGGCGTAGAAGGAGATCATGTCCTTGTTCTGGTGCTCGCCTACGACGCCGCGGGTATGGACGGGGATGATTCCGACGCCGAAGGCCGAGGACGAGCTTTGGGAGTTGGCGGCGGCGGAGGCAGAATTCTCGTCGCGTTGCTTCTCGATGGCGTTGAGTGCGGCCAGGTTGGCGTCCCAACGCTTCTGCTGCTCGGGCGTGAGGCCGCCAATGTATTGCTTCATGTACTTTTCGCCCTCGGCGGCCATGGAGGAAGGCATTGAGGTCATGGCGGCTTTCTGGAGGAGACCGCTCACGATCTGCGGGGCTATGGCGTCGCTTTGGTCGTTGAGGAGCTGGATCTCGGGGTTGGTGCCGCCGCTGCCTCGGAAGGCGATGGGATGCTGTCCCCAGCCGGCCGGAATGATGAGCGCGACAGACACCGTGCCTGCCTTGACGGCGTCTTCGGCGGTGCTGGCGGTGTAGTCGGGGAGTGTCTTCTTGTTCTTCGCGTCGGGATGCGTGGAGACGACCAGCGAGCCTTCACGCTGGAGCGCGCGGACAAGGTTGCGCGAAGCGGCGCTCTGGTCCTGGTCGACCACGATGACGTGAACCTGGGGCACGGTGTCATGCTGGCTGCCGAAGATGACGGCGAAGATGGAGAAGAACCCGATGGGCAACAAGAAGCTGAGCGCCAGGGCGGCGCGGTCGCGGCGCAGCCCGGTGATGGCAGTGCGGATAATGGGGAGGATCAATCGCGCAGCTCCCTTCCGGTTAAGTGGAGGAAGACGGATTCAAGATTGGGGCGGCGCAGCGAGACGTCTTCGACGCCGAAGCCGCGTGCGGAAGATTCTTCAAGCAGAGGGGCGATGTCGGCAGGACGATCGATGGTGAATTGGGCAATACCTTCACTGATGCGGCCGCCGCGCTCCGCGACCCAGGATGCGATGTTGTCGGAGTTGCCGCTGAAGCGGGCCGTGACTCCGGTGCGGGTGCCGAATGCGCCGCGGACCAGCTCTTCATTGGTTCCTTCGGCGATGATGCGGCCGTGATCGATGATGGCGATGCGATCGCAGAGGCGTTCGGCCTCTTCCATGTAATGGGTGGTGTAGAGGACGGTCATGCCTTCGGCGCGCAGGGCCTCGATCATCTCGAAGATGCGGTTGCGCGACTGGGGATCGACGCCGACGGTGGGCTCGTCCATGAGCACCAGGCGAGGACGGTGGATGATGCCGGCGGCCATGTTGAGGCGGCGCTTCATGCCGCCGGAGAGCTTGCCCGCAGGATGGCCGGCGCGGTCTTCAAGCGCGGCCCACTGCAGGCACCACTTTACCTGCTTGGCGAGACGCGCGCCGGAAAGGCCCTGGTATTTGCCGAAGGAGATCAGGTTTTCCCGGCAGGTGAGGCGGGGGTAGATGGCGATCTCCTGGGGAATCCAGCCGAGGGACTGGCGGGCGGCGCGGGAGCCGGCATCGGTACCGAAGATGCGGATCTCGCCGGAGTCAGGAAGGACGCGGCCCACGATGCCGCGGATGAGCGTACTTTTGCCGGCGCCGTTGGGGCCGAGCAGCCCGAGGCACTGGCCTGGATCGAGGCGCAGGGAGACACCATCGACGGCGGTGAGCGCGCCGAAGCGTTTGACGAAATTCGAGACTTCAATGGGAAGCTCGGCGACGGGTGGCGCGCTTGCGGCAGCAGCCATCCAGACCTCCTGGGATGCGCGAACAAGGCTATCCTACGCTGGAAGTACGTTTGCGCGTGTGAATTGGTTCAATCGGTGGGAGGATTTGCGTGCTCGTCGGGGAGGTTGTCGAGGGCAGCCAGGATTTCGTCGGGCACGTTCCACTGGCGCAGGATTTTGTAGATGGTGGAGGTCGAGAATCCAGCCGCGACCAGGCGGCGCATGACACGCGCGGACTCCTTTTCATCCTGGGGCTTGGCGATGCGCTTACGTTCGAGGTATTGGCGGGCCAGCGTCTCTTCATTGGTGCCGGCGTAACGCGCGTCTACTGTTTCATTCACGATGCGCGCGGAGACGCCCTTCTGCTGGAGCTTCTGGCGCACGCTGCGCTGGCCCAGTTTCTCGTTTTCGTGGCGCAGGCGGGCGTAGGTTTCGGCGAAGGCTGCGTCGTCAAGGTATTTTTGCTCCTTTAGGCGCGCGACCACTGCTGCGATGACGGCTTCGCCGGGCTCGCCAGGCTCGACGCGCTGACGCATGAGGCGGCGCAGCTCGGATTCGGTGCGCATGCTGCGGCCGAGGGCGTTTACGGCGTAGGCGTAAAGACCGGCTTCGTTGAGGAAGGCGCGGGGCTTGGCGGATTTGCGCTGGAACGGCAGCTTCTGACTCCTAAGTGCAGCTTTTAGCTGTTAGCCTCTGGCTTGTTTGCCGAAGCAAGGGGCCGCGATTACTTCGACGCATCCCGAAATGCAGGTCCTTCGACTCCGTTTGGCGCAAGAAACGCGCCAAACTGCGCTCAGGATGACGGCATTGATGAAAGACGAGCTAGCTAGCAGCTAGAAGCTAGTGGCTGGCAGCTGTTGTTCCCGTCCATTTGTCTACCCACGCGTTCACGGTCTTCCACCAGAGCTGGCTGTTTTGCGGCTTCAGCACCCAGTGGCCTTCGTCGGGGAAATAAAGCATCTCGCTGGGCACGCCGCGCAGTTGCAGCGTGTCGAATAGCTGGAGTCCTTCGCTCACGTCGAGGCGGTAGTCGAGCTGGCCGTGGACCACCAGCGTGGGCGTCCTGAAGTTTTTGGCATAGAGCATCGGCGACCACTTGCGGAAAGGGTTCTCAGAGTCGGGCTTGCCGTAGTAGTCCCATGGGTGGCCCTTGAACTCCCAGATGTTGAACCAGTCTTCTTCGGTGGTGCCGAAGGCGGACTCCGCGTTGAACATGCCGTCGTGGGTGACGATGCACTTGAAGCGGTCGGTGTGGCCGAGGACCCAGTTGGCCATGTAGCCGCCGTAGCTGGCGCCGAGGGCGCACTCGCGCGTCTTGTCGATGAAGGGATAGTGCTGCTCGGCGTAATCCAGGCCCTCCATCAAATCGGTGAATGGCTTGCCGCCCCAGTCGCCGTTCACACCGTCCACAAAGGCCTGGCCGTAGCCGGTGGAGCCGCGCGGATTGATCATGACCACAACGTAGCCGTTGGCGGCGAAGAGTTCGGGGTTCCAGCGGTAGCTCCAGGAGTCGTCCCACGCTCCCTGCGGGCCGCCGTGGATTAGGAACTTGACCGGGTATTGCTTCGCGGGATCGAATCCGGGCGGCGGGATGAGGGAGCCTTCGACCTTGGTGCCGTCTTTGGCCGTGAACCAGAAGTCGATCGTCCTCTGCAAATCGAGCTGGCCTAGCAGAACATCGTTCAAGTGAGTGACGGCATTCTCGCCGTGGAGGCTCCCGGGACACTCACCTCCCGAGCAGAAAGTCCATTCGGCGCGGTAATGAACCGCTTCGGGAGGCTTCGCAACCGTGGCTGTTGACGCCACCCACTCGCCATGCGCGGGCAGCGCGTGCAAATCACTGGCGTCGCCTTGGGCCCACAGTTGCTCGGTGATCCCGCTCAGGTCGGTAGCAAATACCGGTTCTTTCCCTTTGTCGCCAGAGACGAAGTAGAGAAAGGTGGAATCCGGTGCCCACGCAAACTCGTCCACCCAGTTATCCCAGTTCGGCAGCAGATCCTTGATCGTCTTCGCCGCTCGGTCGTACACCACCAGCCGGAACTTGTCACTCTCGTATCCCGCGCGCGCCTGGCTGCGCCACGCAATGTACTTGCCATCCGGCGAGTAGGCCGGGTTGAAGTTGCCGCCCGCCGATGTGCTGATCTGCACTGGCTTCGCCGCCGGATCGCCGAGGTCGAGGGTCCAGATGCGCGGGCTGGTGGAGATGGCGGGCACGGGATCGGGATTGTTGGTATAGACCAGTTGCTTCGAATCGGGCGAGATGTCGCAGCCGCAGCCGCCGCCTTCGAGCGAGAACGGCGGGACGTCGTGCGGGTTGTGCGGCGTAAGGTCGCGCACAGCGCCCGCACTCACATCAATCAGGAACAGGTGCGAGCGTTTCTCGCCGGTGAAGTGATCCCAGTGTCGATAAAGCAAATGAGTCCAGAGCTGCGCCTTCACGGGGCTTGCCGCCGCCGCCTTGTCGCGGTCAAGGTTGCACGCGTTCCCGGTGGCGACGTCGGCGTCGGTGATGGCCGGGCAGTCCGGATACACATCGGAGGTGAAGACGATAGCGTTGCCGTCGGGAGACCACTTGGCGTTATCGGCGTCGGTGGCAATGTGCGTAAGCTGTCGCGCATTGCTGGTTGCGCCGGTAGCGGAGTCAAAGTCAGCCAGCCAGATTTGCTCGCCATTCTCCCGGCCGGAAAGGAAGAGGATATGCTTGCCGTCGGGCGCGAATTGAATGCCGCCGTCGCCGGGCTGGCCGACAGCAAGCTTAATGGGTTCACCGCCGCTGATCTTCTGCAGCCGCAACTCCATCGTCTTCGTGTTTTTCGCCAAGTCGACGGTGGTGACCGAATACGCCAGCCACTTGCCGTCGGGCGAGACCGCGGTATCGGCCAGGCGCTTCATCTGCATCATGTCCTCGAAGGTCATGGGGCGTTTCGCGCTCTGGGCTATTGCGGAGGGAACGAGAAAAGAAGCGAGGGTGCAGCAGAGGAGGAGCCTTGAAGGATTCATTCGTGGCCTGCCTGCGCGCTGGAGAGGTGCGGCTTTGCGCGAAGAGCAAGTTTACACCGGTTAAGGCGGCGAAAGGCGGCGAGCAGAAAGGACCTGCTTTCAGGCGTGGACATCCTGAAATACAGGTCCTTCGACTCCGCGGCGCGATACGGCTGCGCCGCTTCGCTCAGAGGCTGTGACTAAATTGGGGTTTCGGCTTGCGATGCGGTGATGGTTGTTTTGCGGTGGATTGTGCTGAGCACGGCGGGCGGGTTGGGCCGCGGGGTAAATGCGGAGAGATAACCGGTGAGGTTGCGATCCTGGCCGGTTTTTGATGTTCTCCGGCGGTCTAGCTCAGCAGGGCCGCGGCGAAGTGCATCAGATTGTAGGCCAGCGCGCACCACAAGGCCACGCATCGGATCTTGGCCAGCCCGCGCACTGTCATCGGAGTTAGCCCGCGGTAACTTCGCAGCTCCGCGTTGACAGTTTCGCTGGTGGCCGCCCGCTGCTTGTAGATTTCTTTCCCCTCCTCGCCGGCCATGCGCCTCTTCCAGCAGAGCACCGCTTCGCTGTCTCCCCGTTTGGGTTCCAACTCACGGCCTTGATGGCGCGCCTCTCTGGCGGGTTTGGGCGGCACGAACAGTTCCACCCCTGCACCGTGCGCCTGCTCGATGTCTTGGCTGCGCATGTATCCGCCATCGATCAACTGCTGGCGGACCTGGCCGCCAGTTCGCTGCTCGACCTGTTGCCGCATCGGCGCGCTCAGCCCCGCGTTGTCGCTGCCTTCGTTCGTCACCTCCACGCCCACGATCGCGCGGCTCTCGGTATCGGTCGCCAACTGCACGTTCACCGCCGGGTTGAAGCCGCCGTTGGGCATCTTCATCACCCGGGCCTGGGCATCGGTGGTGCTGACCCGCGGCTGCCGCGCCCGGATCTGCGCGCCGCGCTTGCCGCTGCCCGCGCGGCGCGCTGCTTCGGCCTGCTTCTGCTTCAACTCCGGTAACTGTGCCATGGCTTGCTCCAGCCGCTCCAGTTTCTCTGCCGCGGCCCGTTGGCGCGCCGCACGCTGCCGCGCACTCAGCGCCGCATGCTCGGGCGAGTCCACTTGCCGGCGCAACTCCTCCACATGCCGGCGGGATTCTTCAAGCAGCTTCTCCAGCCGCTCTTCTCGCCGGAAACTGCCCGCTCCGGCGCTGACCCGGACCCGCACTCCGTCCTGGCTCACGCGGCTCACATGCACCACATCCTTGTCCACCAGCGACGCGATCACCTGCGTGAAAAGATCGTCCAGCGCCGCGCCGTGATCGGTGCGAAAATCCGACAGCAGGCGATGGTTCACCGTCACCCCGCCGCACAGCCAGCGGAACGCCGCACTGTCTTGGCAACGCCGTGCCAGCTCCCGCGCCGAACCCATGCCGCGGATGCAGGCATACAGCCACAACCCCACCAGAAGCTGAGGATCCGTCGCGTCCCGGCCCGCCTGACCTTCCCGGGCTTTAATGGGCGCCTGAAAACGTTCCAGGTCCAGCTTCTCCACCACCGCCGCCACTAGCCGCACGGGATGATCGCCTCCCACCAGATCGTCCGGGCACTGCGCCACAAGCACCGACTGCGCACGATCGGGACGGCGCAAACGAACCGCCGATACGCCCTTTTCCGTACCAATCGCCCATGTCTTGCTTATAGCCGGAAACGT
>CAWBIG010000096.1:0-10991 GCA_963788435.1 uncultured Acidobacteriota bacterium | reverse complement strand
AAAAGTCCTGAATCCCTTTTGTAGCTCGTACTTCCCGTTGCATAAGTGGGGCGCCGGCGTTCCGGCTCCAGCCCCAAAAAACCAGCCAAGGTCAGCTCTCAGTTCCTTGCGCTTTCGCCTCAGCGGCTCAGTCCGCCACGTCCCGACTGACCACTGAGCACTGACCACTGATCGCTACTTTCTCACTTCCCCTGCGCCCGTCCGATGATCTCATCGGCAATCATCCGCGGCGCCTCTTCATAACGCGCAAACTGCATTGAGTACGACGCCCGGCCCTGCGTGCTCGACCGAATGTCGTTCACATATCCAAACATTTCCTTCAGCGGCACAATCGCCTTGATCACCTGCGAGCCGGCCGCATGCTCCATGCCCTCGATCCGGCCGCGGCGCGAGTTGATGTCGCCGATGATCACGCCCATGAACTCCTCGGGCACCGTCACTTCCACAGCCATCACCGGCTCCAGCAGCACCGGCGAAGCTCTCCTGGCCGCTTCCTTGAACGCGATCGAGCCGGCGAACTTGAACGCCATTTCGTTCGAGTCCACTTCGTGGTAGCTGCCGTCGAACAAGCTTACCTTGACGTCGACCACCGGATAGCCGGCCAGGATGCCCAGTTCCATCGCGCCCTGGATGCCCTGGTCGATCGGCTTGATGTATTCTTTCGGCACCACGCCGCCCCTGATTTCGTTGACGAACTCGTAGCCCTTGCCCGCCCCGTTTGGTTCCACGCGAAGCTTGCAATGCCCGTAGTTGCCGGACCCGCCGGTCTGGCGGATGTATTTGCCTTCCGCCTCGGCCGCCTTGCGGATGGTCTCGCGGAACGCCACCTTGGGCTCGCCCACATTCGCCTCAACCTTGTGCTCGCGCTTCATGCGGTCCACAAGAATCTCGAGGTGCAGTTCGCCCATGCCGCTGATGATGGTCTGGCCCGAATCCTCATCGGTGCGAACCTTGAAAGTCGGATCTTCGTCGGCCAGTCGCGACAATGCAATCGCCATCTTCTCCTGGTCGGCCTTGGTCTTGGGCTCGATGGCGACCGAGATCACCGGCTCGGGGAAGATGATGGCGCCCAGCGCGATGGGATGGTGCGGATCGCACAGCGTATCGCCCGTCTTCAGGTCCTTCAGGCCCACGCCTGCGCAGATGTCGCCGGCCAGAACTCGGTGATGTCCTCGCGCTTGTTGGCGTGCATCTTCACCAGGCGCCCCACGCGCTCCGTCTTGCCTGTGCGCGGATTCAGCACCGTGTCGCCGGTCTTGATCGAGCCCGAATAAACGCGGATGAACGACAGCTTGCCGAACGGATCGTTGATCAGCTTGAAGACCAGCGCCGACAACGGCTCGCTGTCTTCGACCTTGCGCATTTCCTTGTGGTCGGGATGATGAGGATTGATGCCTTCCACCGGCGGCTTGTCCAGCGGGCTGGGCAGATAATCGACCACCGCGTCCAGCAGCGTCTGCACGCCCTTGTTCTTGAATGCCGAGCCGCAGATCACGGGGAAAACCTTCAGGTCGATCGTCGCCTGGCGGATGCCCGCCTTCAGTTCCGCGATGGTCGGCGTCTCGCCTTCCAGGAACTTCTCCAGCAGCACATCGTCGGTCTCGGCGATCACTTCGATCAACTGCAGGCGGAAGGCTTCGGCCTTCTTCCTCAAGTCAGCCGGAATCTCTTCAACCGAGAACTCCGCGCCCATGGTCTCGTCGTGCCACAGGACGGCCTTCATCTCGATCAGGTCGATGACGCCCTTGAAATTTGCTTCCGCGCCGATGGGAATCTGCAGCGCCACTGGCCGCGCGCCCAGCCGCTTGCGGATGGTGTCGATCACGTGCTCGAAGTCCGCGCCGTTCTTGTCCATCTTGTTCACGAAGCAGATGCGCGGAACCTTGTACTTATCGCCCTGCCGCCACACCGTCTCGGTTTGTGGCTGCACGCCGCTGACCGAGTCGAACAGCGCCACCGCGCCATCGAGTACGCGAAGGGACCGCTCCACCTCGGCGGTGAAGTCCACGTGCCCGGGCGTATCAATGATGTTGATGCGGTAATCCTTCCAGATGCACGTCGTCGCCGCCGACGTGATGGTGATGCCGCGCTCCTGCTCCTGCTCCATGTAGTCCATGGTCGCGGTGCCCTCATGCACTTCGCCGATGCGGTGCGTGATGCCCGTGTAGAACAGGATGCGCTCTGTCGCTGTCGTCTTTCCGGCGTCGATGTGCGCCATGATGCCGATGTTGCGGCAACGATTCAGAGGTATGGTGCGAGCCACGGTCAGAATCCTTTGCGGGCGGGATTGCCCGCGGTTAACTCCAGTGATCAGTGGTCAGTGATCAGTGGTCGGTAAAACCTGTAATGCCTCGGTCGCCTGCGACCCAGTGATCACTGTCCACTGATCACTGAACACTGTTCTTACCACCGGTAATGCGCAAATGCCCGGTTGGCTTCGGCCATGCGGTGCACGTCTTCCTTCTTCTTCATCGCGCCGCCGCGGCCGTTGGCTGCATCCAGCAGCTCGTTGGTCAGCTTGTCGGTCATGCCCTTCTCGCCGCGCCCGCGCCCATAGGTCAGCAGCCAGCGGATCGCGAGCGAGGTGCGCCGGTCCGGGTTCACCTCGATCGGCACCTGGTAGTTGGCGCCGCCCACTCGCCGCGTCTTCACTTCCAGCAGCGGCTTAACATTCTCCACCGCCTTCTTGAACAGCTTCAGCGCGTCATCGCCGCCGCCCTTCTCCTCCAGGTTCTTCATGGCCTGGTAGAAGATGCCCTGCGCGGTCGACTTCTTGCCGCCCCACATCATGGAGTTCACAAACTTGGTCACCAGAGTCGACCCGTAGACCGGGTCCGGCGCCACTTCCCGCTTCGCAATGTGCCCTTTTCTCGGCATAATTCCTCAAAGAAAGACTTCAGCTCTCAGTCTTCAGTTTTCCGTTGCCGGGTCCTGCTGACCACTGACAACTGAGCACTGACAACTGCTTTTACTTCTTCCCCGCCGCCGGACCGCCCTTGGCCCTCTTGGCGCCGTACTTCGAGCGTCCCTGCTTCCGGTTGGCAACGCCCACTGAATCGAGCGTCCCCCTCACCACGTGATAGCGCACGCCCGGCAGATCCTTCACACGGCCCCCACGGATCAGCACGATCGAGTGCTCCTGCAGGTTGTGGCCGATGCCGGGAATGTAGGTGGTTACTTCGATCCCGTTGGTCAGCCGCACACGCGCCACTTTTCGCAGCGCCGAGTTCGGCTTCTTGGGCGTCTGCGTATACACCCTGGTGCACACGCCGCGCCGCTGGGGCGACGCCTGCAAGGCTGGTGACGCCGTCTTGTACCGCGGGGCCGTCCGCCCCTTCCGAACCAGTTGATTAAATGTCGGCAAACCGAAACTCCTTACCCAATCCTGCACACTCAATTTCAGCAGCCGCGCAGATCTCTCGGGCCCTTTTCTCGCCCGCCAGGCCATCCCAGCCCAATCGGACGCATAAAAGCCCTGAATCCTGCTTCGCGTCTGCCTGCTTCCCATCTCAGACGAGAACCACGACGGTGGCTGTACGTTTCAACCGGTACGACCCGGCGAAAGCCAACTCCGTTTCGCGGTTCCGGCTTGCATAGCCCTCCAAGGTGGAGAACGCGCAAGCACCGTAGCGATTTCGCAATCCAGGCGCTGGCGGAACACCCGCCCTCAACCGCTTGCCTGGGATCGCTTTGTCCCTGCCCTCTGCAAGAAAAGAGCTTGTCCGGGACATACTAAGCCAGATCCATCCTGCTCTCTGGCCTTCGGATCAGCCCTTCTAAAGGGCCCATCCTACCCCTCCAGCGTACAACTCACGCCAGGAGACGTTCTTGCGGAACCAATTAACAATATCAAGAATCTGGAGCGGGGTCAACGCACACCACCGCTCCCGATCAACTTTTGCGCTTTTTTGGGCCCCGGCGCTCTCCGCCCACTCGCCCGGCTTTCCAGCGACTACACGACCCCGTGTACCGTCCAGTTCATGCCGTCATAAGACAGATCGGCCTGGCGATGCGAGCTGAGGTGATTTCCCGGATTGTGAGCAATGTCCTGCAACGGCTGCGGCACACCCTTGAAGTCCACCGCCTCGGTGTAACTCACGCTCTTGGCGATGTTTACGCCCGGCAGGGTCTCGTCCTGCGGATCCTGTAAGTCCATGGCTTTCAATGGATTAGCGGCCGTCGTCACAATCACCACCGTGAACGGGCTCCCCTGCTCCGGTCGCCACTGGATCACGTCTCCGCCGCCGGTCAACTTGAGGGCCTTTTTCCCCTCATCTGTCAGCGTGTAATCCGCCCAGCGGTTGTTCGGATACACCTTGGTCAGCTTCCAGTACCCTGCCGTTATTCCTTGCCTCAGACCCGTATCGTCAATCGTGATGGGGATGCCGGCCGGCGTCTGGTGATCGTAATAGGCCTGGAGTACAGCTTGCGCCGTATCCTTGTTCAACGGCGGCGACGTTTTGCACCCCGTTGCCAGAAGCCCCGCGCCTGCCACGGCCAGAGCCCCCAAAGCACAGACTTGAAACAGCTTCTTCACGGTTCCCTCCTAGGGCTTTTTGTTTCATGTGCTTCAGTCTGATCCCCGCCGGAATCTCCTTCCCGGACCTCCTGAATTACTCTCCGGGAGCATGGCTCCGGGGCGTAAAGCTCTCCGGAAACCCTTTGGGAATCGACGCGCCAATTCTTACCCTCACTTTCCGCTGTGTCAATCAGAATGAAAGTGACGTGGGGCACACAACCGCGCTGCTTAGAGCCAGCTCAAAGGTTTTACCCGCGCGCCGGCACCGTATCGGCCCGTCCTGCCTTCACCTCCCCGCTTCATTCTCCGGCGGGGCAATGCGTCCCAACAGAAACTCCAGGAATCCCTTCTCATCCGACTTGACACAAACCTGTGCATTTGGCGCTCCCGCCACTGGCCGGGTGAACCCCTGGGCGTCCACCTCCAGCCGAATAGGCTGCGCCGGACACAGCGCCGGCCGCACAGCATACGTCGCTGCCACCGGGTCGTAAAGCGTCGGCGTCGGGCTGTGCATGCCGTTGCGCGCGGCCCACTGGTGATATAGCAGCGTCAATTGGTCGGTCAACGGCGACCCGTAGGAGAATATCCGCTCCCGCTCCAGTTCCACCAGGTGGATCTGCGTCGAATCCAGCGGCATCATGAAAACCGGCACGCCGGATTCCAGCAGCGCCTTTGCTCCCGCCGGGTCCCGCGCAATGTTCCACTCCGCGTCCGGCTTCGGGTTGGTCTGCTCGTCGCGATCGTATCCGCGGTAGATGCTCCCGCCCATCATTACCACCCGCTTCACCTTCCTGAACGTCGCCGGGTCGCGTGCAATCGCCGCACCCACATTCACCAGCGGTCCAATGGCAATCAGCGTCACCTCACCCGGATGTGCCCGGATCTGGTTCAGCAGAAACTGGACTCCATCCGCGTGCTTTCGGTCCGGCTCCTTCTCTGCATACGCCGCCTGCGTAAACACGTTCGAGTGCGGCGTCGGCTTGCCCGCGGCCACCGGAATATCGCTCCGCCCAACAGCCGCAAGATACCGGTCCACCAGCCGCGCTCGCAGCTCCGTGTCGCCGAATTCCGTCGTAATCCCCAGCAGCTTGATCTCCGGACTTTTGAGCACCAGCGCCAGCGCAAATGCGTCGTCAATATCGTCTCCGATGTCCGTGTCGAGGATCGCCAACTGCGGCCCTGCTGCGCTTGCCGCGGAGTCGGCCGCAGCCGGTTGCTGTGCCGCAGCCCCGTTCGCTGCCGGCGCCTCCTGCGCCAGGCAAGCCGTTATCGCCGCCAGCGCCGCTACTGCACCCAATACCTTCCACTTCTTCATGCACACCAATGTAAACCGTTCCCCGCCGGCGCCGTCCCCAATCCGATTTCCTCCGCGTATGTCCTTTGGTTGCGTTAACATCAGAGCGAATCCAGTTTCCCCCGCCACGCCCTGAGGAAAAACCGCTCATGCTCCCCGGCGCACGTCTCCGACAGATCGCCGTCCCCGCTCTCGCCGCTGTTCTCGCCTTCTGCGCCTGCTCGCTCGCCGCACAATCGTTCGACTTCGCCCACGACCGCCAGCCCATGATCTCCCTCAACGGCCTCTGGCGCTTCCACCCCGGCGACTCCCCCATCGTCAATGGCGCTCCGCTCTGGGCCAGCCCCGGGTTCGACGATTCGTCGTGGGTCACGCTGCACAGTGACCGCTCCTGGGCCGATCAGGGCTATCGCGGACTCGGCGGGTTCGCCTGGTACCGCTTCAAAATCGTCATTCCCGCCGGCCAGGAACCCACCTCGCTCCTGCTTGCCCCAATGCTCACCTCCTATCGCGTCTTCATAGGCGGCCGCGATGAGGGCGGGCTAGGCAGAATTGCCAGCGCCATCCCACCAACCCCTGTCATCCGCTACAAGGAATATCCGCTTACTCTCGCGACCAGCTCCGCTCCGCAGACCATTCAAGTCGCGATCCGGGTTTGGAATCCCCCCATCTGGGCCGCGTACGTTGGCGGTGGCCCGTTCTACCCCGACAGTCTCGCCGGGGACCCCGGTCTGCTCGCAGGCGAAGCGCATCACCATGTAGTCACCCGCGACATCCGCTACGTCGACGCCTACTCCTGGAGCATCATCGCCGCCCTGGTCGGCTTGGCCATCCTCGGTCTCTTTTTCATGCGCCCCGCCGAGCGCGAGTACCTGTGGTTCGCCGTCATGCTGCTGGCCCAGGCCGCCGACAATGCCCTCTTCATATCCGAACAAGCTCTATTCTGGCCGTCGCAACCCGTTAATGATTTCCTTGACGGCGCCCTATCCGCGCTGGTCGTCATTTCTTCTCTTTGTTTCTTCTCCCGCGCTCTCGAAGTCCCGCTCGGAAAGCCGGGCCGCACAGCCCTCGCGCTGGCCGCGTTCAGCCCGTTTCCAGCAGTGTTCTACTGGCCCGGATGGGCTTCCGGGGCGGCATCGGCATCCATTCAAATTGCCTGTCTGCTGCCGGCCAGCTTCTGGGTCCTTTTCGTCCTCGGCCGGCGCGCCTGGCGCGGCAACCGCGATGCCCTGCTGCTTCTGCTCCCCGCCGGCCTCGACATCGGCTACTACTTCGCCGACAACGTCGCGGTAGTCCTGGGGCAACTGGGCTTTTTCCGCAATCCGCGTGTGCTTGAAATTGCCTTGCCGCTGCCCCCATTCACGGTTCAGCTCTCCACCATCTTCCATCTCTTCTTTCTGCTGGCGCTGCTGCTGTTCCTCATCCGCCGCTTTGCCCTCGCCCGCCAGCGCGAGCAGCGCCTCCAGGGCGAATTCGAAGCCGCCCGCCAGGTCCAGCTCGTCCTGCTGCCCGATGAGCTCGACCAATGCCCCGGCTTCCATGTGGAGAGCTATTATCAGCCTGCCCACGAGGTCGGCGGCGACTTCTTCCAGCAGATAGCCGATCCGAAATGCGGCATGCTCGTGGTCATCGGCGACGTCAGCGGCAAGGGACTCTCCGCCGCCATGATCGTCTCTGTGCTCGTCGGCGCCATCCGCACTGAGGCCGCTCACGGCTCCCGGCCCCTCGTCCTGCTCAATGTGCTCAACGACCGCCTCATCGGCCGCCCTCACGGCGGATTCGTCACCTGCCTCGCTGTCTGGATCTCCAACCAGGGCGAACTTACCCTCGCCAACGCCGGCCACCTTCCGCCCTATCTCAACGGGAAAGAACTCTCCATCCCCTCCTCGCTCCCGCTGGGCATCGTCGATCGCCCTGACTACGAGGAAATCACCCTCAAGCTCGGGCCCGGCGACCGCCTCACCTTCGTCTCCGATGGAGTAGTAGAAGCGCAAAACGAACGCGGCGAGCTCTTCGGCTTCGACCGCACCCGCGACCTCAGCACCCGATCTGCCGCAAAGATCGCCCGCGTAGCCCAGGCCTTCGGCCAGCAGGACGATATCACCGTCCTCACCGTCGCCTACGCCCCCGCTGAGGTGCTGCATGCGTAGACTCGTTCTGCTCGTGCTTGTCGCGCTGGCGCTGCCCGCGTGCGCCCAGGTCTTCAACATGGAGCAAAACCGCGTGCAGTTGGCGCGGCTCGATGGCCTCATGCGCTTCCACACCGGCGACAATCCCCTCTGGTCCCAGCCCAGCTTTGACGACTCCAACTGGCCGCTCATCTCACCCGCGAAAAGCTGGAGCGAGCAGGGATACAAGGATTACGGCGGCTTCGCATGGTACCGGTTCAGGGTGATCCTGCCGCCCCGGCACGCGCAGCTTGCTCTTTACCTTCCCCCCATCCTCTCCAGTTACCAGGTGTTTGCCGATGGCAGGCTGTTGGGTTCGTTTGGAGGCTTTCCGCCCAACCCCACCATTTACGTCCTTCGTCCTAAACTGCTGCTTCTGCCCCAGAATCAGGCCTCTGGTGTCCAGGTTGCCATCCGTGTATGGCACTGGCCCCATTGGGCAATGTACGAGGGCGGCGGCCTATCGGCAGTGCCGCGCATCGGCGAGGCCAATCAGCTTAGACACTGGATGACGCTCCAGGACAGGAACACCTTCTGGGAGTTGTCCGCGCAGGATTACCTGGCTCTGCTCAACTTCCTGTATTTTGCGGCGGGTCTCGCTCTGCTCATCATGCGGCCGAGGGAACGCCTCTACCTCTGGTACAGCTTGGCCGGCTTATTCTTCTGCGGCTGGTCCCTGATGCGGGTCTTCACGGCATTTCACGATGTACCGGCGCTCGCCAGCGAAGCTTTCATGAACAGCCTCTCTGTGGCAGGATTCTTTACCTTCCTGGTGTTCATCTGGAGGATGATGGGAAGCCGGCGCACCGTATGGATCTGGATGGGAGTCGCCTGCTTGGCGGCGAACGTCCTCCTGTGGACGTTGCCCCCGCTACTCAATCTCCCCGTCTCCGTCGGCAACACCATCTTTACCGTCGTGAATCTGCCCTTCACCCTCATCCCGGTAATCCTCTTGGTCCAGGGCGTCATGCGTCGCAACCCCGATGCTCTATTGCTGCTCATTCCGGTGGGACTGAACACCCTGGCGAACTGGATTAACGACTCGCTTTGGGCGATCCTTACCGGGGGCCATCGGTGGGTTGAGCCCTATTGGACCTTCTGGAACAGGACCTTCAACTGGCCCTTCCCGTTCGGACTGTACGATCTGTCAATCGCGATTCTGCTGCTAGCCATTCTCGGCATCGTCGTGCTTCGCTTTGCCCGCTCGCGCCACGACGAAGAGCAGATGAAGAACGAACGCGAAGCCGCGCGCGCGGTGCAGCAGGTCCTGATCCCGGACGCCATTCCCGCCGTGCCCGGTATCAGGATCGAGAGCGTCTACAAACCCGCCGGCGAAGTCGGCGGCGACTTCTTCCAGATCCTCGCCACCAAAACCGGCGGAGTGCTCATCGCCATCGGCGACGTCAGCGGCAAAGGCATGCCCGCCGCCATGACCGTCTCCCTGCTCGTCGGCACCCTCCGCACTTTGGCCCACTTCACGCATAGCCCCGGCCAAATCCTCGCCGCTATGAATCAGCGCATGCTGGGCGCAGTGAAGGCGGTTTCACCACTTGCCTCGTCCTCCGAGTCGACCCTGACGGCATTCTGATTGCTGCCAACGCCGGACACCTTGCTCCCTATCGCAACGGCGAAGAAGTCCAGATCGAATCCTGCCTGCCCCTCGGCATCGCATCCGATGCAACCTATAACGAATCCAGCCTCCAGCTCGACCCGGACGACCGCATTACCTTCCTCACCGACGGCGTAGTCGAAGCCCAATCCCCCACCGGCGAGCTTTTCGGCTTCGACCGCACCCGCAACATCAGCACGCAATCCGCTGAAGCCATCGCCGCCGCCGCCCAGGCCCACGGCCAGGAAGACGACATCACCGTCCTCACCGTACAGTTCCAGGGCAAGTCGCGGCCGCAAGCCTCTTCATTGGATTGCACTTGGAAGGACTCCCGGCTGAAGGCTGAAGGCTAACAGCTGAGCGCTGACAGTTGAAAGCTAACAGCTAGAGCATTTCTAATTAAGTATTTACATTTGTGCGATACTATTCCTGCCGGTAGAGAGGAGGCAGGATGTACCGTATTCGCAGGATCTGCGTGAGCGCGATCGTGGGCGCTGGATCGTGGCGAGGTGTAACCTTGACTGCGTTCGTTTGGAAGTGAGCCGTGTCTGGGGTTGTCAGTTCCGTGATTGCGAGCAGAAGCTCGGGGAAGCTGACCAGTTTCAGACCGCGGCCATCGCTGTTCCCGGGTGGCTGAGATGGAGTCGGTGCCGCGCGGCTGGATCGAGCGAGAGCCCGATTTGCCTTGTCGGAATTGTCGAGCGGCTGGCGGAAGCAGGCCCGCTCAACCAGCGGCGCCCTGCGGGGATCAGTCGAAACAATGGCAATCCAACCTTCAAAAACCCCCTGCACGCGAGCGAGCAAGAACGTGAGGACGCGCAGCAGGCGCGGCGAGCACGGGTCCTGAAGCCTGACCGGCGATGGATAAAGAGAAGCGACAGCATTCATCGATGAAAAACATGAGCATCCAACCAGCATGATGCGGTGCTGTGGGATGATCCGCAAGGGGAAGCGCTGTCCGGCGAGCATGGATGGCAATGCAAAGACGACTGACCTTCGTCCGCTCGCTCTGTGCCGCCGCCGATCGACCGCGCCAATGGTCACCGACGGACGGATGGACGGAGAAATGTTCTCGCCTATGTGCGCGGTTCTTGTGTCCAACCCTGCAGCCGGGAGACATCGTATGTCCTGGACAACCTGAGCAGCCACAAGGTAACAGGCGTTGCCGAAGAATCGAGGCGGCAGGCGCGATCCTGCTCTCTCTGCCGCCTTACTCTCCCGACTCCAACCCTATCGAGAAGTTCTTTTCCAAGCTGAAAACGCTGCTCCGAAAAGAGCGAAACAATCCATTGATGCCCTGTGGAAGGAAATCGGTGACCTCCTCAATGCCGTTACGCCAGACGAATGCTCAAACTTCTTCGCCTCATGCGGATATGTAAACACTTAAATCGAAAATGCTCT
>CAWBIG010000095.1:0-6520 GCA_963788435.1 uncultured Acidobacteriota bacterium | reverse complement strand
AGCGGGGCTTTCGAGGTTCCGGCCGGGCAGATGACCGAGGCCGATTTACGCAAGCAACTCGCCGCCTTCAGCCAGCGCGCGCAGGGCCACAAGGTTCCCGACCCGCCCAATGGCTCGCCGGCGCCCGACTCGGATGCCATATCTTCTCTCGAGGGGCCCGTCGCTGTCGACAAGGGCATTGCCCGCTCGCCTGATCTGCGCTTTCAAGTGCCCGGCGCCAAGGCCCGGCTGAGCGGCACATTCAATTTTGAAAATCGCGCCGTTCATCTGACCGGAAAGCTGGCCACTCAAGCCGAACTTTCCGGCGACACCACTGGATTCAAGTCCATCCTGCTCAAACCGCTTGATCCGTTCTTCAAAAAACATAAACACGGGGCGGTCATCCCCATCGCCGTCACCGGCACGCCGGGCCACTACAAGGTGACGGAAGACATCACGCACTCCAAATGAGCGTCCTGATGAATTGGGCGCTTCACCCCGCTTCCACCAACCCGTAGCGCCGCTGATACGTCTTCCTGAGGGTCTCAAAGACTCGTTTTGCTTCTGCTTCCGTGGCGTTTTTCCGCGGGTCTTCTACGAACTTCTCCGCTTCCGTCTTCGCCAGTTCAATCATCTGCCGGTCGCGCAACAGGTCCACCACGCGGAACTCCGGCAAGCCGGCCTGCCGCGTGCCGAAGAACTCTCCCGGGCCTCTCATGCTCAGGTCCAGCTCTGCCAACTCAAAACCATCCTGCGTGCGCACCATCGCGTTGAGCCGTTCTTCAGCTTCTTCGCTCACGCGCGCGCCAGTCATGAGGATGCAATAGCTCTTGGCCGCGCCGCGCCCCACGCGTCCGCGCAATTGATGCAGTTGCGCCAGCCCAAAGCGCTCCGCGTGCTCCACCACCATCACCGTCGCGTTGGGAACGTCGACGCCTACCTCGATCACCGTAGTTGCCACCAGCACATCGATCTCCCCGCGCTGAAACCGGCGCATCATCACTTCCTTCTCGTCGGCGTCCAGCCGCCCGTGCAGCAGACCCACCTGCAATCCCTTCAGCGGGCCCGTACGCAGCTTCTCGTGCATCTCCACCGCCGACTTCAGCCCGGACCGCGCTAGCGGATTCGCTTCCTTCACAGCATCGGAAAAAAGTTCGCCTGTCTTGCCCTTCCGGATTGCGGGCACCCCGGGTCCTTCGCTTTTGGGGACGTGGGAGGGAATCTGGTTCCCGGCCTGGTCGAACAACGGTCCATCGTGCGCGAAATCAAACTCCGGCTGATCGTCCTTCGCGCCTTCAATCACCGGATACACCACGTACGCCTGCCGCCCCAGCTTCACCTGCTTGCGCACGAATTCCCACACTTCGGCCGCGCGCTCGTCCGGCACCCGGCGGGTCACGATCGGCGTGCGCCCGGGCGGCAACTCGTCCAGCACGCTCACGTCCAGGTCGCCATAAAGCGAGAGCGCCAGCGTGCGCGGAATCGGCGTGGCTGTCATTACCAGCACATCCGGTTCCGCCATGTCAGTTCCATCCGGCCGCGGCTTCTTCATCAGCTTGAACCGCTGCATCACCCCGAAGCGGTGCTGCTCGTCCACCACCACCAGGCCCAGCCGGTCGAACTCCACCTTCTCCTCGATCAGCGCATGCGTGCCAATCACCAGCTGCGACTCGCCGCGATGAATCAGCCCACGGTTATAGCGCTTGCGATCCTCATCGAGCGAGCCTGTAAGCAGCACAATCCGGTATCGTCGCGACGATTTTTCCAGCAGCTTCCGCGCGGCCAGGTAGTGCTGAGTGGCCAGAATCTCCGTGGGCGCCATCAGCGCCGCCTGGTAGCCATTTTCGATGGCCACCAGCATGGCCTGGAACGCGACGATAGTCTTGCCGGACCCCACGTCTCCCTGCAGAAGCCGCCGCATCGGGCTGGGCGCGCGCATGTCGGCCACAATCTCTCCCAGCGTGCGCTTCTGCGCCGCCGTGGGATGGAACGGCAGCACCTCGCGGATGGCTTCCCGCACCTTGTCCGTGGTTTCAAAGGCAATACCGGCACGCTCGCGCATCTTCCGGCGCTTCAGCTCCAGACCCAGTTCCAGAAAGAACAGCTCCTCGAAGATCAGCCTGCGATGCGCCGGCGTAGCCCATGCCTGCAACTGTGCCATGGGCGTGGCTTCCGGTGGGAAGTGCGCCTCGGCCAGCGCCCGCTCGCGCCCCGGCAGCGCCATCCGCTCCAGCATCGCCGGCGGCAGGCACTCAGGAATCGCCCCGCGCAGGCTCTCCAGCAGATGGAAAATCACCTTGCGCTGCCAGCGCGAGGCCAGCCGCGAGCCGCCCAGCGACTCGTACACCGGCGTGATGCGGCCAACTTCCAACATGCGCGTCTCGGCATCCTCGCTGGCATCGGGCAGGATCTCGAACTGCGGCTGAGTCATCTTGAAGTTCGGCGACGAGCGCGACTGCTCGACTTTGCCGAACACGGCCACCGTCTGCCCTGCATGAAACTTGTCTTTCAACCAGGTGCCGTGGAACCACAGGCACTTCATGGCTAACCGGCCCTGGCCGAGGGTCAGCTCAAACAGCGGCATCGTCCGCGTGCGCAACAGCGCCGCGCCCCGCACCTCGGCGATCACGCTGGCCATTTCGCCCGGTTTCAGCTCGTCCAGGCTGCGAGGATTCTGCCGGTCCTCGTAGCGGAAAGGAAGATGGTAGAGCAGGTCCTCGGCGGTGTGGATGCCTTTGGCGGCCACAAGCTCCGCCACTCGCGGTCCCACGCCGCGCACCCACTTCACTTCATCGTCGAGTCCGGGCACAACAAGGATGGTAAAGCAGAGACCGGAGGCCGGGAATGGCGGGAGCTGGAAACGGAGGGAAAAGGCAGGAAACCAGCAGCTTCGAGTTATAAGCTACCGGCTACGAGGCATACGCCACACAGACAACCGAGAATTGTGAATTGGGCGAGCCGGTCAACCGGTCCGAGATTCCAGGCGATGCAAAGCAACCGTTTCCCGCGCTTTGAGATCCGCCGCAGCAATGCGCGCCGTTCTTACCTCTCTCGCCAGCACCTTCAGGATCATTGCCGCGATCGACGGCTCCTGGAGCATCAGCCGCAAAAACTCATCACGGCTGACGAAGCTCACCTGGGCGCCCTTGTGCGCCACGGCCGAGAGCGAATACCCGGTCCCGCTCACACACCCCGGCAAACCCAGCAGGGAACCGGGCTGGGCAGCAATGTCCATCACCTGCTTGCCGTCAAGCGTGTGCATGCTCAGGGTTACATCCCCGTCGTGGATGATGTACAAACCGTCTGGCGAATCATCCTGCCGGAATAGCACCCGGCCATCTCCGCAATCCAGCGGAGTTGAGTGGTCTCGCAGCGCTTTTACCAGCGCTTCTTCGCCCACAAAAGCTGTTGTGTCGAGCATCATTCGGGTATTTTTCCATGGCTGAAACTCCGAAAGAAGTGAGCCCGATCACAATTCATGGTTCATCCGAACCCAAAGGAGGCATCCGCGAGCAATCTAGTCGCACACCAGCGCCCCATCAGGGTACGCATCGGACTCAATTGGCTCCCCTTCGGCAGACGGTCCAGCGGCCGGTTGTGCCGTAAAAAAAGCATCCACCTGCTCCAGCACTGCCGTGCCGGTTTTCGCCTGGTAGATGGCCGCCCGCAGCCCGGCCCCGCCGGGCACCCCGTGTGTAAACCAGGAAGCAAACTGCTTCATCTTGCCCGCCGTTTCACGAATGGCCGCATTGCGGTCATCCACGCCCATTTCCGCCTCGTCCAGCAGCATTTTGAAGTACGCCCGGATCATCCGGTAGCGGTCCTCCACCGTGGGCCGTTCGTAAGTTCCGGTGGCC
Organism: uncultured Acidobacteriota bacterium; assembly: GCA_963788435.1. Classification (GTDB taxonomy): domain Bacteria; phylum Acidobacteriota; class Terriglobia; order Terriglobales; family Acidobacteriaceae; genus Telmatobacter. Next base: position 2,684 of record CAWBIG010000095.1, on the reverse strand, counting down.
GTGTACTGCGCAATCTGGCGGAAAATCCACGGGTTCGCCGGCGCCGCGCGTCCGATCATCACCGCATCGCAGCCGGTCGTGGCAACCATGGCCACGGCCGCCTCTGGAGTGGTGATATCGCCATTGCCAATCACTGGGATGCCGACCGCCTGCTTGATGGCCGCAATCCACTCCCAGCGCGCCTGGCCGGTGTAGCCCTGTTCGCGCGTGCGGGCATGCAGCGCTACGGCGTTCAGTCCTTCGGCCTCCGCCATGCGCGCCAGTTCCACGCACACAATCTGCGCGTCGTTCCAGCCCATCCGGTACTTCACCGTGAACGGAATCTGAACTGCGCTCCGAACCGCGCGAAAGATCTCGCCGATTTTGGGCAGATCGCGCAGCAGCCCCGAGCCGCCATTGCAACCCACCACGCGCTTGGCCGGGCAGCCTAAATTCAGGTCAACCGTGTCAAAGCCGGTTTCCTCCACAATCCGCGCCGCTTCGGCAAGCGTCTGCGGGTTCGATCCAAACAACTGCGCCCCGATTGGGTGCTCGTCTTCGTAGTAGGTCAGGTAGCGCTTGCGCTTCGACTCCCGCATCCGCGCCAGCCCATCCGCAGACGTGAACTCGGTCATCAGCAGCCCGCACCCCGACTGCACATTCGTCACTGCCGATTCAATTGCCTCGGCAGAGGTCTCCTCGGTCCCTTGGTCCTTCGTTCCGTTAGTCCCCGTCGTGAACAAGCTGGCGTGGCGGATGAACCGCCGGAACACGGTGTCGGTGACGCCTGCCATCGGCGCCAGCACCGCCGCCGGCTGCACCAGCACCTTGCCGATACGCATTTCCGCCGGCACCCGAACCCCAGCGGGCATGGCGTGCTCTACCGGATTGTCCCAGTGCTTCTTCACCGCGAATCCCCGTTGGGTCATGGCTTCCGTTCGCTGTTCATGGTTCCGAGTTCACAGTTCATGGTTCACAGTTGTCCGGTCACCTCTGTCTCCCGCCGCCCAGCTTTATTCTGAAGCGGAAACTCTGAACTGTGAACTCAGAACTGTGAACTTTCGTTCCCAAACACGCCAAGGCCCCCGCCGCGGCGGAGGCCTCAAGCCTGAAAAACCTGCTGCAGCAACTACTTGGCTGCCGCCTTGGCTGTCTGCGAGTCCGCTTTGGCATACTTCCGGCGGAACCGCTCCACCCGGCCGGCCGTGTCCACCAGCCGCTGCTTGCCAGTAAAGAACGGATGGCACGCCGAGCAGATTTCCACGTGAATGTCGCCCTTGTGCGTCGAGCGCGTCTCAAAATGGTTTCCGCAGGCGCATAACACCCGCACCGCGGCATAATTGGGATGAATCTTCTCCTTGGGCATCTCTGGTCTGAAAACACCTTTCCTGCAATCTCCTTATTTTAAGGCACCCGCGAGCCATTGGCAATTGCACTCGTCACTCCCCAACGTGACTCTTCCGGCCTATAATGGCTGGCGAACTCAAAAATCAGTTGCTCGATGCCGCATCTTTCACTTGCACCGGCAACTGAGGAGACCCACCATGCTCAAGCCTCTGCTCCTCTCGCCAGCACTTCTTCTCTTGGCATTTCTCCCGGCGTCCTCCGGGCAAAAACCGAAAAAGCCCGCCACCGGGGCACCCGAACCTGCCACCATTGAGGTCCAGCCTGCCAGGGCGGGCACCAAACAGATGTACAACTTTGACTGCGCCATCTGCCACGGAGCCACGGGCAATGGCAAAACCGATCTGGCCACCAGCATGAGCCTCACCCTCGATGACTGGACCAATCCCGCCACCCTAAGCGGAAAGTCCGACCAGCAGCTTTTTGACACCATCCGCAAGGGCAAGGACAAGATGCCGCCCGAGGACGCCTCCCGCGCCAAGGATGACGAGGTGCGCGATCTCATTAAGTACATCCGCTCCTTCGCCAGTGCGGCTCCGGCAGCCACTCCCGCTCCGGCAGCGCCGGCAACCGCGCCCGCTGCCGCGCCTGACGCCGCTCCGGCGACCCCGCCGGCCACTGCGCCCAGCACCAACTGACGGCGGAACTCTCCTTTTCTACTTGGTGCCCCAGGTCCCGCTTTTGGGACCTGGGCCCCCCGTCCGGCACTGCTCAGCTCCGCTGCTACTTCAGCGCCTTCTCAATCCCCGCCTCGGCCAGCGGCGCCATAATCGCGTATCCGGCATCATTCGGATGCACTCCGTCGTGGCTCAGGTTCTTGGGCAGCCCGTCCTCGGCATCTTTCAAAGCCGAGTGGTAATCAACGTAGACGTAGCCCTTCGCCATCGCATATCCCCTCATCCACGCATTCAGAATGTCGATCTTCGGCGCGGGCTGCAATCCCGGCGACCACGGAAAGTCATACGCGGGCGTCACCGAACAAAGCACCACATTGATGTGATTCGCCGCGGCCAGTTCCGCCATGTCCATCAGGTTCCCTTCAGTCTGTTCCAGCGTCATCGGCCCGGTGTTTCCGGCAATGTCGTTCGTTCCCGCCAGGATCACCACCACCTTCGGCTGCAGATCGATCACGTCCTGCCGGAATCGCACCACCATCTGCGGCGTGGTTTGCCCGCTGATGCCGCGGTTAATGTACCCCTTGCCTGGAAACCCGCTCGGCGAGTCCAAGTGCCACCCCTCCGTAATGGAGTCGCCCATGAACACCACGCGATTCTCGCCCGGGGCGGGCGGTCCCCAAAGTA
>CAWBIG010000094.1:0-20014 GCA_963788435.1 uncultured Acidobacteriota bacterium | reverse complement strand
ATTTCCGGGCTAATCTCGGAAGAAGCCGCGGCACGCCTAGCCCGATTCGGCAAGAATGAGCCGGCTACCACTCGGCATAATTCCATCTTCAGGGAACTATTGCACGCGCTCGCGAATCCGTTGGTTTTGATTCTTATCGGCGCAGCGATTCTATCCGGATTCCTGGGCGATGCGGCGGACGCCGCAATCATTGCAATCATTGTTCTCTTGAGCACGGTCATCGACTTGGTCCAGACCTACCGCTCTCAGGAAGCAGTGGAAAAACTGCAAGCGCAAGTGGCCCCTAGCGCCACAGTACTCCGCGACGGAACCTGGAAAGAGCTACCGCGCCGGGAGGTGGTGCCCGGAGATCTTGTTCGTCTCTCAGCGGGAGATCTCGTTCCCGCGGACGCCCGGCTTCGACAATCGCGTGATCTTTACGTTCAACAGTCCGCGCTGACCGGAGAGTCGATGCCGGCAGAGAAGCAGGCCACCCAGGATCCCGCCTCAACGAATGCTGACGCGACGAACATGGTGTTCCTCGGCACATCCGTGGTGAGCGGTACAGGTACTGCGGAGGTGGTTGCCACCGGGCCCGGCACTGCCTTTGGCGATATCGCAGCCCGGCTGAGCGCCCATCCGGCGGAAACCGCTTTCGATCGCGGTTTGCGGCAGTTCAGCCAACTGCTGGCCAGGACTGTCTTTTTCCTGGTTCTGTTTCTGCTCGTCGTGAGTATCGCACGCCACCGCGATCCGCTCCAGTCCCTCCTCTTCGCGGTTGCACTCGCTGTCGGACTCACCCCGGAATTTCTGCCGATGATCACCTCGGTTACGCTCTCAAAGGGCGCAAGAGCGATGGCGCGCAAGAAGGTCATCGTCAAGCACCTCGCTGCCATCGAGAATCTCGGCAGCCTGGATGTGCTCTGTTCCGATAAGACCGGAACGCTCACCGCCGGGGTCATGTCGCTGGATGGGGTTCTCGACCCATTTGGCCATCCATCTCAACGCGCCTTACAGCTTGCGTTTCTCAACAGCAAGTTCGAAACCGGAATCCGCAGCCCGCTGGATGTCGAGATCCTGCGCCAGCCTGGTCTCACCGCCGACGACTACACCAAGTGCGATGAGATTCCATTCGATTTCGAGCGGCGGCGGCTCTCTGTGGTGGTGGAACATGGCGCCCGGCGCCTTCTCATCACCAAGGGCGCCGCGGAGGGAATTCTCCCGCTCCTGACCGGGTTCGAGGTCGACGGCACAACCGCGTCCATCAATGACGACGCAATGAGCCGGATGAAACAGGCTTGCGACGAGCTGAGTGCCCAGGGTTTTCGATCCATAGCAGTCGCGTATGCCGATGTTCCGGTTCAGGCAAACTACTCCATCGGCGATGAGCGCAACCTGATCCTTGCCGGTTTCCTGAGCTTCGCGGATCAGCCGTTGCCCGATGCTGCACAGGTGATTGGCAGCCTGAAATCCGATGGCATTGACCTGAAAGTTATCTCCGGTGACAACGACCGGGTCACGGAGCACGTATGCGCGCAGGTGGGCTTGGAGGTTGGCCGCCTTGTGACCGGCCAAGACCTGGATAAAATGACGGACCCGGCTTTGAGCTATGTTGCGGAGCAATCTCGCGTATTCGCGCGCGTTTCGCCGGCGCAGAAGAATCGGATTTTGATGGCATTGAAGCATAACGGGCATGCCGTCGGTTTCATGGGCGACGGCATCAACGATGCGCCATCGCTTCACGCGGCCGACGTGGGCATTTCGGTATCGAGCGCCGCGGACGTGGCTCGCGAATCCGCGGACGTTGTGCTTGTGGAGCCCGGTCTCAAGGTTCTTCACGACGGCGTGATCGAGGGCCGCAAGGCATTCGGCAACGTGATGAAGTATCTGCTTATGGGCACCAGCTCGAACTTCGGCAATGTGCTCAGCATGGCGGGGGCATCGGTGTTTCTCTCATTCCTGCCGATGTTGCCCACGCAAATCCTGTTGAACAATCTTCTCTACGATCTCGCCCAATTGACCATTCCCACAGACAACGTCGATGGGAGTTTCATCCGCAAGCCGCAGCACTGGGACATTGGCCTGATTCGCCGCTTCATGATCTACGTTGGTCCCATCAGTTCGGTGTTTGACTTCCTAACGTTCTACGTTCTTCTGCATTTCTTCCACGCCACTGAAGCCTCGTTTCACACCGGCTGGTTCGTGGAATCGCTGGCGACGCAGACGCTGGTGCTGTTCGTGATTCGCACGGCGGGCAATCCTCTCCGCAGCCGCCCCAGCTTGCCCTTGATAGCCACCTGCCTTACATCCGTTGCCGTCGGGATCTTCTTGCCGTTCAGTCCACTCGCCGCCCTGCTCGGATTCACCCGGTTGCCGATGCCTTACTTTGTATTTCTGGCGGCAGCGACGGTCACTTACCTGTTCATGGTGGAAGGCGCCAAACGGCTTCTCCTGCGCCACGGTGCGAACGCGAGGCCCGCACAGGTTCAACCGATTCCGGCTGCGGCGTAGAGAATAAAATCAGGCAAACGGCACTTTACTTTCCGGATTTGATCCCGAAATTGACAAAGGGGCATGGAGGTGATTTCCCCATGGTCCACACGGCATGTCGGACGGCCGTCCGTACCATCGCGACGACTGTCCTGTTCCTGATTCTCGCGCTGGCGCCGGCCGGGCCGGCAGTCTCTCAGACCAACGACAAACTACAGACGTTTTTTCGGAACGACGTGGGGCTAAGCGATGCGGAAATTGCCGACATTCGAAGCGGAAAAGCAGTAGTTCGGATCATGCCCCCGCGCACGCCGGAGGATGTCTTCCTGTTTGGAGCCATCTACATCCACGCCGCGCCCGAGCGCTACGTCGAATTCCGGAATGATCTCGATCGCCTTCGCAATCTACCTGGCTTCCTCTCTCTGGGCGTGTTCCAGGAGCCTCCACAAGCGAGCGATCTGGATGGGTTCACCTTTGACAGCGAGGATATTCGTGCGCTGAAAGACTGCAAGCCCGGCGAGTGCCTGATTCAGATGCCTGCGACCTCGATGGAGGAACTTCAGCGCTCCATCAATTGGTCCGCAGCGGATGCGAAGGAGCAGGTAAACAAGCTCTTGCAGCAACGCGCGCTACGTTTTCTGCTCGACTATCAACGGGACGGTAACAAGGTGTTGGGAGTCTATAACGACAAACGCGATCCCACCGAGGTATCCAGGCAATTTGCAGACATGCTGAGCTACTGGTCGCCTCTCGCCGCGGACCTTCCTGAGTTTTACAACTATCTTCTCGACTATCCAAAGGCCACGCCTGCAAATGCCCGGAACACATTCTATTGGGCTCGCGTGAAATTCGGGTTGAAGCCCACCCTGCGCATCGTGCAACTCACGACCGTGCCGGGCAAGCCGGGCGCCGATGTGGCGTGCGGCATTGCCGAAAAGCAAGTCTATTCAACGCACTATTTCCGCACCGCTCTGGACCTGTCTTTCTGTGTCCGCGACCGCGGAGATTCGAGGCCAGGCTTTTATTTAATTACCGCCATGGGATCGGAGCAGGAGGGACTGACAGGCGTGAAAGGAACGATCCTTCGCAAGGCCGCTGTCTCTCGTTCACTTTCCCATCTGGAAGACGCGCTGACCAGGGTTCGCGCGACATTGGAAGCTGGCAATTAATTCAGAGATCATGTGGCGAACCGCCCGCCTGCGCATCGGTGAAACAGCCGCAAAGCAAAGAACGGGAGTCCGGCTGTTGTTCCGGACCTCCCGTTCCTGCATGTGAAGCGATTTCGAGCAGAGCCTGGGCCAGCTCGATTCCGCCGCTCGCGCAAGTTACGCCACTTTGCTCTTGGTCTGCTCCGTCCACTGCTGGTACTGCTTGTTGATCTCAGCCAGGCGCACATTGATGGCGGCCTTGGTATCGCCCTGGGCCTTGGCGGCCTTCTGCTGCAAGGCCTGCACCTTGGCTTCCGTCTCCTTCTTCACCTGCTGCGAGCGCTGCCGGGTCTGCTCCAACTTGGCCTGCAGCTTGGCGGTCAATCCGTCGATCTTGGCCTGCAACTTGGCCTTGCGCTCGGCTTTTGCGCCGGCATGTTCGGCCTTCAGCTGGTCGATCTCCGCCTGCAGCTCGGCGATGTCGCGGGCACGCTGGGCTTCTTCCACGCTCTTCTTGGGCGCGCGGTAGACAAACCCGTTGAGCGCTTCCATCTTGACGTCGACGGGAGTCACCCATTCTTCGCTGATGTCGGCCACAACCGCGTATTTGCCGGGGGTGAGCGCCTTGGAAACCTCACCCAGGAAATCGGAGTTGATTCCGGCCACGAACAGATCGGCGAAACCCCCGGCCATCGTTCCGGCCAGCGCGCCCAGTGCCAGGCCCGCCGGGCCGCCTAGCAGTCCGATCAGGCTGCCGATAGCTGTCCCGCTCACCGTGCGAACAGGAAAGTCGTCTTCACCCTGCTTGACGGTCACCGTCCCGTCGGGGTTCTTGCAGAGGATGGCTTCGGCGTAAATCGCGATGCTTCCCTCGTAATCCAATTGATTGAGCGCCTGCGATCCTTCGTAGGCCTTGGTTTCGTTGTCAAACACCACCACTAACATCTTTTCCATGACTTCTTCCTTTCAATTGGCTCGCGCGCAGCGAGCGGCTGATTGTTTTTGGCTTGGCTGAACCGATTCCGGCCGCCTCAGATCGCTTTGCCGAGTGCGAGGTCAGGCAGGTGATGAAGAGCTGTCGCCGAACTGATCAGCGCGGCCCCATCGAAGATCAAATCCACGCCAATCGCGAAGCCGATGAACCACAAGCTCGACACCGGCATCTGCGCCAGAAGCATGATTCCCAACGCCAGCGAGATGAATCCCGAAAACGCCGCCCAGCCCCAGCGCGGGAACTTGAGCATCGCTGCCCCAACTCCGCGAAAGGTTCCAGCCACGATGAAGAAGGAGGCGAGAACAAGCGTGAACGTGGCTGCCCCGGCGAGCGGGTACCGGATCAGAAGGTATCCAACGAATCCCCGGAAAAGGGCGCTGAGGAAGGTGAGCAGAAACCCCCGCCAGGTGCGAGTTAGAAAAGCGTTTACCAGGCCAAAGATGCCGCTGATCAGCAGCAGCCATCCAAAGACCAGGACCGTAGCGAAGGTAGCGCTCACGTTGCCGATCACGCATACCGCGCCCAGAACCACGAGCAGAATTCCAAGGGCGAGGAACCATCCCCAGGAACTGCGAACTTCCTCGAGCCCCGCCGCGAGCGGGTTGTTTTCAAATCGCATGTCAATTCTCCATTTCCTAAAATGATTTTGTGCCCCATCGTTCGTGACACTGGATCCAGGCTGAATCGCTTGGCCGGCAGTTGATGGGCTCAGGATGTTGCTTCGAATCCGTTCACGAACAACTACGCCCGACATAAGTGCATGCCGGATGCCATTCGCAAATGACTGAGAACAGTGGCGAGGTGGGAATTTCGATTGGCGAGATTTCGCGAATTGGCGAATTTTCGGCGGCGAGGGCCGTCAGGTCCATCCGGATGAGTGATGTGTAGCCGCCAAGTGAGCCTCTGAAGCCGATCGCACCGGTCAATTGGCCGGTTAACAGACCAAAGCGCTCATTGACCGGCGCGGAGGTCAGTTTCGGGAGTTCGGAGTCGGATGGTGGGCGATCTTTCCCTGACCCGTTCTGCACTGAAGTCGGGTCATTGACGAATGCGCGGTCATCCAACCGCAATCCTGGAATCAGCCGATTTTCAGAGCACCTGATTTCAAGATGAGCGCTTGGGCGGAGATAAGATCATCGAGAAAGCCGGCACGAATCAATTGGCAGCGATCACTTGTCCGAGCAGCCCGTTCTACGGCCAGGTGGACTGGATTTGTAAACACTCGCCAGCTTGCGGATACCGATTGTGGCTGGACGAGCGATTTGGCGATGATGCACCAGTTGACGAGCGGACGAAGCAATGCAGTTCTTTAGTTTGTTTTGGGGGTGCTAAACTCCACTACTCCGTTCGGAGAGCCCGGATAGGATCGATCGAAGCGGCGCGGCGGGCGGGAATGAAGCCTGCCACGGCGGCGCAGAGGGCGAGAAGAAGAATAGCGCCTGAGAAGGCCCAGGGGTTGTAGCCGCTTTCCTGGAAGAGGAGGCTGGTCATGAGATGGCCGGTAAACAGGGCGGCGGGGATTCCGAAAGCGAGACCGATGAGAACCTGCCAGAATGCACTGCGCAGAACCAGTGCAACGACGCGCGAACGTGCCGCGCCGAGGGCCATGCGGATTCCGATTTCGCTGGTACGCTGCACGACGAAGTAGGACATGACCCCGTAGATGCCGACGGAAGCGAGCATCAGAGCGAGAATTCCGAAGAGGCTGGTGAGGCGCGCGAGGAGCCGATCCTGGTTGAAGTTTCCTGAGATCTCGGTGTCGTAGGGACTGAAGCGAATGACGGTGAGATTGGGATCGATTGAGGCTAGGGTCTGGCGTGCGAGTGCCTCGACATCGGTTGGGGTCTGAGCAAAGTCGAGAATGATGAAGCTGACGAACATGGAGCTCTTTTCGCCGGCGTCGGCGTCCTGCTCTTTGAATCCTGCAAATTGCTGCGAGAGAGGACGGAAGAAGAGCGGCCGTACTTCGCGGCGGGGATCGGACATTTTGAAGTCGGCAAAGACACCGACGATTTCATACGCGCCTGAGTATTGTGCTTTGTTGACGCCAAAATGTTTTCCGACCGGATCTTGATTGGGAAAGAAGTAGCGCGCGAATGCCTGATTGACGATGGCGACCTGTTGTGAGGAGGCGGTGTCCTGTGCGGAGAAGTTGCGGCCGCGCAGAACAGGGACCCCGATTGAATCGAGGAAGTGGGTACTTGCACGATCCCAGATGGAGAAGCATTTGCTGTTTGGGCCGGGTGCGGGACCACCCTGCGGAATGACGCATGATCCCCACAGGTTGCCGCCGAGAGGGATGTAACGGACGAGGCTGACATCGCGCATGGCGGGGAGTGCCGAAAAGCGGTCCTCGATTTCGCGATAGAGAGCGGGCAGGCGGTCGAGCGTGTAGCCAACGCCTTTGGGGTCGAACTGCAGGACGTAGCGGTTTGAGGTGACGAGGCCGAAGTTCTGATGCTCGAGATTGCGCAACGAGGTGGTCATGAGGAACGCACCCGCGAGCAGGACCACGGATAAGGCAACCTGCAAGATGACGAGACCACGTTGGGGCAGTGAGGAACGGTCTTTGGTGGAGCGGTTTGAGCCACGAAGTGCATCAGCGGGCTGCGCACGCGATGACATCCATCCAGGGGCAGTTCCGAAGATGATGCCGGTGAGGAGTGAAACCAGAAATGCGAATCCTAGAACGACGAGTGAGGGACCGTCGGCGACTGGCATGTTTTTGGCGCGGGGAAATGCTAGGGTCAACATCATGTGCGAGCCGGCGAAGGCAACGGCAAGACCCGCTGCTCCGCCGATGAGGCTTAGAAGGACGCTCTCGGTTAAGACCTGGCGAATGATTCTGCGGCGTGCGGCGCCGAGAGCCATGCGCACCGCGACATCGGCGCGGCGGGCGGTGCAACGCGCGAGAAGCAAGTTTGCGACGTTGGCGCAGGCAATGAGAAGGACAACGGTAGAAAGAATCATGAGCAGGCGCAGGCCGGTACCAGTTTGCTGCTGGAGCCGCTGAATGCCTCCACCGGCAGGCACGAGGACGACATGTTGGCGTGGGATGAGCGCAAGCCCGCCGTGTTCAGTGAAGTTGGGTTGAACGGAGAGCCACTGCTGGAGTGCAGAGGTGAGCTTTGTTTGCAAGGCGGTGAGGTTGGAGCCGGTACGCAAGCGGCCGATCGGATAGAGCCAAAGCTCATTGGGTTGCATTAGTGCGGAGTTTGCGCCTTCGAGCACTGGTTCGGTGGCCAAGGGCAACCAGGCGTCTGGCGGATTGGAGACGATGCGTTCGCCAAAGAAGCCGGGAGGAGCGACGCCGGCTACGACGAAGGGATGCAGCTGGACGTAAATTGTGGAGCCGACGATGTTGGGATCAGCGGCGAAGTCGGTAGACCAAGACTTGTAGCTGAGCACGAGGGTTGGAGGCGCACCGAGGACGTCGTCGTTCTGGTTGAAGAGGCGGCCCGCGAATGCGCCGATGCCGAGGGTGGTGAAGTAATTGCCTGAGACGAACTCGGTGCGCATTGGCCGGGCGGGAGCGTTGCCGACACGGACGGTGTAGCCGCCTCCACCGGCCTGGACCGCGGCGAGCTGCTCGAACTCTGGAGCGGACCGTTTGAGATGAAGATAGAGATCCCAGGAGAAGAGGTCGAAGTCGCCGTTTTCATTCTGGAAATTGTCGAAGTAACAGCAGTCGTCTTTGTCGCCGATTCGATAGAGGCGCGAAGGGTCGTTGACGGGGAGTGAGCTGAGGAGAATGCCATGGACAAGCGTGAAGATAGCGGTGTTGGCGCCGATGCCGAGTGCGAGGGTGATGACGACGGTTAGGGTGAAGCCGGGGGTCCTGCGCAGCTGGCGGAGAGCGTAGCGGATGTCGTGCATGAGCAATTCGAGTCGCAGCCATCCCCATTGATTGTGGGTGGTTTCGGCGACGAGAGGAACATTTCCAAATTCGCGCATGGCGGAGACGCGGGCATCGGCGGGAGATTCGCCGCGATCGATGCGGTCGGCGGTGGCCATTTTGAGATGAGTTTCGATCTCTTCAGCGAGATCGGATTTGCGCCGGAAGAAGGGGAATAGCCTCATGGAGAACCTCACTTTGCAGTCATGATTGCTTCAATGGTGGCGACCATCCTTCCCCAACGTTCGTAGTCGGAGGCCAGTTGGGCTTTGCCTAGCTTGGTAATGGTGTAGTACTTGGCGCGTTGATTGCTCTCGCTTTTCTTCCACTCGGCTTTGACCCAGCCCTGGCGCTCGAGCCGGTGGAGCGCGGGATAGAGGGAACCGGTTTCGACTTGCAGGACGTCACTGGAGCTGGCGCGGATGGCCTGGCTGATGCCATAGCCGTGCTGCTCGCCCCACTGGAGGGTTTTGAGGATGAGCATGTCGAGGGTTCCCTGAAGGATCTCGATCCGGTTTTGATAGGAGTTGTTGGGCGCCATGGGCTGTAGACCCTCTACATCAAAATGATGTAGACACTCTACTGCATTGACGCTGGGAAACGCAATCTATTTATTCAGCTTGGAGTTGTCCGTTATCGAACAGCGTTGGATGTCGACAAGATGTGCGGATGACTTGTGCGCTGTCGGGCACGAGTACTGTGGCGGCGGAACTGACCTCGAATGGATGCATTCAGGGCGAATCGCTCATTCAGAATCGGCTACGTGCGATTTCTCAGATATCTCCCGATAGACGGGCCAGTATTCCGCGATCCACCTTGCCGCATAGTCGCCTACTCGTAGAAGTGGCTGGCCCTCACTAGAACGGTATGATGGGGAAACGTCACGGTTGTGCTGAGTGGATCCCGGTTAACCGGGCAACCTGCGTGGTTGAGCTTGTAGGAACTTCCAACAAATCAGAATGCACGCGAGAGTCAGAAATGCGAGGTGCACGTCTGGCCTTTTTTCATACCGCAGGCGAAGGCGGCGAAACTGATTCAGCCATGCGAAAGTGCGTTCGACAACCCATCGCCATTGCCCCAGCCCGCTCCCATGTTTCGTATTGCGGATGGCCAGCCGAGGCAAGATTTGACGAGCACGCAAAGCATAGCGAATGTACTCGGCGTCGTATGCCCGGTCTCCTAGCAGACTGTCTGGGCGACGTCGCAGCCGACCGCGCGGCCCTTGGAGCGACGGAATGCCATCGACCAAAGGTAAAGCCTGGGTTGAATCGTGACTGTTCGCTCCGGTCAGTTTGATCGCCAAAGGAATACCATGACCATCGCAGATCAAGTGGCGTTTACTCCCACGCTTAGCCCGATCGGTCGGGTTTGGCCCTGTCAGCCGCCCCCAAAAACGGCGCGTACCGAACAGCTGTCAATAACGGCACGCGACCAGTCAATCTGCCCATCACGGGAGAGATAGTCCAGCAATGCGAAATGGATCAGATCCCAAATCCCGTCCTGCTGCCAATCTCGCAACCTTCGCCAGCAGGTCATGCCGGAGCCGCAACCTAGTGCTTTTGGCAGCATCCGCCACGGAATACCGCTACGGAGCACAAAAATAACGCCCGCGAGGCAAGCCCGGTCCGCTAGGCGCGGTCGCCCACCTTGCGGCTTGGACGGCGGAATTGGCAGAAGAGGTTCAATCAGATTCCACAACGCATCAGGAACGAGCGCGCAAGCCATGTGAAGAAATCCCCTATCAGCAATAGATGCCGGAGCTGCCGCCGCTCCGTAGGGGTTTTGTTACAAGCTCTAAGATTCGATCATCAGAATTCTAAGAAGCGGGGCAGCCATGAGCCGGATTGCGAAGATCGTCGCAATGAATGTCGTTCTTTGGGGATTCGTTTTTCTTTGCGTCGTGTTTCTCTGGTGCCTCACAAATTTGGGCGGAAGCGCACACGGCCTCAGCCCTCTCGTGATGTGCTTTGGCGTGCTCGCGGCGTTGCTTTTGGCAGTTATCGTGATCGTGCCGTTCTGGGTCATTCTTAAGAGGCTAGGGGTACACCCGGCTCTCTCGATTCTGATGCTGGTACCGCTTGCAAACCTGGTTACGCTCTATTTAGTAGCGTTCTCGAAGTCGAGTCTCGGTCAGCCGCACGTTCAGGATGAGTGACCGCGCATACTTCCTTTTCTCGATGTTCGACTTGCCCAGCTCACTGTTCTGCCCGTGGCAATGGAATAGGCTGAGGATTCGGCCAATTTGGCTGGCCTTTCACGGCAGGCCATTCAAATCGGCATCGGTCTGCGAGCACCGAGTGGAACATTGTGATTTGCCCCTCCCTTGTTACCACGCCAATGTGGTCGGGCGGCGCGACATTGTGGATGTCGGCGATCAGTTCGGCGAATTGACCATAGGACACATCTGGGTCTGCGATTACGAATATTGTGTCGTCCTGAATGTTGTCCCTTGCTTCTTTAATCCGCGATAGGATTGTCGCCCTCGAAACCACATCTTCCCGATCGCCTCCTCCGACTGTTCCATCCGATCGGAGATACACCGTGAAGCCATTGAATTCGCAGTTGGCCAAAGGGGCCGGACGAAGCCTCATCGTCACTATGCGAATGCCCATTGAGGTGGTTCGTTGTGTCGCGAAGACACACACAAGCAGAATGAGAAGGAGGCTCGCTAATAGCAGAGCCCACAACGTACGCAAGCGCTCAAAGCCCATAGAGGTAATGGACACCCACTGTTCTGCGATTGTTCCCTTGTTGTAGCCCAAATCATACGTCAGCGGCGGGTTCGGAGCGAATAACCGCGCACCCTTCCCTAGCCAGGCTAGGGAAGTATCGCCCACCAGCCGCCCGAAGCACGGAAAATGGCGGCTGATTTGCTCGATGGTTGGTTTCGACGGCAAACAGTCACGCAATATTTACGAACTGCCTCCTCAACGATCCCGATGCAGAATTCAGATTGACGCTACTGAACAGTGAGGGTAACTGCTCCTGTTTCCGTAGTGGTTTCCGACGTGCCTGTCACGGTAATCGTGTAGGTTCCGGCGGTGGTGCCGGAATTGCCTCCGCAGTTCTCGGTGCACCCCCCCCCACCACCGCCGCCGCATGAGATTACGCCGCCGGCGAGTGCCACCAAGAGCACGAACATCCCGAGCATGGTCCGCCATCTACGCTGCCGTGTCGGAGCGCAAATAAGAAGCAGGCAGGCCAGTGTCGCGCCGCCCGCCGCGTACCAGGGGACTCCAGGTCGCTCTGGATACACCACAGAACTGTTTGTGGCTGCGGTTGTGGTCACCGTCAGTGTGGCAGTTTCGGCGGTGCTCCCCGTGATACCTACTGGCGAAGTGGCGCCGAAACTCAAGGTGGGCATGTCTTGTGCCCCAGATGGGTTGGAGGTGATTGCGGCGGTCAGGGTCACGCTGCCCGTGAATCCACCGGTTGGGGTCACGGTAATGGTCGAGGTATTGCCGGTGGTTGCGCCAGGCTCCACGGTGACCGACGAACCGATGACCGTGAAGCTGACATTTGCAACAGTCGCCGTAACGGTTAAATTCACCGCTGATGACGTTGAGCCGGCATACGTGCTGTCACCACTGTAGACCGCGGTGATGGGATAGGTGCCCGCCGCCAGTGTGCTCGCACTCTGGCTACACGTCGCAACGCCGTTGCTGAGTGTCACCGGCTGGCCAAGCTGCGTGGTCCCGATGAAGAAGGTTACAGTCCCGGTAGGTGTCCCGCTGCCAGAGGCCGGCGCTACGGTTGCGGTTGCAGTGACCAAGGTGCTGGAGCCTGCGGTGATGGTAGTTGGCGAGATGGTTAGCGCTGTATTGGTGGCGGCAAGATTCGTCACCGTCAAGTTGACCGGCGAAGAAGTTGAGCCGCTGTAAGTCGTATCACCGCTGTAAACCGCGCTGAATGGAGAGGTGCCTGTCGGCAACGAGCTCGGGTTATAGCTATACGACGCCGTGCCGCTGCTTAGCGTTACGGGCTGACCAAGCTGCTCAGTGCCCTGGAAAAAGGTCACCGTGCCCGTTGGTGTTCCACTGCCAGAGGATGGCGCCACCGTTGCGGTTAGAGTGACAGGACCGGTGGAGCCAACGGTCACTGTATTAGGTGAGAGGGTCATCGTGGTCGTAGTAGACGCAAGAGAAGCTGTCACCGTTACAGAAGCGGTGCCTGTAGCGGTGTTGTAGATCGAGGAGCTAGTGCTGTCGGGTGTGTAATTGACGGTGAGCGTGTCAGAGCCTGCGGCGAGTGAGCCGGCAGAAATGCTGATGGTGACGCTGCCGCTGCTGCTCAGCGTTGCGGCCGTCGAGGTGTAACTGGCGCTCGTCATCGTAACAGAACCGGTCGGCGTGGGATTGCTGCCGCCGCCGCTCACGGTGACTCCCACCGACAATGCCTGCGATGTAGTAATACTCGTCGACGACGGAGTCACAGTTACCGTCGGTGTAATCAGCACAGTTGACCATGCGTTAACCACGTTGAACACGTTGAGCGAGCCCAAGCCCGTGGCCAGGTCGTAGCCTTCCCCTGCGAGGTATCCCGTCATAATGCCCACAGTGTCAAACGAACTGGGCGTGGAGCATTGCGTGCTGTTGGGATAGCAGGCCGGGGAATTGCTGCCCTCATCGATGTCGTTGAATAAGCAGGTACTGGACGTATTCACGGTCTCAGCGCTGCAATCCGAGTAAGTCTCTTTGCCGGCCAAGTCGTAGAGCTCTGCGTTTGGACTCCCCTGCGGCGTGCCCATCTTCTGGTTGATGAGCGCCATTACCCCGGCCATGGCCGGCGATGACAGCGACGTTCCGCCGATCTCGGCGAAGGTATTATCATTACAGGCAGTGTCAGTGCTGACGCAGATGAGATAAGAGCTGCCAGAAACCAGGCCGGTGGCGGCAAAGAAGGAAACATCCGGTACGTCCCGGGCACTATCGTTGGGAATCCCTGTCACGCCCGTTTGCCAGCTCGGTTTCGGATAGCCGAACCAAGTGCCGAGGGTCTGGCTTACGTAGCTGCTTTTGCCGCCGCCGCCCCCCGCTACACCAACATAAGGGTAGACATTTACATTGTAATCATATCCGTTATAGGAATAATAGAGATCGGCGTAGATCGTGCCCGCGTAAGAGTACACAAAGTCGCAAGCCTCCTCCCCGTCCTTAGGAAGAAGCAACGACGCCGATTTCAGCTGCTCGCCATAATAGTCCAGGTCATACAAGCCCATTGGGCTGGCGCAGGTATCGTTCCAGGGTTGCTCAGGAATGTAGCCTTTGGCGTTGGCCTGTGTGAGCGATGAATTGTCTGTATTCCAGTACGTCGACGCTGTCGTCCAGTAGAAGTCGGTGCCGCCGACCGCTGTGTCGTAGGGGGTGGATGCCACCCCACTCACGGCAAGACCGTGGGTTGCGTCTACCCACGATACGGAGGTGTCAGGTGGTTGAGGTGCCACCGTTGAGCCGGCATCGCACATGGCCGAGCCTGAATCTCCGGCCGCAACAAAAACGGCCAGACCATCCAATGCAGCGGTCTGCCACAGATTGCCATATAACGCGATTGAGCCGTCGGTGTACATGTCACTTTCGCAAGCACCGTAGCTGAAACTCATCACCGTCGGCTTCGGCAACGTTGAAAGCAAGGGGCCGCCGTTCACGATGTACTCGGCCGAAAGATACGCTCCATCGCTTGTTGCACTTGCTCCGCATGAATTTGCGCTTGTGGCACCGCAGGAGGTTACCAGGACAATATTCGCGCCGGGCGCAATGGCATCGGCCATCTCCACATCCGACGTGTTTTCTTCCAGGTTGTCATAGGGATTAGTTTCCGTGTCAACATACCCTGGGTCAGAGTTGGTGATGATGACCTTGACCGGGTTTGGTGGCAGGTCGAAGGTTGATTGAAAGTACGAGATATCGCTCGCGTAGATATTGCTTCGCCCAGCTATGTAAATCGTCTGGCCCGTCCCGTTGATGGACGGCGTCTCATTCCACAGCGGCAGCACGTTGTAGATGGCGGCGAAGTCCCACGGCGATACGTCCTCCCAGACCAGCCCGTTCTGCTGCGTATAGGAAGTTTCCGGCTGCAGACCCGCGGAATGATCAGCGATAATCTCAGCACGGGACAAAGCCGGCCCACCGGCGACGCGCTCCCACTTGCTCGCCGAACTGTCCCACTTCACCCGGCCGCTCAGATGATGCATGGTGCGCGGGAAGAAGTTGTTCAGCGACTTTATGCCTAACACCACTGGGGCCAGCGCCGCCGGAATCTGCGGATCGATCATGTTGGCGATGTGCTTTTCGCCATTTACTTCGAGGTTGTGAATCTCAGTGTGGAAGGCGCTCTCGACCAGCGCCGCAGTGCCGTTGAAACGGATCGACATACGATCCTTGGGCACCTCGACAATGGAAAAGCCATGGCTCATCAGCCAGCCGGAGAGGGCGTTGATATCGCTTTGCGCCACACCAAACCGTTCGCCCACTTCTTCCGGTGTCAGCCACTTGTGGTAGTTGGGCGAGTTCACATCGTTTTGGCTGGTGGCAAAGGCGTCGACGTCCGCCTCCATCTCCGGACTGCGTTTCAGAACCAGCACGAGGTCATTCATGATCATGCCCGGGGCGACCCGGCCGCGGTCGTACTCCGCACGCGCCAGAGGGTGGGTTAGTCCAGTGAGCGTGACGAGTTGGTTGTCGTCGATCGGACCCACAATCATCTGTTTCGTCGCGGGGGGCACAGCTTTGCCCAAGGGGGATTCCTCTCCGGCGCCCGTTGTCCTCGCGGTTTGCGCAAGTGCGGGCACTGCGGCAATCAGAACCAGGACGGCGACCGTAATTCGTGCTGCGACGCGCCAAATCAGCCTGGACCTCTCCGTGCGCAGGGAAGGGCTCTCAACTCCATCTCCAGAACTCTCCTGCAGCAATCGGCCGCGCAGCCCCCCCAGCTTGCGAATCACTGGTTCTTTATAAAACGCAGTGAGCAAAAGGCAAATACAGTGCGCAAAAGCCGAGCGTGAATTCAGATTGGTGTGCATGTGTCCTCCATTTCCGACACGTAACCAAATGAGTTTCGCGGTGGGGGAGGGAAACCCGCTCAAGAATGTTCAATGGACAACGCGGCCCGTTAGAACTGCGCCTGAGCCTCTGAGGGTGTCGCATCGCAACTGACAGCAGCTACTCGCGGGAACCGCTCTTCGGGAATCTGCGCCCTTGCCGCCGGTTTTTCAATCAAATGGAAGTCATTTCGATGTCAAATTCATCTCATCTCTTAACAAATTGATAAATAACAAGTTAGACTGAGATGCGCTCAAGTAGATCAAATGTCGATCCGACGCAGAGGCCGTGTTAGAATTCCGCTTCAGATCCCCGCGAGGGTGAAATTGTGGCCACGCCGGTCAGTTCGGATCAAACTTGGCGTTTCGGTGTCTTTGAGGTTGACGCGCAAAAAGTGGAGTTGCGCCGCCACGGCAAGCCGGTCAAGGTTCGCGAGCAATCCTTCCTCATTCTGGTCTATCTCCTGGAGCATGTTGGCGAGGTTGTCACCCGCGAAGAGTTGTGCCGCGTTCTGTGGCCTTCGAATACTTTCGTGGACTTCGACCACAGTCTGAGCATGGCGGTCATGAACCTCCGCGACGCCCTGGGCGATTCGACCGATACTCCTCTCTATATCGAGACCATCCCCAAGCGGGGCTATAGCTTCATCGCTTCTGTAACTGCGATGGGAGATCGGCCCGCATATCGAGAGGAGATCCTGAAGGGCGCGCGAAACCGTCTGACGTTGACGGAGACGCCGAATATTCGAGATGGAAATGAAGGGGTAGGGCCGCTGCCGGGCGCTGCGGAGTCGGCAGCCGGACCATCTTCTCAAACAGGTGCCGGGCTCGTAGGCGGAACAACTGCTGCAAAGGCGCCGGTAGGAGGAAAACGGGCACGCCGGCAAGGGTGGTTGCTCACCGCCGCAGTCCTCGCCGCGAGCTTTGCTGCGGTATTCTGGTGTCTGAGCCGTCCGCTGCCCCCGCCGCGGATCATGACCTATACACAACTTACGCACGACGGCCGCGAGAAGTGGCCCGTCGGAACGGACGGAAGCAGGGTGTACTTCACCTCGTTTGCTCCTGCCAGCATCTCCCAGGTCGCTGTCTCGGGCGGCGAGATTGCCGAGGTTCCGATTGCGGTGCCGAACGTCGTCTTTATGAAGGGTATCGACCCGTATTATTCCAGCCTCCTCGAGGATGTTTCGCCGGATGGGTCCAGCCTCCTGATTGCCAGCAGCGAAAAAGGCATGGTCTTTAACCGGCCGCAATGGAATATCCGCGTGCCGGGGGGCTCTCTGCGCCGGCTGCCGGACGGCGCCTGGACGAGCTTTTCGCCGGATGGGAAGACCGTGGCCTACGCCACGAACGCGGGGGACATCTGGCTCGTCCAGAGCGATGGGACTGGCGCTCACAAACTCGCTTCTGTTGGCGGCCCGGCCAATCGCCTGGCCTGGTCGCCAGATGGAGGTGCGCTCCGGTTCGATCTGGATGGACGGATCTGGGAAATTACTTCGCGCGGGTTGAATCTGCACCAGGTGTTGCGCGGATTCAGCGCAACGGACGGGCTGTGCTGTGGCCATTGGACGGCGGACGGAGATTTCTACCTGTTTCAGGTTGGGAATACGGAACCGGAAACCGGCCAGATCTGGGCCCTCGATGAGCGGCGCGGCCTGCTCCGCAAGCCGCCGTCCGAGCCTGTACAGCTAACTTCGGGCCCAACCCGCTGGAGCTGGCTGGTCCCGGGCAAGGACGGAAAGACGATCTATGCGGAGGGCATGACTCCGCGCGGCGAGCTCTCCCGCTTCGACGCGCGGAGCAAACGGTTCCTGCCGTTCCTTGGGGGCATCTCCGCAGGCTGCGTGTCATTTTCCAACGACGGCCGGTTCGTAGCCTATGTCCGGTACCCTGAAGGAACTCTCTGGAAGGCGAACCAGGATGGCAGCAACCGGGTGCAACTGACAAATCCGCCCATCAGCGCTCACGACCCGCGTTGGTCCCCGGACGGTTCGCAGATTGCCTTCATGGACGTTTCGAATTCAGCATCTGTGCTTTCCACGATAATCTACATTGTCCCGGCAGTGGGCGGCAGCGCGCAGAAGCTTTTCCCTGGCGATGAGGGGGCGACGGACGATCCAACCTGGTCGCCGGACGGGCGTAGCATTGCCTTTGGCTGGGCCCCGAACCGAGCCGGCGTTTCGGGGCCAAGTGAGATACACATCCTCGATCTCGCCAGCCGCCAGGTAACAATTGTGCCCGGGTCGTCTGCTACGTATTCGCCGCGCTGGTCGCCGGACGGCCGGTATATTGCCGCATTGTCGAGGAATGCGAATGTCCTGAAGGTCTTCGACATGGAGACGCAGCGATGGTCGGTGCTGGTGGAGGAGCCCGCCGGGGGGATGCTTGAGTATCCCTGGTGGTCGAAAGACGGCCGGTCGATCTACTTCTTATCCAGACGTATTCCAGGCGTGTATCGCATCCCCGTTGCCGGAGGAAAAGAGGAGCTGATCGCCGATCTCAAGGATTGGGCTATTACGGGGTGGTGGGGTTGGATGGGGCTGGATCCGACCGACTCGCCCATGGTACTGCATGATGTGGGAAGCCAAGACATCTATGCCCTCACCATGGAGCAGAAATAACTGCGCCTGACGGCGGTGGCGCCTCGCAGGTAGTTTGGTGCTCGTGGATGATTGATCACGAAGGGTTTGCAGCTACGCCCCTTCGTGTCAGCTAATGAATCATTGCAAATTCATCCCTCGAGCAATTCAGGCAAAGAACTCCATGCATTCCCTTTCCTGGTGTGTAACCGCGCATTCGTCAATGACCCAATTTCGGTGCAAGTCGGGGTTGGGGAATGTATGGTCCGCCGCCGTTTTGCAAGCGAAAAATGAGGAAGACAGAATTGGTCTGCGCGAATGTATCCGGCCTTTGTTGGAGTAGGAACTCCTGGCCTGAATGGAATGCGCTGCGCCCTCGTCCTTTTTAGAGTCGCTGCCTTTGAAGGCATTTCCCCAACACAGGTTTCGGGAGCGCCGGGATCGACCGTTTTGCCATCTCATGCTTCGCCAGCAAACCTGGCAGGAATCTTAAAACTCAGACCGTCGTCGTTGGACTGCAGATGTGGGAATCGCTTCAGCGATTTCCAAGCCTGGCGGTTTGTGCCAGGCGTCATGTGCAGTCCATTACCGTGCCACTGTTTGCGTCGCCAGCGGCGGCCGATAAGCTTCTCCTTTGTACAAAACCGCCCAAGCCATGCGAGCCATCTTGTTGGCTAGAGCGATAGCAGTGACTTGAATTCGCTTGCGTGACGTCAGGCGATCCAGCCACGCGCTCAGACCAGGAACCTGCTTGGTCCTGTGCTGCAACACGGTATGCGCTCCCTGCACGAAGAGTTTTCGCAGGTATTTGTTTCCTCGCCTGCTGGTTTCGGTCAGATTCTGCTTGCCTCCTGTGGAGTACTCACCCGGCACCACCCCAAGCCAGGCAGCAAATCCGCGGCCCTTCTTGAAGGCTGCTCCATTGCCGATCGCTGCCACCGTGGCCGTAGCGATGACCGGTCCAATTCCAGGGATCGCGACCAGGCGTTTGCATGCTTCCAGTTCGCCGGCAATGCGCACGATCAGCTTGTCGGATTGCTCGATCTGCCCATGCAGGTACTGCATTTCCTGGCGCAGCTCGTACAGTAGCGAACGCAATGCGCCGGATAGCCTATTATCGGGATCTTCCAGGATCCCGGGCAGGGATTCTTCGATGCGACGGCGTCCCCTCGATACCGTAATACCGCGTTCCAGGAGCAATCCTCGGATCTGGTTGATTACTGCGGTGCGCCTGCCAACCCAACGTTCGCGTACCCGGTGCAGCGACTGCAGGTCAAGCTGGTCGTCGGTCTTGATCGGCACGAAGCGCATACTGGGACGCGTAACCGCTTCGGCGATCGCCTCGGCATCGATGTAGTCGTTCTTGTTGGTCTTCACGTACGGCTTCACGTACTGGGCCGGCATCAGCCGCACATCGTGTCCTTGTTCCCGCAAGGCTCTGCCCAGGAAGTGTGACCCAGCGCAGGCCTCCATGCCGATCAAGCACTCAACAAGGTTGGAAGTGAAACGAAGCAGTTGAAGACGCGAGCACTTCTTACGAACCACAACTTCGCCGCGAGCGTTAACGCCTACAAGGTGAAAGACAGTCTTCCCTAGATCGATACCGATTGTGCGAATCTTCATGGGACGCCTCCTATGTTCACCTTTACACCCTCGAGGGCTTAGGCGGCGGACCATGCCAGTAGAGTTGCCCACCATTCACCAACAACCGCGAATCCCTCACCACCGGCCAGCCAGTCACCGTGTCATCCCGAAGGGCCGCACGCTTGGGGCCCCACGCAGTGGGGTGGCGCTGCCGGGGGCCCGAGGGACCCGTGGTTGCTCTTCGGCACGCCAACACAGCCGAAACTCCGGTTCTCTCCGGAATGCCGACTTCCCGGGCAGAACAAATAGTTG
>CAWBIG010000093.1:0-20263 GCA_963788435.1 uncultured Acidobacteriota bacterium | reverse complement strand
GTTCCTGAGACCGGCATTAGAATCCGCCGCCGTCGCTCCAGCCCCGGCCGCTATTTCCGTGTCGCCGAGCCGGGAACCTCCTGGGGTGGAACGAACATCGACGACCCGCTCTCCATCCTCGCTCCTTTTGATCCCGAAGTCGCCCGCCCAGGCCTTCGCCTTCTCATGGTCAGCACTACTGGTGAACACCACGCCTACTTCGAGCTCGACGAGGCTCTGAGGCCGGTGGAAAGAAATCTGCCCGACACAGTTGCACAATCCGTCCAGCGCATTCGTGAGAATTGCGAACCGGCTTTGTGCACCGTGCTGTTCATGGGCTATGTCGTCTCTGGTTCCAGACTACGTATTGCTGCACCAAATCTTCAACCGCCTTCGAGTTTTCTTCCGACACGCGATCGAGGACCTTCTTTGCGTCCTGCCGTGAAACAACTCGTCGGGGCATGTCTCCGCGCGACCTCGCCAAGATGCGTGCCAAGCACACTGATCGCGTCCACAACCGTATAACCGGCGGCGCGAGCTCGGGCCGCTGTATCGGGTGCAATCCGGACCGCGGAATCCAAACGCTGGATCTTTCGCCGCGGTTCCCGCTCACGGCGGAGGGTTTGGGCCGGAATGGATAGCTAGTTCCATTCCGTTCGGTAATTCATAATGGGACAGCTCCACGCCCTTCAAGAGGATCGAGTACTCGCGCGCTTTGAGCTGCAGGTTATCGGTGACTCGCACTGGTGGAGAATGTACCCAAGCTCCGTCGCAAGTTGGCGTCCCCACCCGCCAGATTCGCGTCCTCGGCGTTCCCCTCGACATGGGCGCCAGCCGCCGCGGCGTGGACATGGGCCCGTCGGCCATCCGCGTGGCTGGCCTGGAAGCCAGACTTGAAGCCCTCGGCCATCACGTGACCGATGGCGGCAACATCAAGGTCGAGATTCCCGAAACCCAGGCCTTCGGATCGCCCAACGCCCGCTATCTCAAGCAGATAGCCGATGTCTGCTCGCGTACCGGCGACGCCGTCCTCAAGGCCCTCGACGCCGGGCAGACCCCGCTGATCCTGGGCGGCGACCACTCCATCGCGGCCGGTTCCGTCTCCGGCGTCTCCGAGTTCTACCGCCGCCTTGGCCAGAAAATCGGCATCCTCTGGATTGACGCCCACACCGACATCAACACCCCTGACACCTCGCCTTCGGGCAACGTCCACGGCATGCCGCTGGCCGCCCTGCTCGGACTGGGCCTCGACCCGCTCGCCAACCTCTATGGCTTCTCGCCCAAAATCGCCGCGGAGAACACCGTGCTCGTCGGCATCCGCGACGTGGACGCCGCCGAGCGCGCCAACATCAAGCGCGCCGGCATCGCGGAGGTCTACACCATGCGCGACATCGACGAGCGCGGCATGCGCACCGTGATGGAAGAGGCGCTGAGGGCCGCCGGCCGCGGGACGGCGGGGTATCATGTTTCGCTCGACATGGACTGGATCGATCCCGAGGACGCGCCCGGCGTCGGCACGCCTGTCCGCGGCGGAGCCACCTACCGCGAAGCCCACCTGGCCATGGAGATCATTGCCGACCACGGCCGCCTGCTCAGCTTCGAGATGGTCGAAGTCAACCCCGTCATCGACGAGCACAACCGGACGGCGGATCTGGCGGTGGAACTGGCGTGCTCCGCGTTTGGGAAGAAGATTCTGTAACCGTCAAACAGGATCGGCAGGAGTTCGCCGCTGGAGACGGCGTAGCTCTCGCGTATCTCTCGCGCCCACGCCAAAGCCGTTCCCACCGGAGAAACCGGGTTGTTTGTTCGAGCCGGGAAACCGTCGTAAGTCTGTCCATCCAGAGCACGGCCGGCAGCCTTCTTGCGCACGCCGCCCCATTGCTTGAAGAAGAACGGAATGCCCGCCTCAATGCATTGATCACGAATCGCTGTAACCCACTCCCTCTTCAGCGGTCTAGCGCCGTAGCCGCTCTCGCCTCCGACAATCACCCAGTGAATTCCATCGAGTGAGAACTCACCCAATCCTTCCAACAGGGGCTCTATGGAAAGAAACCGCACGGCCGCCGGAGCATTCTGCAGGTCGCGTAGGCGCGGCAAGCCATACGCGCGATTATCCACGCTCACGCCCCACCAGATGTGAGACTGCTGCGCCGCCAATCGCAACCGGCCCCGCAGGAGCTCGGCCATTCGCTTCGAGCGCTTGGTGAGCACCTGGTAGGTATGCCAATTGGCCTTTACCATCACCTTCGCAACGGCTTCGATGTAGTCGTCCGGTACTCCCTCGTGGAACAGATCGCTCATCGAGTTCACAAAGATCATCTTGGGCGATTGCCAACGCAACGGCTCCGCGAGCTTCTCCGGCACGAGACGCAGATCGAAACCCTGCTCATAGGGATGCCCCGCCACGCCCCGGAACCGCTCCGCGAATACCTCGGCGTAACAGTGCTTGCAGCCGGGACTGATCTTGGTACAGCCGCGAACGGGGTTCCAAGTGGCGTCGGTCCATTCGATTGTGGAGTGCTCAGCCATTTTGTCCCTCCATCCGGTTCCCGTACTTCCCAAAAATGTCCCCAATTATCTTGTCGGCGGTCGGCTGTTTGGGCAGCAAAGAATAGGTAGTAAACAATCGCACCGCGAGTGTTTCGCATTGGCATCGGTTTCGGCACGAATCTGAAACCGGCTGCTTCCTTCAAGCGGGCCCGGAACGCTTCCGCGATCACCTCATTTGAGGTCTTCTCGCGCATTTCCTCAAACAGGCCTTGGACAAGGGGATACGCTGCGTCCTTCCAAGACGCGTTTCCCCAGAACCGAGTCATTCGTTCCCGGTGAAGCTCCAGCACGTGCTCTTCATTGCGCCAAAGGACATTTCGATTCATATCCATCACCGGAAAGTTGAGAAAGATCTCGACGACGCCAGAATGGCCGGCTGCCGCGATTGTCTCCCAATTCAAATGCAGTCCGTAGGGGTCCAAGATGCATAGAGCTCTCTCCTTTCGGGCGAATCTGATCAGTGGGAACACTTCATTAACCAATAGGTCATTGCAATCGCCATGGTAGACATGCACATCACTGCGGCCACCAGCAATTTGCCTTAGTCGGTTCGCCCTGTTCGCATCGAGGTCAATGAAATGAAACCCTTCGAATGGCAGGTCTAAGGACAATGCACGAGTTGGGCTTCCCTCGATGACTCGGTCGGAGCCCTTCGCGACGTGGTGACCGGCGCCCGCAAAGCCGTCGATGTAAAGCGGGTGAAGATCATGGGCCCGAAGAATCTGATTGTAGGGCCTAGCGTATTTACCAAGAATATCCAGCTTGATTTCAGACCAATAGCCGATCTCATCGATTTCGACTGCCATCTTAGTTGAATTTTCGCCAATTCTTCGCCTCCGGTCAAGCTGCTACGTTCGTCGGCGATAGTGTCCGGGACCATCCTCGGCAATAGCGCGAAACAGGCTCTAACCTCGGTTCGGCTTCCACAGCCCCACCACATTCCCCTCCGGATCGGCGAACCACGCGAAGGTGCCGGTCGGAATCGGCACCGGGGGCACAATTGTATTGCCGCCCAGATCCTCCACCTTCTTAAGCGACGCCGCCACGTCGTCCGTCTGCACATAGAAATGCGTGAACTGGTACGGCTCGTGGCCAAGCGAAGCCACGTGCCCCGGAATCCCCGCGGCCGATCCCGTATCGATCGCCCCCATCGGGCCATCGTCAATCTTCCACCCAAACGCTTCGGAATAAAACGCGCTCGTCTTGGCCTTGTCCTGGCAGCCAATCTCGAAGTGCACCACCGGATGACTCATAGCTCTCTCCTTGAATCGCTGGAATGCCGACAGTGTAAAGCCGAGTTCCACTTCTCGTGTATGAATTCTGCGCACCGGGCGGATGGTGTGAAATAGAATCATGGGCAAAAAGCTCCGCGTCGGCATTCTCTTCGGCGGCCGCAGCGGCGAGCACGAAGTCTCGCTGCTCTCCGCCGCCTCCGTCCTCAACGCAATCGACCGCTCCAAGTTCGACGTGGTCCCCATCGGCATTACCAGGGAAGGCCGCTGGCTGGCCGCGGCCGATGCGCATAAGCTGCTCCAGGGCGACTCCAGCGCTGTCGCCCGCCGCCTCCGCGCCGGCGATCCGGAAACTACGCCGGGAGCGAAGCTGCTCCACGAGGGCATTCCTACCCTGATGTCGCCGATGCCCGGCCCGCAGGGTACTCCTCTCGACGTCGTCTTCCCTGTCCTTCACGGCACTTTTGGCGAAGACGGCACCATCCAGGGCCTGTTTGAGCTGGCCGGCATCGCCTACGTCGGATCAGGAGTGCTGGGATCGGCCGCCGGCATGGACAAGGACGTGATGAAGCGCCTGTTCGCCCAAGCCGGGCTGCCCATCGTCAAGCACGTCACCATCCTCCGCGCCGACTGGCAGAAAGTCACCGAAGAAGTCCATCGCCCAGATCGAGAAAGCCCTTAAGTATCCCGTCTTCGTCAAGCCGGCCAATCTCGGCTCCTCGGTCGGCATCACCAAGGCCCACAACCGCGCCGAACTCGGTCCCGCTCTCAACGAAGCCGCCAGATACGACCGCAAGCTTGTCATCGAACAAGGCGTAGGCGGCACAAAATCCCGAGCCCGCGAGCTCGAAGTCGCCGTCCTCGGCAACGACTCGCCGAAAGCCAGCGTCATCGGCGAAATCGTTCCCGGCAAGGAATTCTACGACTACGAGGCCAAGTACCTCTCCGAAGGACTCCGTCCCCGTCATCCCCGCCAAACTCGCCAAGGCGGAGACAAAGCAGATCCAGCAGATGGCCGTCGCCGCCTTCCGCGCCTGCGATCTCTCGGGCCTGGCCCGCGTCGACTTCCTCATGGAACTTGCCGGCAAGCGCCGCACCAGCCGCAGCCGCATCTTCGTCAACGAGGTCAATACACTCCCCGGCTTCACCAAGATCAGCATGTACCCCAAGCTCTGGGAAGCTTCCGGCCTAAGGTACACCGACCTCATCACGCGCCTCATCGAGCTCGCTCTGGAGCGCCAGCAGGACAAGAACCGCAACAGCTACACCAGGGAACAGCGATCAGTCGTCAGTGGTCAGTGATCAGTGGTCAGCGCCTGCGAACTTCTCTCCTTACCGATCGCCCCGGGGAACCCGAACTCCGCGAATGGTGTCTAAGTTTAAGGTGGGCCTTCGTTTGTCGGAGATTACACTGAGAGCGACGACCTGATCACTGCCCACTGACCATTGCCGAGGAGCCTTGATGATGACGCTGCTGGACGCACCCCGTTTCGACGAAGCCGCCGACCGCCGCAAACGCATCATCCTCTGGTCCAGCGTCAGCGCCTTCTGCGCCATCGTCATCGCCATCTGGATCGCCGCCGGCTATCCCATTGACTGGCCCTGGAACTGGATGGCCCACTTGCGCGGCCGTGCGGTCATCAACCGCTTCCTCGACGATGTCCAGAAGAACGACCTGACCGCGGCCTACGCCGTGTGGCTGCACGATCCCGACTGGCAGCAGCAACAGGCCCAGTTCAACGCCCGTCCTTATGACCAATTCCTCAAGCAACAGGGCTACAACGGCAACCCCGGCCTGCTCGACCCCAAATCGGCGCAGATGTACGTAAGCGAATATGCAAAGCTGGTAGGCGACAGTCACTGGCAAAGCCACAGCAACAGCTTTGCAACCTATTCCTTCACCCGCTTCCAGCAGGACTGGAGCGCCAGCAGCCCCGACAACGACTACGGCCCCATCAAGAACCACTTCATCGCCGCCGCCCGCATCAACGGCAACGTCCTGGTTGCCGGCATTTACATCAACGGCAGGCGGGATAAGCCGCTGTTCCTCGCTTACGACCCCCACACCGATGCCCTGACCTACTCGCCCGTCGAACTCTATCTCGGTCCCTGAAGTCTCATCGGAAATGGAAGGTCATCGCCGCCTTGATGCGGTCGGGGATGGCTTCCCCATCCAGCGTCGCCGGAGCGAATTCCCATCTCCGGAGTGTCTTGATCGCTTCCTCGTCAAGGCTGCCGCCCAGGTGTCTCAGGATCAGGATATCCGTCACCCCGCCGCTCTCCGTCACCACAAACGACAGCAGGACCTCGCCCTGAATTCCTTGACTCCTGGCTTCTGCCGTGTACTCGGCGATGGGAGCGAACTTGGCCCTGGGATGGTTGAGCGTGGGTCCCGGATCCGTGGTGGGATTCGCCGGCCGGCCGTCTCCGTGAAATTGAACCCACACTTGCGTGCGCGCTCCCACCGCCTCTCCGTGCAGGTTGGCCGGAGCAAACGTGGCCCGCTGCACTGATTCCAATGCCGCCGCGTCGAACGGGCTTGGCTGCGTGTTCTCCAGTTGCGCCGATCTTAGTTCTCCGCCCTTCCCAATCACGACGCTGATCACGCACGTGTGCCGTGTGTGCACCAGACTTGCGTCGCTCGGGTAGCTGACAGCATCGGCATGCAGCAATCGCGGCGGCGTGCCCGCGCGCCCAAAATCGTTTGCGCCCTCGTCTGCCGGCGAGCCGGTGACCTGCGCCCCCGCGCTCAAGGTGAGCAACGCCATGCAGGCAATCGCGCATTGGATTCTCAGCACAGTCATCCTCCCGCAATGAAATCAGATACCGCCGCTGTTAAGCCGGGCGCTCGGCTAGGAGCCAGAGGCTGCTTTCAACTCTGCCAGCGTCTTCTCCAAACTCGCGCCATCCTCCACATTCATCGCCTTCTGCGCAGCGTCAATCTGCTTCATCAGTCCAGTCAGCACCTTCCCCGGCCCCACCTCGATGAACGTGTTCGCGCCCGCGCCAACCAGCGCCCGCACGCAATCCACCCAGCGCACCGCGCCCGTCACCTGCCGGGTCAGCGCATCCCTGGCCTCGGCCGCCGTCCGCACCCGCCCGCCGGTCACATTCGCCGCCACCGGAATCCTCGGATCGATCATCGCAATCCCGCTCAGCACCCGCGCCACTTCCTCCTGCGCCGGCTGCATCAGTGCGCAGTGGAACGGCGCGCTCACCGGCAGCATTACCGCCCGCCGCGCGCCCTTCGCCTTCGAGATCTCCGCGGCTTTCTCCACCGCCGCAAGCGCGCCCGAGATCACCGTCTGTCCCGGCGAGTTCAGATTCGCCGCGCCCACCGTCAGCCCGGTCTCCGCCGCGGCCTCCGCGCACGCCTCGGCCACCTTCGCCGCATCCAGCATCAGCACCGCGGCCATCCCGCCCTGCCCCGCCGGAACCGCCTGCTGCATCGCCCGGCCACGCGCCTTCACCGCCCGCACGGCGTCGGCAAACGCGAACGTTCCAGCCGCCACATGCGCGCTCCACTCTCCCAGCGAATGCCCTGCCGCCAGCTCCGGCTGCACGCCTTCGCCCGCGAGCACCCGCCACGCCGCCACGCTCACCGTCAAGATTGCCGGCTGCGTGTTTTCTGTCAGCCGCAGCTCATCTTCCGGCCCCTCAAAACACAGCCTGGAGATGGGGAAGCCGAGGGCTTCATCGGCTTCGGCGAACGCTTGCGCGGCCGCTGGCCAGGCGTCGGCGAGGGCGCGACCCATGCCCACCGATTGCGAGCCCTGGCCGGGAAAGAGAAAAGCGATTCTTGTAGTCATTACCACCGCATTCTATCGAACCCGCCCTGCGCTCCTCAGCGCCCCCCGATCCCCGCCTGCATCTCTTCCTTCGTAGGCTTCCGCATCAGGAACGGCAGCGGCACAAGGCACGCCACAATCAGGCCCATGGTGAAAAATGCGGCGATGAACGCCAGCGTGCTTGCCTGCCCGTCCACCCACTGGTCCATTCGCGCCATCGCCATGGCCTGCGCGTCCGCCCAGCTTGCCCCGCCGCGATGCAGCGCGTCGGCCATCCCCGCCACGTAGCTCTCAAATGCCGGATTGCCTGGCTGCAGATGCGCCGTCAGCCCTGTGCGGCTGATCTGCCGGTGCCGCGCAACGAACGACACCAGGAACGACACCCCGATTGACCCGCCCAGATTGCGCGCAAAGTTGCTGATGCTGGAAACCTGGTTGCTCCGCTCCGTGGGCACTCCCACGTAAGAAAGCGTCGTGATGGGGATGAAGATCAGCGGCAGGCCGGTCATCTGGAACATCCGCATCAATACCACCCAGGTGAAATCCACCTCCGGCGAAATGCGCATCATCATGAAGAGGCTCGCGGAAGTCAACACGAATCCCACGGCGATGACCTTGCGCGGATCGAAGCGGCTGGCCAAAATGCCCGCCACCGGCATGAGCACCGCCAGCGTAAGCCCGGCGGGAGACAGCGCCCAACCCGCCAATTCGGCCGAGTAGCCCAGTTGCAATTGCAGAAACAGCGGGATCAGGATGGTTGACCCGTTCAGCACCACGCCCAGGGTGAAGTTGAACAGCACCGACGGGCCGAAGTTCCTGCCCTTGAGCATGTGCAGCTCAAGCACCGGCTCCGGATGAGTCCACTCGCGCCAAACCATGGCCACCAGCGCAGCGGCCGAAATCGCCGCCGTCCAGACGATGGTGCTGGACGCGAGCCAATCCAGTTCCTCGCCCCTGTCCAGCACATATTGCAGCAGCCCGATCCCCACCACGATGGTCGCAATCCCCAGCCAGTCTCCCTGCCTGCCCTGGCGCGCCCGCGCCGACGGCGGGTCGTGCACAATGCGCTGGGTCAGAAACAGCGACAGAATCCCGATGGGCACATTGATGAAGAAGATCCAGTGCCAGCTCAGGTGGTCGGTGATCCATCCTCCCAGCGTGGGTCCGATGGCGGGCGCCACCACGATTGCCATGCCGTAGATCGCGAACCCCATATTCCGCTGTTCCGGCTGGAACGTATCCGCCAGGATCGCCTGCTCGCTCGGCCCCAGCCCTCCGCCGCCCGCTCCCTGCAGCACCCGGAAAAAAATGAGCAGCGGAAGCGTGTGAGCAAGCCCGCATAACAAGGAGCTGGCCGTGAAAACCGCCACGCACGTCATGTAAAACCGCTTCCGTCCCATGCGGGTTGAGAGCCACGCGCTCAGCGGCAGCACGATCGCATTCGACACCAGGTAGCTGGTCTGCACCCACGCGCTTTCGTCGGCGCTCGCGCCAAGATTCCCGGCAATGTGCGGCAGAGCCACATTGGCGATGGAAGTGTCGAGCACCTCCATGAACGTGGCAAGCGTAACCGTCATGGCTACCACCCATGGATTCACCACCACGCTGCCGGCTGGACGCGCCGCTTCCTGGCCCGCATCGCGGTCCGGATGGACCGGGAGCTCTAACGTCGCCATGCAGCCGCGCCTTCTCTTGCCATAGACAAATTAAATACCTACCGGTACGTATTTATCAAGCCCGCTGGCCTTCCGGGTGTATAAAGTAGGACCATGCCCGAATCCTCTCTCAACAAGCACCAGATCCGCACTCGCGAGACTCAGGCCCGCCTGCTCGATGCGGCCGAGAAGATCTTTGTCCGCCAGGGATACGAGGGAGCGCAGCTAGCCCACATCGCCGCCGCCGCCGGACGCACCAAGGGCGCGGTGTACGCCCACTTCCGCTCCAAGGAAGATCTTTTCCTCGCCCTCTTCGCCCAGCGCACCCGCGCCTACGTCGCCCGCCTGCTCGCCACCATGCAATCCTGCACCAGCCGGCCCCAGCGGCTCCGCGCTTTTCGCGAGTTTTTCGTCTCGCTCGCCGCCAACCGCACCTGGCCCATCCTCGAGCTCGAATTCAAACTCTTTGCCCTTCGCCATCCCGAATCCAAGCAGTCTTTGCGTCAGGCCTTCGCCGCCAGCCTGCCGGAAAACGACGCAGCGCTTTACGTTCAGGTCTTCGGGCAGCTCTCCCGCACCCGCCGCGCACAGCTCGATTTGGCCGCCACCGCGCTCGGCCCCATCGTTTCCGGCCTCATCCTCGAATCCCACATCGAGCCACAAAAGCTCTCGGAACCGAATCTCCGTCTGCTTTTCGGAACGATCTTCGACGCCCTCTTTCCCGGAGCCTCCTGACCGCTCATTCGCCTCAATTCAAACAAGAGCGCAGCCATCCGCTCAAGAACGCTATTTCTGAAACATCCAGCTGCAGTCCTCGGCGAACGCTCCCGGTTGGGCTCGTTTCCAGGTTCCGCCAGTTTTCTCCACTTCGAAGATCCCGCCGGCGCCGCAATACTGCCCACACTTGCGGATGATGGATACCAGCGCCCGCGTGTGGTCCGCGCTGAACCCCGGCGCGCCGAGGAAGCGCACGTGCCGCAGGTCCTTGTACGCCGCGCACTCAGGCATCGCCGAGGCCTTCTCGCCCGCCTCCAGGCACTCCATCGCCTCGTTCGTCTCGCGCGCCGTCAGCAGCCGGTATCCCTGCGCGGTGGCGAATTTCTGTTCCCACGGATGGCTCTGCTTGTTGGCCGCCTCAAACGCCTCCGCCATCGCGCGTTCATCCGGCGTTTGCGGTTTCAGGCAGCTTCCGTCCAGTTGCGGAATGTCGGTCGATGTGTAGTTGGCAAACGCCAACGGCTCGTTCGACTTCTCCTGGTATAGCGCCGAATAGATCGCGTACGCCTCTTCCGGCTCCGGCGCGCCGCCCGGTACGTTCAGCGGGCTGGTCAACGAGAGATCCCCCACCGCCGGCCCATGCGCCTGTCCCGTCCGCCCATGCCCGCCAAACCGCATCCACGCCACCACGCCCGCCGATGCCAGCAGCAAAACCCAAACCACAATCCGCCACGTCCGCATGCAGTCATTATCCCGCGGCGCACTCCCTTCGTGGGTGCCCCTGCAACACCGTCCTCGGGCCAGGCGAAAGGCTGGATGCGGTTTGCGACTTTGGTGCGGAGAGATTAGCTGGCTGATCGCAATTCGGTTTTGGGATT
Organism: uncultured Acidobacteriota bacterium; assembly: GCA_963788435.1. Lineage (GTDB taxonomy): Bacteria > Acidobacteriota > Terriglobia > Terriglobales > Acidobacteriaceae > Telmatobacter. The sequence goes on along the minus strand of CAWBIG010000093.1, from coordinate 9,464 downwards.
TAGAACGGAGAAGTGAGCATTCAGCGGGTGATGCGGGGAGGCTGGGTAAACCGGATGGCGGGTCCGCGGGGGCCGAACGGGCGCGGCATTTGCCGCTGGTGCGCGCTGGAGGTGCCTCGGCGGCGCTTCACATTCTGCTCTGACGATTGTGTTCACGAGTGGAAGCTGCGGACGCAGCCGGCGTATGTGCGCGAGCGGGTTTTCGGGCGCGACCGGGGCGTGTGCGCGGGATGCGGCGTGGATACCATGGCGGAGGCGCGGCGGCTCAGGTATTCGCGGGGGACGCGGCGGGCGGAGCTGCTGCGGTATTGGGGTTTGAAGGCGCGGACACGCAGGAGCTTGTGGGATGCGGACCACGTGGTGCCGGTGGCCGAAGGCGGCGGCGAATGCGACCTTGGGAACATTCGTACGCTGTGCTTGCGATGCCATTGCGCGGCGACGCAGGCGCTGCACAAGCGGCTGCGCCAAAGGCAGCGAAGCAACCTAGGAACTAAGGACTTGGGGAACTGAGGAGACGCAAATGGCGAGGCCACTGGCGGTGGTTACGGGGGCATCGAGCGGGATCGGGACGGTGTTTGCGCGGAGGCTGGCGCGGGACCACGATCTTCTGCTGGTTGCCAGGCGCCGAGACCGGCTGGAAACTCTGGCCGATGAGCTGCGCGCCCGGTACAGCATTTCAGTGGAGGTGCTTGCGGCCGACCTGACGGACGAAAAAGAGCTGCGGACGGTTTCCGGACGGATCGCGGCTGAGCCGCGGCTGGCTTTGTTGGTCAACAATGCGGGATTCGGCCTGAGAGGACTATTCTGGAAGGCCGACGTGGAGGAGCAGGCGCGGATGCACCGCTTGCACATCGATGCCACTCTGCGCTTGAGCCATGCGGCGCTCAAGGGGATGGTGGAACGGAATGCGGGCGCGATCATGAACGTGGCATCGGTGGCTGCTTTCGTACGTCGAACGGGCAGCGCGAGCTACGGCGCCACCAAATCCTGGATCGCGATATTTACCGAGGCGCTGCACCTGGAGCTGAAAAGCATTGGCTCGGCGGTGAAGGTGCAGGCGCTCTGCCCGGGGTACACCTACTCTGAATTCCACGACATTCTGCATCTCGATCGCAAAGCGATTGCGCCGCGATGGGCATGGCTGAGCGCGGATCGAGTGGTGGATGACTCGCTCGCCGGGTTGCAGCGGGGGAAGTTGTTTGTGGTTCCGGGCGTGCCGTACAAAGCAGTGGTGGCGCTGCTGACAGTGATGCCGAACTGGCTGCGGGTTGCGCTGTCGAAGTAGGGCAGCGGTCAGGGATCCAGTTAACCGGGAACCCGCAATGAAAGTAAACCTGTTCCCTTGTTCCCTCGGTTCCTTGGTCCCTTGGTCCCTGTTTTCAGTTCCACCGCGACTTGTCGTTTGGGTCAACATCGTCGATCTGTCGGCCACGGTTGTCGAGGCGGACATCGCGGCCCTGCTTGCGCATGTAGACCTCAAACCTGCGGCCGGCGCGGCGGCGTTTCCAGCGGTAGTAGCGGTTGCGCAGGCCGTAGAACCACTCGCTGACGCCGACGGAGAAGCCCTTGTGCGGAGCGTAGCGGATGAAAAGCAGGCCCGCGACCGCGCCGCCAAGCTGGGCAACGGCGTAGATCCAGCTCTGGCTGAAGAGCATGGCGAAGGCGATGAGCGCATAGATGATGGCGAGGTACTTGGCCTTGATGTTGATGAGGAAGAACATCATGAACTCGGTTTCGCCGTAGAGGACGCCGATGGCGACGAGCAGGCCGAAGATGCCGCCCATGCAACCGTAAAGCTGGACGGGAGCGCCGCGGCCAAGCAAATCGGCGATCTCCCAGATGGCCGCGCCGGAGATCGCAGTGCCGAGAACGGACGCGGCGTAGAGGCCGCTGACCCAACTGGAGCTGCGGTAGCCTTCAAGGAAGCCGGCGAGGAACCAGAGCGAGAGCAGCTCAAGCAAAGTTTGCAGAAGCCCAAGGTGGACAAAGCTATAGGTAATGGGCTGCCAGAGAGCGCCGTGGAGAAACAATTGGGGAATGAGCGAGCACTGCGCAGCTACCGCGAACGCCGTGGTGCGCGAGGCGAAACCCAGGAGCAGCAGGAAGAAAAACGCCGCCAGGTTCAGGAACACGAGGCGCCGAGTGGCTCCGGTGAACCCGGGAAAACCCAAGGGCATGGATCCCATCCTAGCCATAAATGACAGGGTAACAGTGGATAGTGGACAGTGAACAGTGGACTGTGGACAGTGATCGGATTTCAGGAGTCAGTGGTCAGTTGCCGGCGGCGGGCTGAGCGGCACTCATGTCGGGCACCTGGAGTGTGATGCCGGTCGCGTCATCTTTGAGCATGAGAGGCTGCTCCGCAGTCCCATAGGCCTTCAGCCGCTTGCTGTCCATCAAGCGCGCCAGATCGTTCGAGGATTCGCTGCCGGCGGGTGTCTCCACGTCGGCCGCGCCGCTGACCTTGAGTACATACTGGCCATCGGGAACGTAGTTGAAGCGGAAATTGCCGTCGCGGTCAACCATGGCGGTGCGCGCTATGTCTTTTGTATCGGAGTCAATGAGATACACGTTTCCGGAATTGACGGCGTGGCCATCTGACTTGGCCACCACGGTGCCTGAGACCACGTGCAGGTCGCTGAGCGGAAAAATGACGTCGATGCCATCCGTGTCGTCGCCCTTGCCCACCTCGACCGGCTTCACGTCCTTTTCGCGCAGGGCGCCTCCGGAGTAAACCACAAGGGCGTCGCCGGTATTGATGTGCAGCGAGACCATACCGGGCCCGGTTCCCAGGCCGGTGGAGGCCTGGATGGTGGGCAAAGTGGCTTTGACCGCGTATTTGCCTGGCGCCAGCCCGTAGAAACGGTAATGGCCGCGATCGTCGGAAGGCACCGGAATCAAGGAACCGGAGAGCTCCTTCCATTTGCCGCCGCTTTGCTGTTCCATCAGGATTGGAGTGACGCCGGGCGCGGGGTTTCCGTCGTCATAGCGAACGAATCCGCTCAGGGTTGCGCCGCGTTCCAGCCGCAGATCCACATGCGCGGCCTGGCTGGCCTGAACGACGATTTTCTGCGCCAGATCCTCGACCGATTTCATCGTGGCTGCATCCGGCTGCATGCGCTCCATTGCCGAGATCTGCGCCAGCGGCGACTGGTAGCCGGGCAATTGGGCGATCACGTAATAAGTGCCCGGAGGGATTTTGTCGAGCGAGAAGCTTCCATCGATGCCCGCCAGCGTGGACAGGTTGGAGCCCGCCATTACCGATTTCATGGCTGCAGCCATCACCTTGCTGAAATCGGCGTCCTTACCCAGTTTTGAAGGATCGAACGGCGGGGCTGTCGAGGGCTTTTCCGGAACCAGCTGAACACTGGCGAAGCGGCCCGGTGCGTCGGTATCGCCGCAAATAACGCGTCCGGAGACCTGACCCGTGACCGCAGGCGCGGCAGTGGATGCGGGTTGTTGGGCTGCGACGGCAGACCACGCAAAGAGGCAAAGCAGAAATGCAGCTTTCATGAAGGCATCTCCCCAGCCGGTTGCATCGGTTGAGAATTGGCTCGTTGGACGCCTTCAGTCTACCCCCATTTATTGAGGCGAGGTGTTACGGGACCACGACCAGGCCGCGGTGGCCGGCCTTGTCCACGGCGCGGACGCCGAAGTAGACGTTGTCCTTTGAAATGGGCGCCTCGATGGTAATGGGCTCGCCCGGCGGGCCCGGCGGCACGTTGCGAATATATTGCCAGTCGAAGGAGATGGTATCGCGCCAGAGAAGCTCGTAGTGGTCTACGGCTCCGGGCGCGGGCGACCAGGTGAGGGTGGTGTCGTTTTCGGCTCTGCGGGTGTCGATGGAGACCTTTGTGGGCTCACCGGGCGAGCTGGCTAGCGTGGCCAGCGTGGCTGCGTTGAGCCGGGCAACCTTTGCGGTGTAGGCGAAGTCTACAAACTGCAACAAGTCGCCGAGAATGGGATCGTGGGAACCGCTGGGCGGAGTAACGACGTTCTGGTGCTGGTGGTTGAAGTCCTCGCGCCACTCCGTAAGGCGCACGGCGGCAAAGCCCTCCTGGTTGAAGGAACTATGATCGCCACCGCGCAGGTAGCGATCTGGCCGGGTCACAACGTAGGCGTCGAACGGGTGCGGGCCATGTGCTGGAAAGTAGGTGCCATCCACGTCCTCAATTGCGCGCACCAGCTGGCGGCTGGGCGAGTCGTTTTCAAGGCCGAGGGCGCGAATACGGCGCTGCTCCTGCGGCGTGGCTGCAACGGGCACACCTTCAGAGAAGACACGTACGCGGTCCTTCAGCTGGAGTGTGTCGCCGGGAGTGGTATTGCCGCCAACAATGTCGTTGTTGAGCACGCCCTCAAGCTGCCAGCCCTCGTCCTTGGCCAGCTTTGCCAGGTGCGCGGAGCCCACCAGCCCCTGCTCCTCGCCCGCCACCGCAACAAACACCAGGCTGGCGGGGAACTTCAGTTTGGAGAGCACCCTGGCGCTCTCGAGCGAAACCGCCACCCCGGAGGCATCGTCATTTGCTCCCGGCGCCGCCCCGCGCGCGTCCATTATGTTGGAATTACGGGAGTCGTAGTGACCCGTGACCAGGTACATCACGTTGGCCTGCGCGGGATCGTGGCCGCGGAGGATGGCGTAGATATTGGTAATCTGCGTAGGCCGGGGAATGCGATGGGCCCAGGGTGAACCGGCGGCACTCTCAGGATCGGCGGTGAACGTATCGCGTTTCACTTCGAGACAGCCGCCGCAGTCGCTGGAGATTTGCTGGAACTGGCCGAAAATCCAGTCGGCGGCGGCATTGATGCCGGTGCCGGCAGGCAGATCGGTTTCCATGCTGGACAGCGTGCTGCGGGTCTCAAAGCTGACCAGCCTGGCGATGATCTGGTGGATACGGGCGGGATCGATGCGGGCAATCGCGCGGGCGATGGCAGGATCGGGCGCCGCGGGGGCAACGTGGCGGGCATGAAGCGCGAGGTCAGGCTGAGCCAAAAGCAACCGAGCAGAAACGGCGAGCGAGCCGGCCAAAAGCACGGGAACGATTCGCATGAGGGGTTCTCCACACAGGAAGTAACGGTTCGGACGCGCCTCCCACTTGACCTGAGGCGGGCAACCATCTAAAACTAGCGGAGTCGAACTCCGAGTAACGACATCCTACAGTACCAAGCAGCGACTGAAGGCAAGAAAGAGAGGAGGCTGCGATGCCGAGCTGCCCGGAATGCGAATACGATCTGGATATCGAGCTGGATGAGGTGGAAGAAGGCGACGTGGTGGCCTGCGAAGAATGCGGGACCGAATACGAGGTAGTGGGCGTGGACCCGCTGGAACTGTCCAAGGTGGGCGACGAACTGGACGAAGAGGACGAAGACTACGTAGAGGAAGAAGAGGAAGAGGAAGAATGAAATTGTGCGCGCGGTGGGCGGCCGGCGTTGCCATGGGCGCGCTGGCGCTGGGCGTGGGTCCGGTGGCCAGACTTGCCTGCCCCGCGGCGCAGGCGCAGCAGAACTACGGCCAGCGGGTGGTGGAGGGGACGGTGCAGGATGCCGATTCTGCCGATGTGGCTGGAGCCACCGTGTTTCTACGCAATACTAAAACCAAGGCGATCCGCAGCTATACTTCGGCCAAAGACGGGCGCTTCCGCTTCGTCCAGGTCAACATGAGCGACGACTGCGACCTGTGGGCGGAGAAGGACGGCAAGAAGAGCCCCACCAAGACGGTGAGCTCCTGGGACACGCGCAAGGACGTGCAGGAAATACTCAAGCTCAAGTAGGCGCTGCCGCATTGGTTGCGGACGGGGCGCCGGTCCCGCGCCAGGCGCAGCCTACTCCTGTTTCAAAATCACATCGCCATTGATGGTTTCGATCGTCACCTGGTTCCGGCCGTCGCCCACGTGGCCGGTCACATAAATGTACTTGCGCGGCGTGCCCCGGCTCGTGTCCCAATCGGTGGTCTGGCGTTCGGTGAGGCCGAGATGCTGGGACACGCGAAAGTTCTGGCTGCTGTTCTTGGTGTATTCGAGCTTGATGTGGACATCCATTCCGTAGTCTTTGGGAACGGTAAGCTGGATAACGCCGGCGAGCGAGCTGAGGCGTACGTCGCGGCGGTCGCCGGATGCCTCGGTCAGATGGGCCGTGACGTCTCCCGCCATGGTGCTGGCGTGGACCGGGCCGCTGACCTGGCGCAGTGTGATGACGCCGCCCATGGTGGAAACATCGACCGAGCCATCGGCGTGTTCGACGACGATGTTGCCGCCCATGGTTTTGGCGCTGACGGAACCGCGTGCATTGCCGATGCGGATGTTGCCGCCCATGGTGGCCACGTCGGCCCCGTCAGGGGCATCGGGTACGTCAATATCGCCGCCCATTTGGTGAATGCTGACCTTGCCGGCCTGCGGCGCAGCGGCGGCAAGCACATGCGCGGGCGGGCAGATAGCAAGGGCGAGAAGGGAGCCCATTCCGATTGCGAGGAGTGATGAAACCCACAGCCGAGACTTCATAGCGAGACTCTCCTGCAAGCGGATACGCGGCCTCCCAGGAGAAAGTTCCTCGCCGGCGCGCCTAACCCTCCAGCCTCCTGGTCACAATCTCATTCAGCAGGGCAGGGTTTGCCTGTCCCTTCGATGCCTTCATCACCTGGCCCACAAAGAAGCCGGCCAGGGTCTTTTTGCCGGCGCGGTACTGCTCCACCTGCTTGGGATTGGCGGCAATGACTTCGTCGATCATCTTTTCGATTGCCGATGTGTCGGTGATCTGCTCGGGCTTTTCGCGTTCGTAGACGGCGGGGAAGTCCTCGCTGTTCTCGAAGCAGGTGTCGAGCAGCCCCTTCAGCTGCTTCGAACTGATCTTGCCGTCCTCCAGCAGGTCGGCGGCGAGGACAATGCCGGCCATCGATACCGGCGAGTCCTCCTGCTCCATCCCGAGGGCGTGGAGCCGGCCGCCAATCTCGCTCAGCAGCAGGTTGGCCACGCGCCGCGGATTCATCGCAGTTCGGGCGGCGGTTTCAAAACGGTCGGCGAACTCGCGCGAGGCGGTGAGCGCGCGCGCGTCCTTCTCGTTCAGGTCGTATTCGCGGATTATGCGCGCGCGGCGCGCCTCGGGCAGTTCCGGTAATTCCCGTTCCCGGGCCAGCAGGTATTCAGGCGCAAGCACCAGCGGCGGCAGGTCCGGCTCAGGGAAGTAGCGATAATCGTGGGCCTGCTCCTTCGATCGCATGGAGTACGTCCGGCCCTCATTCGCATTCCACAGTCGCGTCTCCTGCGCGACGCGGCCACCGGATTCGATCGCCTCGACCTGGCGCTCGATCTCATACTCCAGCGCGGCGCGGATGAATTTGAAGCTGTTGACGTTCTTTACCTCGGCCTTGGTTCCGAAGCGCTCCTGGCCCCGCGGGCGGACGCTGACGTTGGCGTCGCAGCGCAGCGAGCCTTCCTCCATGTTGCAGTCGGAGACGCCGGTGTAAAGCAGGATCTCCTTGAGCCGAGTGAGGTATTCAAAGGCTTCGTCCGGAGTACGGATGTCGGGCTCGGAGACGATCTCAATCAAAGGTGTGCCGCAGCGGTTCAGGTCGAGATAGGTCCGCGTGGCCGAGTCGGGGAAGCCCTCGTGCAGGCTTTTGCCCGCATCCTCTTCCATGTGCAGGCGGGTTATGCCAATTTTCTTTGTTGAACCGTCTACGGTGGGCACTTCAATCCAGCCGTGCTCGGAAATCGGCTTGTCGTACTGCGAGATCTGGTAGCCCTTGGGCAGGTCGGGATAGAAGTAGTTTTTGCGCGCGAAAATGGAGCGCGGGTTGACCGTGCAGTGCAGCGCGAGCGCGGCCAGGGCGGCGAACTCCACCGCCTTTTCATTCAGAACAGGCAGCGCGCCGGGCAGGCCGATGCAGACGGGGCAGATGTTGGTGTTCGGTTCGGCGCCGAACTTGTTGGCGCAGCCGCAGAAGATCTTTGTGGCCGTGAGGAGCTGGACGTGGACCTCGAGGCCAATGACCGGCTCGTACTTGGCCATGATTTCCGGGCTCACATCGGCTGCGGTGGACATAGGAAAATTCTATCGCGGCGAAAAGCGCGAAATATCAGCCTGGCCCTGCAGGAAGATCGAGATACTGTCTCGCGGTGATGGTGCGAATGCCGCGGAACTCTCCCAGAACGAGAAGGTCGTGGTCGCCGGTGACGATGAATTGCGCTCCCGATTTCAGCGCGCACCGAGGATGCAATCATCCTTCGGGTCGCGGCAGACTCCGGAGACCTCTCCGGTGACTTCAACTCGTGTCGCCTCGCCTCCAAGCGGGTAAAAGCGATCCCGTGCGGCGTGAGAATCGCGGCCAAACTTGCGGCTAAGGATGCCGAGAACTTCGTTCTCGATTTGGGCGCAGGTTGCGAGGATGTGAGCGTGCGAAATACGTTGAATAGCGGATCGGGGAGTGCCGCCAAATTCAATCGCGGAGATCCAAATACCGGAATCTACAACAACGATCACTTACGTGGGCTTTCTCCCCGACGCGCGTTCTCAGCACGATTCTCTTTTACGAGGCGTTCAACGTCCTCCGGCTTGTAGCCCTTGTGGTTGTCTCGGCGTCCGATTTCGTTGAATTCGTCAAACGCCATCCGCAGTTGCTGTGCACGATAGGCACGAAAAGCCTCGCGGAAAAGTTCGCTGGTGGTGCGCGATTCGCGGCGAGCCATCTCCTCCACCTGCAAGGCGAGATCGGGCGGGAAGCTGATGGTAAAGGTGCGACGAGATGGGGAAGAAGCTGGCATGGGATGATTCTACGACATAAGACAATATAAGACAATGTAAGACAGGAGGCCCTTTGCTCCTTGCTCCCGCCGACAATTAAAAGGCCCGGCGCAAGCCGGGCCTTCTTTCTGATCACTGACCACTGTTACTCCGCCGCCATCTCCTCGGCCTCGCCTTCCTGCCGCATCAGCTCCAGTTCGCGCTCCGCGGCTTCGATCTCGGCCGAGACTTCCTGTTGCACCCGCGCCGCCGCTTCCTCCAGCTCCGGAGAGAGTTGGACGTTGCGGTAGTATTCCAGGCCCGTGCCCGCCGGAATCAGCCGTCCGACGATCACGTTCTCCTTCAGGCCGCGCAGGCTGTCGATGGCCCCGTTGATCGAGGCTTCGGTAAGCACGCGCGTCGTCTCCTGGAACGAGGCAGCCGAGATGAAGCTGTCGGTGGACAGCGACGCCTTGGTGATGCCCAGCAGCAGCGGACGGCCCTGCGGCGGACGCCCTCCGTCCTTCTCCACGCGATCCTTCTCCTCGTTGAAGCGGAAGCGATCCACCTGCTGCTCCAACAGGAAAATGCTGTCGCCCACTTCATCGATGCGAACCCAGCGCAGCATCTGCCGCACGATCACCTCGATGTGCTTGTCGCTGATGGCCACGCCCTGCAGACGATACACTTCCTGGATTTCGTTCACCAGGTACTTCTGCAGTTCCTTTTCGCCCAGCACGTCGAGAATGTAG
>CAWBIG010000092.1:0-5080 GCA_963788435.1 uncultured Acidobacteriota bacterium | reverse complement strand
CCGCAAGCTCCTGCACGAAATCAGCCGCATTGCGGAACATGCGCTGGACCGGGCGCGCAAGGTCAAAGAGGAAGGCGCTCCGGCAGTGCAGTCTACGATTGACCGGCTGGACCGATTGGAGCAAGAGGTGACCGCACTCATGCCGACCCGCGAAGGAATGTACTATTGAATTGATCCGAGCAAAGCTAGCGCGCAACACTCGCCGGTTCAAGAAAGGAACATGTCCCTGTGGAGCCATTGGTGGATAAGACGCTGAACAAGTACAGTTCCCAAATCACGCAGAAGAAATCGCAGGGAGCGTCGCAGGCCATGCTCTACGCAACCGGCCTGAAGGAACCCGACATGGGGAGTCCGCAGGTGGGAATTGCGAGCATGTGGTTGGAAGGGAACCCGTGTAATATGCACCTGCTTTCTCTGAGCGAGAAGGTGAAGCAAGGCGTGCAGGCCGCGGGTTTGGTCGGTTTGCGCTTTAACACCATCGGGGTGAGCGACGGCATTTCCATGGGGACCGATGGCATGAGTTTCTCGCTGCAATCACGGGATCTGATTGCCGATTCGATTGAGACCGTGATGGCGGCGCAGTGGTATGACGCGAACATCTCGATTCCCGGATGCGATAAGAATATGCCAGGCTGCGTGATCGCGATGGGCCGGCTGAATCGGCCCAGCCTGATGATCTACGGCGGCACCATCCGGGCCGGGCATCTCAATGGCGAAAAGCTGGACATCATTTCCGCATTCCAGAGTTACGGTCAGTACATTTCCCATTCCATCAGCGACCAGCAGCGGCAAGACGTGGTGCGGAATGCCTGCCCGGGCGCGGGCGCCTGCGGCGGCATGTACACGGCAAATACCATGGCCTCCGCCATCGAGGCATTAGGCATGACGCTGCCCTATAGCTCCTCGACTCCAGCGGAGGATCCGGGAAAGACGGACGAATGTCTGAAGGCCGGCGCGGCGATTCGCGTTCTGCTCGAGCGCGACATCAAGCCGCGGGACATCATGACGCGGGCAGCTTTTGAAAATGCGATCACGGCCGTGTGTGCGCTGGGCGGATCCACGAATGCGGTGCTTCACTTAATCGCCATGGCGAGATCGGTGGATGTGCCCCTCACGATTGACGACATCCAGGCGATCAGCAATCGCACGCCGCTTCTCGCCGACTTCAAGCCCAGCGGCTCGTATGTGATGGAAGACCTGCACGGAGCAGGCGGATTGCCGGCCATTTGCAAGCTGCTGCTGGAAGCCGGGTTGCTTCATGGGGATTGCCTGACCGTGACCGGCAAAACCATGGCGGAGAACCTGTCCGATCTGCCTGGCCTCAAATCGGGGCAACAGATCGTGAGGCCGCTCTCGAACCCGATCAAGCAGACCAGCCATCTTCAGATCCTTCGCGGAAATCTGGCACCGGACGGCGCGGTTGCCAAGATCACCGGCAAGGAAGGACTGCGTTTTTCCGGGCCGGCAAGGGTGTTCGATTCAGAAGAGCTGATGTTGCAGGCTCTGGAAGAAGGCAAGATCCAAAAGGGCGACGTGGTGGTGATTCGCTACGAAGGACCCAAAGGAGGCCCGGGCATGCCGGAGATGCTGACGCCTACTTCGGCGATTGTTGGAGCCGGGCTTGGGAAAGATGTGGCGCTCATGACCGATGGGCGCTTTTCCGGCGGCTCTCACGGCTTCATCGTCGGTCATGTTACGCCGGAGGCGCAGGTGGGCGGCCCGATTGCTCTCATCCAGGATGGCGATCCGATAGTGATTGACGCAAGCACGAACCAAATCTCCGTTGGTTTAACTGACGGCGAGCTGGCGAAACGGAAGAAGGATTGGCGGATGCCGCCTTACAAAGCGACCCGAGGCACGCTGGCGAAGTACATTCGCGCCGTGCAAAGCGCCAGCTTCGGCTGCGTCACCGATGAGTAGACGCCGGTAAAGCGCACGCGCCTGACCGCCGTTCTCCGGTTGCCTGCAAATGCCCTCGAGAATGTTGTTGTTGCGATGGCTGTAGACAAACTACGGCCTTTGGTGTAGAGTGTCTACATCCTTATGAACGCGGCTGAGAGTTACAAGAACCGGATTGAGCTGCTGCAGGGAACCCTCGACATGCTGATTCTGCAGGCGCTGCAGTGGGGGCAAATGCACGGCTACGGCATCGCCCAGTCCATCCGCCTTAAATCCAACGAAGTGCTGCAGGTGGAGACCGGGTCGCTCTATCCGGCGCTGCACCGGCTGGAACGGCAGAAGTGGGTCAAATCCGAATGGAAGATGACGGAGAGCCGGCAGCGCGCGAAGTTTTACCAGATCACAAAAAAAGGCAAGGAACAACTGGCGGCGGACCACGCGCGCTGGCAGGCGATGGTGCGGGCGATTGGAGCTGTGATGGAGGCGGAGCGGAGCTAACGGAGTTGGCGGAGCGAGTTCCCAGGCCCCCAAATGCAAGAGCTCGGGCACCAGCAGATGGGAGAACGAGCCGGAGGCAAGTATGAAGCTTTGGGAGTGGGAGCGGCGCAAGGACGATCTGGCCGAGGAGCTTGCGGCGCATCTGCGCATGGCCGTCGCGGACCGCGTAGCGCGTGGCGAGACGCCGGAAGAAGCACGCGCGGCAGCAGTGCGGGAGATGGGCAATCCGCCGCTGGTGGCCGATGTGACGCGGCAGCAGTGGGGCTGGGAGGGTGTGGAGCGGGTCTGGCAGGACGTGCGCTACGCGTTGCGCCAATTGCGCAAGAGTCCCGGCTACACGACAACGGCGCTGCTGACGCTGACGCTGGCAGTGGGCGCGAACACGGCGATTTTCGGGCTTTTCTATGCGCTGCTGCTGCGCAGCCTGCCGGTGGAGCGGCCAGACCAGATTGTGCAGATGGAGTTACAACTTTCCGTGGCGGGCGGAGGTAAAGGCGAGCCGAGCCCGGACGTGTCCGACGGGGTGTTCGATCTGCTGGCGACCAGGCAGACCTCCTTCAGCGGCATGTGCGGCTGGCAGGATGACAACCTGAGCCTGCATGAGGGGGAGGAGACGCACCCGGTTCCGGCGGCGATGTTGACCGGCGGATGCATGCGGATGCTGGGCCTGCATGCCGCTTTGGGGCGGCTGTTGCAGGATGCCGATGATGGTCCCGGCGGCTCTCCAGAGGGTTACGCCGTGGTGCTCGGGTACAACTACTGGAGGACGCAACTCGGCGCCGATCCGCGAGTAATCGGCCGTGTGATGGATTTCGGTCCTGGGATGAGGGCGGGGGCAGCGAAGGGCGTTGTGGTCGGCGTCATGCAGCCTGGATTCGAGGATATCGAGGTTGGAGCCCGGCCCGATCTTTATGTGCCGCTGCAGATGGTAGACCCGGCAGAGCAGCACAACCTCAGCTCCTTCGACCTGTCCGTGCTGGGAAGGCTGAAGGATGGCGCGAAGCTGTCAACAGCGCAGCAGGAAGCCGACACGCTCTTCCAGGCAAAGCGGAAGACGGAAAAGAACCTGCGCTACTTCACGTTTGTAGCAGGCAAGTTTGCTGAGGCCACGGATGCGCATCTGATCGCGCGGCCCGGACGAACCGGCTTCTCCTATCTGCGAGACGAGTATGAAAGACCGCTCTACCTCATCGAAGGCATGGTGGGCCTGTCGCTCCTGGTGGCGTGCGCGTATCTGGCCATGCTGGCCTCGGCGCGTGCGCTGGCGCGTCGCCGGGAACTGGCGGTGCGTGTGGCGCTGGGGGCAAGCCGCAGGCGCGTGGCGGCGCAGCTTACGTGGGAGAGCGTGCTGCTGGCCCTGGCCGGCGGCGGACTCAGCGTGCTGTTCGCATGGGGCGCGGAGAGCGCGCTGGCCGCGCTGATGAAGCGACTGTCCACCGACACCCTGGAACTGCGCGCCGGGCCCAGCGGAGTGGTGCTTCTGTTCACCCTGGGCCTGGTGGCGCTGGTTGTGGTGCTGGCCGGAGTTTGGCCGGCATGGCGGGCCAGCAATGTGGATCCGGCAGCGGACATCAAGGAGGGTGAGGCTTCAATCGCCGGGCGAAGAAGGCAGGGCATGGGCGCATGGCTGATTCCGATTCAAATTGCATTTTCGCTGGTGATCGTCACCATGGCCGCGCTGATGGGCTCCACCGTGGCGCGTCTGCTCGCCGTGGATCCAGGCTTCCGCACCGGCGGCATCACCTGCCTTACGGCGGATTTCTCGCCGCGCAAACAGAAACCCGCGCAGGATAAGCCGGCGGATGTCCCGGCATCGCTCTACATCGCTCTTCTCGATCGCATTCAGCATACGCCGGGCGTGGAAAATGCCAGCATCTCGCGGACGTATCCGCTGCAGGGAGCCACTTATATGGAGGAGGTCTCGTCGCAGCCAGACTCCGGAGGAACCCGCACCGATCCCAACCTGACGGTGCTCACGGTGACGCCGGGTTACCTTGACGTGTTCGGCATGCCGTTGCTCACGGGAAGGGCGTTCACGCGGAACGACAACGCTAGTGGCGAGCCCGTCTGCATTCTGAACCGCAGCGCCGCGGAGTATTTCTTTCCCGGCGGCAACGCGGTGGGCGGAGTGGTAACCATGGAGAGAAATTCCAGAGTGCGCATTGTAGGCGTGGTTGGCGACACGCTCTATAACAACCTGCGCCAGAAAGCGCCACGCATGCTCTATCAACCCTTCTTGCAAGGAGGCATGTGGAACTCCTTCGCAAGTTTTGAAGTGCGCGCGGGGGATGCGGGAACCGCGGTCAGCGCAGTGCGGAATGCGTTTCGCGAGCTGGCGCCGGATATTGCCGTGGACAAGCCGGTCACCATGCAAGAACTGGTGGCGAGCTCGATGGGCCGCGAGCGGATGGTGGCGCTGCTGTCCGCATTTTTTGCGCTGCTCACGCTGGCGCTGACGGGGATCGGGCTTTACGGCGTGCTGAACTACGGTGTGGTCCGGCGGCGGACCGAGATCGGCGTGCGCATGGCGCTGGGGGCGACGCCGGGCGGTGTGGTGAAGATGATTCTACGTGAGGCCATGCGCCTGGTGCTGCCCGGAGTGGTGCTGGGCGCAGCGGGAGTGTGGGGCGCGACGCGCCTGTTGACGACGCTGCTTTACGGGGTCAAGCCGCTCGATCCCTGG
>CAWBIG010000091.1:0-15995 GCA_963788435.1 uncultured Acidobacteriota bacterium | reverse complement strand
ATACGGCCGGGTGCCCCATCCTAACCGCGTTCTCTGCGGTTAGGGTGGGAGCCGCGAAGTTCGCGTTCTCCGAGCGGGCCGGCCGCCACCCTCCGTCGATTATGGATCCTTCGGCGATACTGGTGCGACGCAAATTAGGTTAAGTGCCAGTGGTGACCACAACAGCGGCGCAGTGTCCCGGGCCGCGACTGCGATAGGCATGCTTTTGAACGGAATCAAAGTAGATGGCATCTCCCTTAGATAGCCGGTAGATCTCGGTTCCAATGGATATTTCAAGCTCCCCATCGATGACGTAGAGAAACTCCACTCCGGCGTGATAGTGAGGAGCAATCTTCGCAGGCGGTAAATTGTGGAAATGCGCGAGGAATGCATTGAGCTTTCGCTCGGTCGCGCGGAAGTTGAGGCTCTCAAAGTCGTAAGCTGCATCCCGAGGCTTCGCGTCCGCAGGGAACTTTATCCGTTCATCTTTTCGTGAGATTGCCACAACATGCCGCTTCCGCGGATCTGTGAAGAAGTAATCCAGGCCGACATTGAACACGGTGGCAATGCGAACGAGGGTCGGGAGAGTAGGCACAAGCCGCGCGTTCTCCAGTTTTGAAAGCATGGCCGCCGACAGACCTGTATGCGCAGCCAATTGAGCCAAACCCATGCTCTTGCGCAGCCGCAGGGATCGCAACTTCTCGGCAATCGCATAAGGGCGGATCGACTCCTCGATGACGTCCGTTTTCTCGCGTTCAGGGGCTGATTTCGTTGTCTTTCAAAATTGCCTCATATTTTTTCCTGGCCGTTAAGCGAAGTGCGTTCGCGATTCGCTATTAACAGATACTCAAATTATTTTAATCTACTGTCAAGTGTGTGCAAGGCCGAATCACCAGCTTTAACGGAAATAGGCAAGATCAAAGGTGAATGCGGCAAATCAAACCAAACGAGGTATTTTCCCCATGCGCATCACATCACGTCTATCCCTTGCGGCTCCCATCGTGGCTCTTGCCATGTTGGTCTCCGCCAACATTGCATCCGCACAAAATACCGAAACCATCGATGGTGGACGCACCACCGTCACACTGGCTAGCGGTTTTGTCTCCGCACTCGGTATTCTCGGCGTTACGCCTGGAACCGTAGGCCCGACGGAACTTTACAACGGCAGGGTCAACTTCCCTGTGACCGGCGGCGCCATCGATCTCGACACAGCCGTCAGCCAAATCCTCCACTCCGGCGGCCTTACCCTCACCGCAGGACAGACACAGGTCACTCTCCAGAGCTTCATCATCGACACGACCGGCGCCCCCGTCATCACAGGACTGGTCTCTGTGGATGGAAAGCTTCTCGGGCGCTTGCCCTATCTTTGATCTTGCTCTTCCCGGCGGGATCACTCTTCCACTCAATCCCCACGACGGCCGCATCATCATCAGAGGCGTTGGCGTAACTCTTGACAGCACCGCTGCCGGCGCCCTCAACAGCGTCTTCAATGTCTCCGCATTCGAAGGTGGATTTGGCATCGGCACAGCCAAGGTCATCATCAATCTTCCCGTTTCCGACGACGAAGACGAAGACTAACTTTCCTCGGGTGGGGCGCCGCCGGTGTCATTTGACGCCCCACCTCTTAGCAACGTTGAAACCATGACAGCTGAATTGAGCTGGAAAAACGGAACATTCAATCTAAGGAGAATTCTCGTGAAACGAATTTACGTAATGATCTGCTTTGCCCTGCTGCTCGCGTTGAGCTTCAGCAGCAGTGCCTTCGCCGATTCCAAGAAAGACATTGTGGACACCGCCGTCGCCGCAGGCGACTTCAAGACTCTGGCTGCAGCGCTGCAGGCGGCTGGTCTAGTGGACACGCTCAAGGGACCGGGTCCGTTCACAGTTTTCGCGCCAACAGATGAGGCATTTGCGAAGCTGCCTGCCGGAACAGTGGAAGACCTGCTGAAGCCGGAAAACAAACAGAAGCTGATCTCGATCCTGACCTATCACGTAGTCGCTGGGAAGGTAATGGCGAAGGATGTGGTCAAGCTGCATGAGGCCAAGACTGTCAACGGCCAGGACGTGAAAATCATGGTCGACGGTGGCAAGGTCATGGTAGACAACGCTAACGTCATCAAGACTGACATTCAGTGCACCAACGGCGTCATCCATGTGATTGACACCGTGCTTCTGCCCCAGTAAAGCTCGTGCAACTCTCGGCCCGCGGCTGGACTGGTTCGCCGGGGATCTTATTCAGCAAGTCGAACCTTCACCCCTTGTTAACCAGCTCCCTTCAAAAACGCCAACGCCCGCGAGGACCTTCCTCCTCACGGCAGGTTTCGCTAACGGAACTAACTAACTACTAACTCGCTGACTCCTCCTCCTCCTCGCTGACCTGCTGACTTGCTACCTAACTGCACCCGCTCGTCGACCCGCAGCTCATGCACCGATAGCAACTCCCATTCCGCACCATGATCGCCCCGCACACTCCGCAACTTGGCGCGTCGCCCATGTCGTACATTTCGCGCATGGCGTCGGCGGCATGGTACAGCCCGCGATCCTTCAGCGGCGGCATATGAATCCCCTCGGACGCGGCGGAAGCGGACGCCGAAACCTCCGGCGCAATCCCGCCTCCCGGCGCACTCGTCGACCCCATCCCCGGCAGCGAAGTCTGGTTTTGCATCTGGCTCATCTTGCGCGCCACTTCCTCGGCCAGCCGCGCCAGTTGATCCTGCGGAATCGCCTGCTCTTCTTCGAATTCCGCATCGTTCAGAATCGTGGGCGAAACCGGCAGTTGCGGCGCCGGCGAGGTGAGTCCCGCAAACAGCGTCAACTGTTCGCCGGAAAGGAAGCGCAGGTTGAGCCAGCGGAAAATGTAATCCATCAGGCTCTTGGCGTAGCCAATCTGCGCATTGCCGGTCCAGCCCGAGGGCTCGAACCGCGTGTGCGCAAACTTCTCGCACAGCACCCGCAGCGGAACCCCGTGCTGCAGCGCCAGCGAAATCGCCGTGGCAAACGAGTCCATGAGCCCCGAAACCGTTGACCCCTCCTTGGCCATGCGAATGAAAATCTCGCCCGGCTGCTGGTTGGGATAGAGTCCCACCGTGATGTAGCCCTCGTGCCCGGCAATGGAAAACTTATGCGTAATGGACGCGCGCTCCTCCGGCAGCCGGTGCCGTACCGCTCGCGGCGGCGCGTTCAGGTCCTGCGCAATGGGCGCGGGCGCAATCGGAGGAGCCGGCGTGGCCGTTATGGTGGGCACCGCCGCCGCCTTGGCAATTTCCTCCATCGACCGCTGGAACGCCGTCGTCGCCGCGAATACGTTCTTGGCCGAAACTTCCAGCTTGGCCCCGATCTTGGCTTCGAGCGCCTTCACGTCCGCTTCGGCCGGCGCCATCCCTGAGGCCATTGCCGCCATCACCCGATCGCCAATCGCATCCAGCGCCGACGGCTCCTTCTTGGCGTCCATGCTGGTGTTCAGCGGCTGCACTCCCTTCGATCCGTCGCGGTAGATGGCCACCGCCTTGATCCCGCGCCGCCAGCTCTCGGCGTAGGCCTCGGCCACATCCTCCACGCTGGCCTCGTTGGGCAGGTTCACCGTCTTTGAGATTGCTCCCGAAAGAAACGGCTGCGTGGCCGACATCATCTTGATGTGCCCCATGTAGTGGATGGAGCGCGTACCCTTCGCCGGCTTGAAGCTGCAGTCGAACACGGCCAGGTGCTCCGGCTTGATCCCCGGCGCCCCCTCAATGGTGCCGGTCGCGTCAATGTAGCTGACGATCGCGTTTACCTGGTCGTCGGAGTAGCCCAGCTTGAACAGCGCCTCCGGCACCGTGTTGTTCACAATCTTGATCATGCCGCCGCCCACCAGCTTCTTGTACTTCACCAGCGCCAGGTCCGGCTCGATGCCCGTGGTGTCGCAATCCATCATGAAGCCGATGGTGCCCGTCGGGGCCAGCACCGTCACCTGCGAGTTGCGGTAGCCATAACGCTCCCCGTAAACCAGCGCCAGGTCCCAGCACTCCCGGCTGGAGTCGATCAGCGCATCCAGCTGGGGCACGCTGAACGGCTCGCCGCTCGCCTTTGACCGGCCGATGTTGTTCACCTCCGCCCGGTGCATCCGGATCACGTCCAGGAACGGCTCGCGGTTCACATAGAACCCCGGGCATGCCCCGCCGTTGTGCTCCACGCTCGCCGTAAGCGGCGTGGCTGAGGGGAGCGCCCGGCACCCGCCCGCGATCACTGCTGACTGCAGGTATGCCTGGCCACACATGATCGCCGTCAGCGCTGCTGCCAGGTCGCGCCCGGCTTCCGAGTCGTACGGCAGCCCGAACGCCATCAGCAGCGCCCCCAGGTTGGCATAGCCCAGGCCCAGCGGCCGGTAGTCGTGCGAGTTCTTCGCGATCGCTTCCGTTGGATACCCCGAGTTGTCCACCAGGATCTCCATCGCCGTAATCATCACCGAGATCCCGTGCCGGTACGACGCAATGTCAAACTGCCCCCCCGCATTCACAAACTTCATAAGGTTGAACGACGCCAGGTTGCAAGCCGAGTTATCCAAAAACATGTACTCGGAGCAGGGGTTACTGGCGTTGATCCTGGCGGTGTTCTTGCTGGTGTGCCAGCGGTTGATGGTGGTGTCGAACTGGAGGCCGGGGTCGCCGCAGAGCCAGGTGGCCTCGGCGATGCGGTGCATGATGTCGCGGGCCTTGAAGGTCTGGACGGGGAGGTGCTCCTTGACGGTGCGGGTCTCAAAGTCGCCGTCGGCCTCATAGGCGCGCATGAACTCGTCGCTGACGCGGACGGAGTTGTTGGCGTTCTGGAAGAAGATGGAGGAGTAGGCTTCGGAGTCAGGGCCGGAGCCGTCGTAGCCCTCGCGGATGAGGGCATAGGCCTTGGCTTCTTCCTTGGCCTTGCAATCGATAAAGTCAACGATGTCAGGGTGATCCACGTTGAGGATGACCATTTTGGCGGCGCGGCGGGTTTTGCCGCCGGACTTGATGACGCCGGCGAAGGCATCAAAGCCGCGCATGAAGCTCAAGGGGCCGGAGGCGGCGCCGCCGCCGGAGAGATTCTCCATGGAGCCGCGGATGGGCGACAGATTGGTGCCGGTGCCGGAGCCCCACTTGAAGAGCATGCCTTCGGTTTTGGCAAGGGTGAGGATGGAATCGAGCGAGTCCTCGACGGCGTTGATGAAGCAGGCGGAGCACTGGGGATTGTGGTATCCAGTGGCCTCAAATTTGACGCAGCCGGTGGCGGGGTCCCAATGCCAGCTTTGGCCGGCGGCGTTGGGCTCAAGGCGGTCGCAGCCTACGTTGAACCAAACCGGGGAGTTAAACGCCACTTTCTGGGTGAGGAGCATGGCGGCGAGCTCGTCGTGGAAGGCGGCCGCATCCTCAGCTGTGGCAAAGTAGCCGCCGGCGAGACCCCAGTCACGCACGGTTTCGGCCACACGCTGAATGAGCTGCCGGACGCCGGTCTCGCGCTCCGGGGTGCCGAGCTGGCCATGGAGGTACTTTGAGGCCACGATGTTGGTGGCGGTCATGGACCAGTCAATGGGCACCTCGACATCTTTCTGCTCGAAGATGGTGTTGCCCTTGCTGTCGGCAATGAGGGCGGTGCGTTTCTCCCATTGGACTTCGTCGTAGGGAGAGATGCCGGGCCGCGAGAAACGGCGGCTAAAGGCAAGTCCGCCCCATTCGGCGGAGTTGGTGGCGGCAGCGGAAGTGGACAGGTGAGCCTCGTTCATAGGGGGGTCTCCTCAGGCGCAATTGGTAGAAAGCCGTTCCATCGATGCCCAATCGGGCAAGGACAGTTGAATGAAGACTGGACTGCACAACGGACTGGATCAGATTCGAGCTTGGATCGAGCGGTTGCTTGTTTGCCGCGGCTGTTTGGGCCAGAGTCGCGTCTGGCCGATTCACAATCCATTCATGAGCCGCAGATGAAAAAATAGCGCTGTCTATGGTGCATGTCAACACCAAACCACAATATCTAGTGTTTAGAGTGCAATCGTGAGTACCGAGGCGCAAAACTGCCCGTTTCGGGCTGTGGAAAGCGGGATTGGCCCTGCGCGGAGCGGGCTTCGGCACGCGGATTGCCTTTGAATCGGGGCAAAAGCGGCAGTGGAGCGAGTTCCGGGCGTTTTCCAACGTTGTCAGCGTATGCCCGAAGTGCGGGAGGGGCAAGGAGCAGGATTGGTGCAGACTGCGGTTGGGGCTGTGCAAGGTGTGGATTTCAAGGAACAGGGATCAAGGAACAGGGAACAGGGAACAGGGAAAGCAAAACACACGTAGCGTATCGGTGCCGGCCTTGTGTTTGGTGGGTGGGCTACATGCCTCCATCTCCGGTCCCTCCGCCGCGGCGGACGAGGGACCGGGGGCACCCGGGCCATTACTGCACCTGGAAAGCGGTAAGGCTGCGTGAGACTCATCGTCACTCCACCATGCCGGCCGAACCGCCCGATTTGATGGGCGCACCGTTGGCAAGTGAGGAGTAGTTGGCGCCCTGGCTGAAGTTGTTCCCATTGTCAGTCAGTGTTTTCACCACGAAGTTCGTGTATTGCGCCGTGTTCCCGCCGTTGATGGTAAGGTTGGCGTCCGCGGCGTAAATCACACCCTGCCAGCTCGAAGTCGAATCCCCGTTGATTGTCACCTGGCTTGAGTCGGTCCTGCTTTGGAAATACAGAATCCCCTCATAGGTCCCTGACGTGGGCGCGGAAAACGCGACATGCTCCACGCCGTTCAGGGTCAAAGACGAGGTGGTGAAATAGAACGTAACTCCGGATCCGGTCACGCTGTCGTTGCTGCCGTTTATGGTGAAGCCGCCCTCAACGATATAGGTGCCGGGATTGAACGTTACCGTAAAATTGCTGCCGTTGATGATGATGCCGCCGCAATAGACGCCTTGGTTCATGGTCGCGTTGCTCATAACGATGGCCTGAGAGGCGGAGCCGTTCCAAGTGCTGCCCGAACCCGACCCGCAGGAGCCGACCGTGGGCGTGGCCAGGCTGGCCAGCGGGTCGGGGACGGAGGTCGCCCCGGTTGTCGGAGTTGGGGTGATCTTGTTGCCGGTGCCGTTTTCGAGGTAATTGCCGACCACGTCGAACGCGGTGCTGGAAATGGTGTTGTTACTGCCGTTCTCCAGCACCGCCTGGCTGGCACTGGAGTCCACCATGATCCCGCAGGAAGCTGCAAGCGTATCGCTCCCGTTCAGCAAAAGCGCGTTGGTAGCATTCGGGCTAAGGACATAGTCGCAGAATTGCGGACTGCTCCCTCCCGCTTCCGCCCTGGCCTCGACGTTGATCGAATCCTTGCCCAGCAACGTCGCGAAGACCGTGCTCACATTCTCCCCCACCACGGCTTCCACGTAATTGGTGCGGCCATAGTTCGGGTCGGAGCTCACAGCGCACGGCCCGTTGTTCAACTGCACGATCAGTCCGGTGGTGGTGGTGGTGGTCCCGCACTGGGGCACGATCGTAACCGTGGTGGCGCCGACATCCTTCACCGCGGACGTCGCTGCATTCTGCATCGCCGTGCAGTTGGAAGTGGATCCACACGTGGTTATTTCCAGCGCGCCGGCCATGGCCGCCGCGTCAGCGAATGCCTGCATCTGGTGTTGCGCGAGCAGGAGCCGCCCGACATCGATTGACAGCGCCATACAACCCATCAGCATGGTCGCGCCCAACGCCGCCATCACCAGGACGCTTCCGTCCTCCGCTCCCACGTTTCGTCTGCGCAATTGAGTAAGGCTTGAAGGCATGGCCTAGACCTCCCCCACGAAGTCTCATGCATACGCCATGCCAGAGAGGAAGGCCAGGGTAAGTCGATTAGTACTGCGATTTAGCAAGGCGGCGTGGGGCGGGCGAGGTGTTCACGCCAGATGACACAGAAGTTGTAGGGCGGGTTTAAACGGGTACATCTTTGGGCATCTATTCCAACGGGCCTGAATCACGGTAGGGGGCCTCGAAGCTGATTCCCGGAGGCCCGCAAACTCCGACCCCTGTTCTCTCCGCCTGGAAGGGTCAGGTGAAAAGAGCCTGGAGGTTGGAGTAGCCTTCTTAGACGCGGGGGATTCATGAAGAGGTCGGTCAAGATCGGTGTGGCTGCAGGCATAGCAATACCAATACTCGCGGCAGCAGCCATTCCTTTCTTCGTGGACGTGAACACTTTTCGTCCGATTATCGAGAGCCGGCTTAGCGCAGCCCTTTCGCGCAAGGTGACTCTCGGCGCTCTCAGCCTCTCCGTGATGACAGGAAGCCTGGTGGCGAACGATCTCGCTATTGCCGAAGACCCGAAGTTCAGCCAGACCCCATTCCTCACCGCGAAACGATTGCGCATTGGGGTCGAGATGAAGCCGCTTCTTTTCAACCGGCAGTTGTTGGTGCGCAGCTTTGAGGTGGATGCTCCCCAAATCCATTTGATCCGCGCCGAGGACGGCACCTGGGACTTTTCAACCCTGAGCCACGGTGCCGGCTCGCAGAACGGGGCTCAAGCGGCCTCTTTGCCCGATCTCCCCGTCGGCCTAATCACCATCAAAGACGGCAGCGCCAGCATGGAGACGCTGCCCTCGGAGAGGAATCCCCAGGTCTACGACCATCTCAACGTCAAGTTGGAGCACTTCTCGCTGGCCCAGGCCTTTCCCTTCACGGTTAGCGCATCGCTGCCCGGCGACGGCAAAGTAGCGCTTTCAGGAAGGGTCGGGCCGCTGAATCCGCAAGACGCCGCCGCCACCCCGTTCGACGCCCAGGTGAGCATCCAACATCTGGACCCCGTGGTCGCGGGCTACATCGACCCCGCGGCCGGAATCTCGATGATCGGGGGCCTCGAGGCCCACATCGTTTCAGACGGCATCCATGTGACCAGCGACGGCAACATCCACGCCGAGAACCT
The DNA here is from genome assembly GCA_963788435.1 of uncultured Acidobacteriota bacterium. GTDB lineage: Bacteria > Acidobacteriota > Terriglobia > Terriglobales > Acidobacteriaceae > Telmatobacter. The sequence goes on along the minus strand of CAWBIG010000091.1, from coordinate 7,143 downwards.
CATCCTGCTCAAAGGCGGCGAGGCTGCTCCGCATCCTGTCGATATCAGCTATGAAGTTGGCCAGTCCCTTAAAGACAGGAGTGGCGAGGTCTCCGATCTTTCGCTTCAGACCGGCGCTGTCGCGATTCACATCAAAGGCACGTATCAACTGGCCGCAAACGCACCAGTCTTCGATCTCAAGCTGCAGGCCGAAAACGTCCCCATCGACGGTCTGCAGGCGCTTTTCCCCGCTGTCGGCGTAAGGCTTCCCAACGGCGCGGTCCTCAAGGGTGGAACGCTGACGGCCAACTTCGACCTCAAAGGCTCGGCAAAAGACAACGTCATCGCCGGCTCTTACGAGATCAAGAATACGGAGTTGGTGGGGTACGATCTGGGCTCCAAGATCGTTGGGATCGCCGCGCTGGGCGGCATCAAGACCGGCGATACCACCGCTATCACGATCTCCCGCGCCGACATGCGCATCACCAAATCAGGCACCGAGACCACGAACATTTATTCGGTGCTTCCGGCCCTGGGTGAATCTACTGGCAGCGGCACCGTGTCTCCATCCGGCGAGCTCAACTTCCACCTGATCTCCAAGGTCACCAGCGCGAAAGGACTCAATAAAGTCGGTGTAAATATCCTCACGAAGTTGAACCACACATCTGCTGCCGCCAAACCCTCCAAAGCTGCCGGCATCCCCATCAATATTACGGGCACAGCGGAGAACCCGGTCATCACCGCGGATGTCAACGGCCTGATGAAAGGCAACGCCGCAGCCTTACGCAGCAAAGGCGCGGAGATCCTGAATAAGACCGGCCTCTCGAAACTGTTCGGCAAGAAAAAGAACGATTCCCCTTCAACAACCCCGAAAAAATGATTTCAGGGATTGGGCCGGCGGAGAGAACGGCCGCTCATCCCCCTCAAAGCACTTCTACGTTAAGATTGGCTGGCGCGAATCTCGCAAGCACAACATGGAGCCGCGGGATGTTGAAGGCTCCAGGATTCGCTGGTGCTCGAGGAGGATTCACCGTGAAGTCACTACGGAGGAGTTTTTTGTTGTTTTCGGGCTTGTGCCTGGGTCTGCTGTGCGCTTCCACCGGAGTTGGAGCGCAGAATTTGGGGCATCCGGGCGCGGCTCAAACGAAACGGGTCACCCACTTTGAGATCTACGACCTCGAGAAGAAGGCCGCGGCGACCCTCTTCACCGTTGAGGGAGAGTGGCATGCTCCCAACTGGACCCCGGACGGGAAGTACATCGTGAGCGACATGGGCGGCAGCCTCTACCGCATTCCAGTGAGCGGCGCGGGCACGGGGACGCCGGAGAAGATTTATGGGAGCAGCCCAAAGCTGACGTTGACGAACGATCACGCGCTGTCATGGGATGGCAAGCAGATCGCGATCACCGGTATCGCGCTGCCGATACCGGCGAAGATTCGATCCGCGGAGGATCTGCACAATTCGCTTTTGGTGCTGAATATGGACGGTAGCGCGGCGCACGAGGTTCATCTGGGCTGGCTGCATGGGTGGGCGCCCGATGGCAAGTACCTGGTGTACACGCAGATTCTTGGGGGCAACGCCGACATTTACCGGATCGACGTGGACGGAAGCGGCGAGTTGCGCATGACCGTAAACAAAGCAGAGGATGATGGCCCTGAGTACTCGCCCGATGGCGAGTGGGTGTACTTTTGCTCCAAGCGCTCGGGCAAGTGGGATGCGTGGCGCATGCCGGCTGAGGGCGCAGGGGCCGATGACAAGATGGCGGAGAGGATCACCAACGGAACGGACACGCAGGACTGGTTTCCGCACCTCTCTCCCGACGGCAAGTGGCTATACACCATCTCCTACCCGCTGGAGCACGCTGACCACAACTATATTGGAGCCGGGATCAAGATCAAGCTGCTGCGCCTTAAGAATGGCGTGGGAGCAGAAGGCGCCGAACTGACCACGGTGAGGACTTTCTATGGCGGTCAAGGCTCGGGCAATACGGGCGGCTGGGCGCCGGACTCAAAGCAGTTTGCATGGACCGAGTACGAGACGATTCCGGCACAGGGGAAGTGAACCCTGGCAAAGTGCCGGGGGGCGAAACCGCGTACCTTCGCCGGGGTCCTCGGGGGTCTGGCTTGTAATTGCCTTTAGAGGGTGAAAAATCCATGCCAGAGGAAAAGCTTTGTGCCCTGGGGCCGAAGCTCGTCTTTTATTTGCAGATTTCAGCGGGCGATGACGTCGATGGCGGCGGTGATGGTGCGGGGAGGCATGCAGGCGTTTTCATCGCAGGCCTGGAAACGGAGATGGACCTGGACGAGATGATCGCCGGGGGTCGCGAGGAGACGGGCTTCGATGGCGAAATCGCCGGTGTAGACGTTCAGCTTGGTGGAAGGATCGGCGGGGAGGATGTACTCGACGCCATCGGGATAGTGCGCGGCGGCGAGGCTGACGCCGGCGTTTGCGGGCAGGGACAGCACGGTGGGAATGAGGAATTGGTCGCTGGGGGAGTGAGAGTTGATGTGCAGGCCGGGGGCGATGCGGAAGTGGAGGGTGACGGATTGGGGCTTGCCGGCGGGGAGGGTGACCTGCTCGGGGTAGAGGTACTGGACCTGCTGGGTTTTGCCGACGGGTTGGTTGGGGTCGTGGAAGAGCGGGGATTGCGCGGGAGCGGCGAGGGCTACGGCGACGGCGAGAAGCGCGGGAAGGCCGAGTTTTGTGGAAGTGGCGCGAGAGGATGTCCTCCCAGGTCCCAACACCGGGGACACTTCTGCGGGCTCGGGGTGCTCACTGGGGCACCCGCAATGCAGGTCCCCTTCGGCAGGCTCAGGGCAGGCTTTCGACTCCACGGCGCGATGAAACAGCGCCGCTCCGCTCAGGATGACGGCATCTTGAGAAGAGTGGATGACGGGATTTTGAGAAGAAGAGCGTGGCGCGCCGTTGCGCTCAGGATGAAGGCGTCTTAAGGGATTCATTGGCTTAGGGCCTGGCGGATTTTGAGGGCCATGTCGTCTTCCGATGTGATGCCCATTTGCGCGGCGATGATTTTGCCGGAGCGGTTGACGAAGAAGGAAGTGGGCATGGCGTCGAAGTCGCCGTACGCGTGGCTGATGCTGTCGCCGCCGAGGAGGACCGGATACGGCATGTGCTCCTGCTGGGCGAAATGGGCGACGGCGGTTTTGTCTTTGGCCCAGGCGGACTTGTCGGCGGGGGTGACTTCGTCGTCCTCGGTGTCGACGCCGAGGATCTCAAAGCCCTGGGGGGCGTATTGCTTTTCGAGGTCGACGAGCCAGGGAGTTTCCAGCTTGCAAGGGCCGCACCAGGTGGCCCAGAAGTTGATGAGCAGGGCCTTGCCTTTGTAGTCGGAGAGGGAGATTTGTTTGCCAGTCAGGTCTTGAAGGGTGAAGGAGGGCGCCAGCTTGCCGAGGAGCGGGGATTGGGTGTACTCCTGCTCAGGATTGGCAGCGGCTGACAGCTCGGCCCTTAGCTTGGCGGCGTCGATGCGCTTCTGGGAAGCTTGCTTGCGGTATTCCCAGTTGGCCCACCCGGCCCAGGCAAAGATGGCCAGCAGGAGCAGGGTGACGCCGAGGACGATAGTGTTGCGCTTCAAAGGGATCGAGGACCTCTGCTCTCATTGTAAAGAAAGGGACCAAGGGACCAAAGGACCAAGAAGGCAGGGACCAAGGGAACGAGGGACCAGGAAGGCGGGGACCAAGGAATTAAGGTGCACCATGCCGGTACAATCGATAGCCGATGGCAGACACAGGAGAAACAGTGGGTTCTGGCGGGAGAGCGCTTACGCCTGGGGAGCTGGTGCGGACAGAGGCAGCGGCGCTGGAGGCGCTGGCGCGGCGGCTGGATGGGGCGATGGCGGCGAGCTTTGCTTGCGCCGTGGAGCTGATTTTGCGCTGCGGCGAGGGGAACGGGCGGGTGGTGGTGACGGGGATGGGCAAGAGCGGGATCATCGCGCAGAAGATTGCGGCGACGCTGAGCTCGACCGGTTCGCCGGCCTTGTTTCTGCACCCGGCGGAGGCGGTGCACGGCGACCTGGGAGTGCTGATGCCGGGGGACGTGGTGATCGCGCTGAGCGCGAGCGGAGAGACGGAGGAGATTCTGCGGCTGCTGGCGACGCTGAAGCGCAAAGGCGACGCGCTGATCAGCTTCTGCTGCGATTTGGGGTCGACGCTGGCGACGGCGAGCGATGTGGCTCTGGATTGCGGCGTGGAGCGCGAGGCGTGCGGGCTGGGGCTGGCGCCGACGGCAAGTACGACGGCGATGCTGGCGCTGGGCGATGCGCTGGCGGTGGCGGTGAGCTTGCGCAAGGGCTTCAAGGCGGAAGATTTTGCGGAGTTGCACCCGGGCGGGAAGTTGGGCAAGCGGCTGGCGCGGGTGCGCGACCTGATGCATGCGGGCGAAGCGGTGCCGGCCGTGACGCTGCAGACCGCGATGACCGATGTGATTTACGAGATGTCGTCGAAAAAGCTGGGGATGACGACGGTGCAGGAGGGCGGGCGGCTGCGCGGGGTGATCAGCGACGGCGATTTGCGACGGCTACTCGAGCGCGAGGGCGGGGCGGCGCTGAGCAGGACGGCGGGCGAGGCGATGAACGCGACTCCGAAGACGATTGACGGCGAAGAGCTGGCGGCGAAGGCGCTGGCGGTGCTGGAGGAGCGGAAGATTACGTCGCTGGTGGTGGTGGATGGGGATGGGCGCGTGGAGGGAGTGGTGCACCTGCACGATCTGTGGGGCGTGGAGTTGATTTAGCGGCGGTTTTCTGTCTTCAGTCTTCCGGCGTCAGTAGTCCGCCGGATCAGCCGTATGGGGCGCCGGGAGCGCGACGATCTCGATGTCGCGGTCGAGAAGGACTGAGCGATTCGGGTCGGACTTCTGGTCGCTTAAAGTCTTCGACAACATCGATTGCAATGAGCGTGATGTCATCTTCCTGGATAGCGTTTGCGCGTTGCCATTTCTTCAACTCCATCAGAAGGCCGCTTGCGACCTCTGGAGCCTGGAGGAAGCGATCGCGGTTGAGCAGTCCGTCGGTGTAGATGAGAAAGCGATCGCCGTCGCCGAAAGTCAGTAGCTGCTCGGGGTAGTCGAGGCCTGAGTGCACGCCAAAGGGTCGGAAGGGTTCATTTCGGCGGCGGTGATTCCTGGCGAGACTGTACGCGCGTTGTGGCAGGTGGAATGTGATCCGGGGCACGGCCGAGCGTGCGATGGAACGGAGTCCATGTGTAATGGCGAGTTGGGAGCGGAGCACCTGCATGACCTGCGGGGAGGGGAGTTGATTAGGAGGTAGGGAGCCGCTTGCGATTGCTGGCAGGGCTCCCTCAGCCGTACTGGGGCGCCAGGAGCGCGACTATCTCGATGTCGCGGTCGAGAAGGACTGAGCGGTTTGGGTCTGACTCCCGATAGTGAACGCGAACGGTCTTGTCCTTGAGCTGGCGGACGAAGTCGTCGGCCTGGTCTTCCTTTTTGAAGCTGCGGACGTAGGTGCCGGAGCGGTACTCGCCGACGAAGTAGGAGTAGGTGAGCTCGGCCCAGTAGCGGCGTCCCTCGTGGTGGACCTGTCCCTGCTGAATGCGCGCGTCGGTGGCGGGCCAGCCTTCCATGGCCTTCCGCTGGAGGCGCTTCTGGATAAGCCTGCGAACGCCGACGGCGGCGATGGCGCCGGGGATGAGGCCGAACGTCTTCAACAACTTCAAGGCGGAAAAGAAGATCAGTTCCCAGTTGTGGAAGGAGTGCATTTGCGTTCCAGTATGGCATGGGCCGGGCTACGTCCGGTTAGACCGGCTTCGATACTCCGAAAATTGTTTTAACTGCTGCGCACGGGTACCGTAACATCCATTCAGCCTGCTCCCCGCAGGCTCAATTCACACGAAGACGGAGAATGGAACGATGAAGGTGAAGAATATAATCTACCTTGCTCTGGCGATGGCGATTGCGTTCGTAGGCGGCGCGGTGAGTATGGCTCAGATGCGCGACTGGCATGATGTGGAGGCTGTGCACCATAAAGTGCAGACCGCCATTGACGATGTGACGCGCCTTCAGGGAGCCAACGGTTTCCATATGGGCGGACATGCCGAGAAAGCAAAGGACCATTTGATTGCGGCTGAGCGCGAGCTCCACGAGGCAGTGGACTACGTCAGGAACGGCGGCCGCTAGACCGGTAACCGGTTCGATGTTTGTAGCGCCCTTTCCCGGGCAACTGCCGAGGTGGCTTTCCCTGAATTGGGAAGGCCATCTCCGGCAGACCTGGATGAAGGAACCGCGGGCGCGGAACGATTGAAAAGAACCGCAGGCGACCGGCACGAGATGGCGGTGTGGAGCGGCGAACAACGCCCTGAACCCGAGCGGCATCTGCGGCGCGGCATCGCGGGACATTTAAAATAGAAACTGACTTCATTTTCTTTCGTTCGTCGCGGCGAACGGGAAAGCAAGCACGTCATTTCCATGCATCGTTGGTCGAAGCTTTTTATTCCTACTCTGCGCGAGGCCCCAGCGGATGCCGAAGTGGCCAGCCACAAGTTCCTGCTGCGGGCCGGGTATATCCGGCAGCTCGGCGCGGGGATTTACAACTACCTGCCGCTTGGTCAGCGCGCGCTGAACAAGGTGATCGCCATAGTGCGCGAGGAGATGGACACGATCGGGCAGGAGTTTTATCTGCCGGCGATTCTGCCCAAGGAGCCGTGGGTGGAGAGCGGGCGCTGGACTACGATGGGCGATAACATGTTTCGCCTGAAGGACCGCAAAGGCGCGGAGCTTTGCCTTGGCATGACCCATGAGGAGATCATGACGGGGATGGCGCGCAACGAGCTGCGCAGCTACAAGCAGTTGCCGCAAATCTGGTACCAGATCCAGAACAAGTTTCGCGATGAGCCGCGGCCGAAGTCAGGGCTGCTGCGGGTGCGGCAGTTCCTGATGAAGGACGCGTACTCGTTCGATGTGGATGAGGCGGGGCTGGACGTGAGCTACCACAAGCACAGCAATACGTGGCCCCCGCAGAGAGAGAGAGAGAGAGAGAGAGAGAGAGAGAGAGAGAGAGAAAGAAAGAAAGAAAGAAAGAAAGAAAGAAAGAAAGAAAGAAAGAAAGAAAGAAAGAAAGAAAGAAAGAGAGAGAGAGAGAGAGAGAGAGAGAGAGAGAGAGAGAGAGAGAGAGAGAGAGAGAGAGAGAGAGAG
>CAWBIG010000090.1:0-18487 GCA_963788435.1 uncultured Acidobacteriota bacterium | reverse complement strand
TGTTTATGCTGACACCTTCGAACGGTACCGTATTGCTGTTGTGGATGGCGAAACCGGCTGGCTGGTTCCCTTTGATCAGGATCCGGTCACCCGCTTCCCTTCCCAGCCCTACGCCTTTGCGCAGGCGCTGGCCGAGCGCATCTCCGACCTGCTTGCCGATCCGGATAAGGCTCGGCAATTCGGCCAGGCCGGCCGCGAGCGCGTGGAGGAGCACTTCGCGTGGTCCGCGATTGCCGACCAGACCATCGCGCTCTATCGCGAGCTGCTCGCTGCGGCGAAAGCGACAAAAACAGCGCGCTGAGAATCCACCACGAAGATCCCGGCATTACGCCGCCGTCCATCCCCCGTCGATCGCCATGCACGCCCCGCTGACAAAGGCTGCCTCATCCGACGCCAGATAGCGCACCAACCACGCGACTTCTTCCGGCCGTCCCAGACGCCCCACAGGCTGCCGCGCCCGCAATTGCTCGCGTACCTCTTCCTTGTTCTCTTTGTGGAATTTGTCCAGGTAGCCTTCCACAAACGGCGTTTCCACGGTGCCCGGACACACGGCGTTCACTCGCAAAGTCCTGGGATACTCCACCGCCAGCTGCCGCGTCATGGCAATCACCGCGCCCTTGGTGGTGCAATAGGCAAAGCGCTCCTTGATGCCCACCTGGCCGGCCACCGATGCAATGTTGACGATGGCGCCCACCCGCTCGCCCTCCTGGCTGGCGAGCAGCAGCGGAAGAAACGCCCGCGTCACCAGGTACACTCCGCGCACGTTCACGTCCAGCAGGCGATCGAAGTCGGCCGGCTCGGTCTTCGCAATCGAACCCACGTGTCCGATACCGGCGTTGTTCACCAGCAGATCCAGCCGCTCCACCTGCGCGCGGGCGGCGGCAATCGATTCCGCGTTGGTCACATCCAGTCGCACCGCCCGCGCCGCGCCGGTCAGCTCGCCGGCCAGCTTCTGGGCCGCGTCCAGGTTGATGTCGGCAATCCATACAAACGCTCCCGCCCGCGCCAGTTCCCGCGCTGTGCATTCGCCAATCCCGCTGGCCGCGCCGGTGACCAGCGCATGCCGCCCCTCCAGCCGGAAAGGCTGCCTCTGTCCTGTTACCGATTCGATAGCTGTGGTCATTCCTGTTCGCTCTCTCGCGGCGTCCATGTGCCGCGCACCATCCAGCATAGCCCGTCGATTTGCGCCTCTATTGCCCACCTGCGCCATTCCGGCATTTCACTCTCCTGTGCGGATGAACGATACTGGTACGTTGCCTATCGCACGCCGAAGGGAGAACCTCCAGGTGGCTCTTCTTGACGAGGACAGGCTCTTTCCTGCAGACGACCGCTCGCGGGCCATTGCGCGGCGTCTCTATGAGGGCATCCGCGCGCTGCCCATCATCAGCCCGCATGGCCACACTCAGGCATCCTGGTTCGCACGTAACCAGCCCTTCCCCGATCCGGTCAAACTCTTCGTCCAGCCCGACCACTACGTCTTCCGCATGCTCTACAGCCAGGGCGTCACCCTGGAAGAGCTGGAGATTGGCGAGGACGAGATCGAAGAGCCGCGCGAGGTCTGGCGCATTTTCTCCAGCCATTACCACCTCTTCCGCGGCACGCCCACGCGCCTCTGGCTCGACTACGCCTTTGAGAAGCTTTTTGGCCTGACCGAACGCCTCTGCGAACGCACCGCCGAACACTTCTACGACACCATCGCGCAGAAACTCGCCACGCCGGAGTTCCTGCCCCGCGCCCTTTACGAGCGTTTCGGGATCGAGGTGCTGGCCACAACCGATTCGCCGCTGGACACGCTCGCCGACCACGAAGCCATCCAGCGCTCCGGCTGGAAAGGCCGCATCCTGCCCACTTTCCGACCCGATCCGGTGGTCGATCCGCAGTATCCCGGTTTCCTTGACCACGTGAGCGCGCTGGGAGCGCTTACCGGCGAGGACACCTTGACCTGGCGCGGCTACCTGAGGGCGCTGGCCGATCGCCGCGCCTATTTCAAAGAGATGGGCGCCACCGCAACCGATCACGGCCATCCGACCGCGTTCACCGCCGACCTGAGCGAAACCAGCGCCGCCACGCTTTTTGAGCAGGTCATCAAGGGCACGGCCTACGCCGCCGACCTGGAAATCTTCCGCGGGCAGATGCTGACGGAGATGGCGCGAATGAGCCTGGAAGACGGCCTGGTGATGCAGATTCATCCCGGCTCGGTGCGCAATCACAACGCCAAGCTCTACGCCCGCTACGGCCAGAACATGGGCGCCGACATCCCCGCACCCACAAATTATGTGGAAGGCCTGCGACCTCTATTGAACCGCTTCGGCAACGAGCGCGATCTCACCATCATCCTGTTCACGCTGGACGAAACCACTTATGGCCGCGAGCTGGCTCCGCTTGCCGGCCTCTATCCGTGCCTGCGCCTCGGGCCGCCGTGGTGGTTCTTTGACAGTCCCGAAGGCATGCGGCGCTTCCGCGAGCTGACCACGGAAACCGCCGGTTTTTACAACACCGTCGGATTCAACGACGACACCCGCGCCTTCCTCTCCATCCCCGCGCGCCACGACGTGGCCCGCCGCTCTGATGCCGCTTTCCTCGCCCGCCTCGTCGCCGAAGGCCGCTTGGAAATGGACGAAGCCGAAGACCTGGCCCGCGAGCTGACCGTGGGACTGGTGCGCAAGGCGTACAAGCTGGCGTGAAAACAGTGAAGAAGTGAAAAAGTGAAGGAGCGAACAGCGGCGGCCTCCTTTCACCTCTTCACTCATTCACACTTTCACTCCTTCACCAACACTGGCCGGTTCGGAAACGGAGACTCGAGAATGAACTGGATGCGATTCGCTGCAGTGGTTATCGGCGCCGGCATCGCAACGTCGCTGACGGATTGGCTTTTCGCCGGAGACTGGATCCATCGACGGTTTACCTATCCTGAGGTTTGGCGCACGGGCGCTGAGGGAAAGGCGATTGCATTAACCAGCCCACTCCCGTTCCTTACTTGCGCGATTTTTGCTCTCACCGCGCTTCAATTCAACCACCACTCCGCGCGCAATAACTTCACGCTCGCTGCGGAGATATGGCTGATGGGTCCTTTGCCTCTTATCCTTACCAATGCTGCCTTTATGAAACTCCACCGCGTATTTGTAGCGTTCCAGGCTCTCGGGTGGCTTGTGAAGTTGCTCATTGTCGCAGCCGCATTGAGCATGGTCCTCCGATAGGCTGCGTCTCCCCGTCCAACGCTACGTTCACCCTCAGCTCTCGCTAAAATAGGACCTGAGGTACCTCGTGCTCCGTTCCGCAATTCCCGCGCTGTTGTTTGCCTGCGCACTCTCTGTTTTGGCCCAGAATCCTCCCGGCACCACCATCCCCGACGCAGGCACCGGCTCGCCCGGCCTCGACCCCGCCGTAGCCGCCGCCGAATCCGCCATCGTCAGGTCCGACTGGGCAACTGCCGAGAGCGGCCTCGCTTCGTACCTCGTTTCCCACCCCAACGACGCCCGCGCGCTCTTCGATGCCGGCTACGCTTCCGACGCCGACAACAAGCCGGATCAGGCCGAAGCCTTCTACGGTCGCGCCGTCCAAGCCGACCCAAAATCCTTTGAGGCGCAACTAGCCTTCGGCTTGCTGCTGGCTCGCGAGAACAAACTGGACGACGCCCGCCCGCACCTGGAGGCCGCCACGCAGCTTGATCCGGAGCCGGCCGGCCCCGCAACCAAGGCCCGCGCCTGGCGCGCCATGGCGCAGATTGACCGCCGCACCGACCCATCCAAGGCCTCGAACGACCTGCTCGAAGCCCTCAAACTTTCGCCAGAGACGCCGGAGGACACGCTGCTGGCCGCTGAACTGGCCGAACAGGCCGGCCAACTGGATGCCGCGGAAAAAGCCTATCGCCGCGTGCTTGCCGAAGAGGGGAAAAACACGGATGCCGCCGCCGGGCTTGGCCACATTCTCCTGGTGCAAAAGCAATATGCCCAAGCCGAAACCTTCCTCAGCGCGGCCTTGGCCCAGAAGCCCGACGATCCGGTTCTCACCGCTCAGCTTGCCGCCGCCCTGGCCGGCCAGGATAAGGGCGAGGCGCTGCCATTGCTCCAAAAACTCCACGATGCGCATCCCGAGGACGAGAACATAACCCGGATGATGGCTCAACTGTTGTCGGAGGCAGGCAAGGCGGCCGAGTCTGACCAGCTCTATACCCAGCTGATTGCCGCCCACCCCGGAGACGCCGGGCTTTATACCGCTCATGGGGAGAACCTGATCAGGGAACAGAAGAGTCAGGAAGCGTTCGCGGCCTTCTCACGCGCTACTGAAATTGATGCCGCCGATGCCGATGGCTGGAGCGGACTGGCATTCGCGGCATCGAAGGTCGGGCAGCCTTCCATCGCGTTGCATGCCCTTACCATGCGGTCAAAGTATCTTCCGGAAAATGCCTCTACATACTTTCTTTGGGCTACATCTTACGATACGTTGCACGATCGGAACTCGGCCATCACGTACTATCACCATTTTCTGGAGGCATCGGCCGGCAAGTTCCCGGATCAGGAATGGCAAGCCCGGCAGCGTCTTCTCCTGCTTGAGAAGAAGCCTTAAGCGGGCGATGATTTGTGTACATCGGAGCACCCTGACGTAGTAACGGGCTAGAGGTAACGGGCAAGCAGTTTTTCCGCTTGCATATTGCTCAAAAAGCTCCTATATTCTCGGCCCAAGAGTGCATTCAGTTTCCGCTAGCTGACTCGGGATCGGCATTCGGAGTTTTTTTATCCGAAATGAGCCGGATTGCACAGCAGGATGCCCGCCAGCCGTGGAAACCTCAACGAACCGCGATTGCGGAGGTTCGTATGCGTATTGCCCCGACGGTGTTGATTCTTTTCACAGCACTCTCCATCCCCGCCTGCGCCGCGTCCTTCGACGACAGTAAGATCCCCGACGAGCAAATGATCAACGCGCTGGAGCAGCGCGCCGCCACCGCTCCCGCCAAGGAGCAGTGCTTCCTCTATGCTGTGCTGGTTCGCGATATGGTGGAGGTCAGCGCCCAGCAGTACCAGGCCGGCGACGTTGCCAAGGCGAACAGTTTGCTCCAAAGAGCGCAGATGTTCACCCACAAGCTTCGTGCCGCGCTTGCCGTCAACGATAAGAAGCTCAAAGACGCGCAGATCATCCTTCGCCGAGCCGCCTTCCGGCTCAATGAGCTGCTGCACTCCTCCGATTTCGATGACCGCCCCCTGATGCAGGAGACCCTGGCGCAGGTGAACCAGGTCCAGGCGGATACCATGATGCAGGTGTTCAAGAAGTAAGGGCAGGTTTCAGGGGACAGGTTCAAGGGGCCGTGCTGCGGCCCCTTCTCCTTTTCAGTGCCGGTTACGCACGGGCACTTTCCCAGTTGTCCGTTCCCATCTGCTGGCATTCTCGTTCCCTTGTTCCCTGTTCTCTTACAATCAACCCATGTTCACCGGCATCATCGAGCAAACCGGCACGCTGGTCAGGGTTGAGCCCCGGGGAGGCGTACGCCGCATCACCGTCGAGGCCCCCGGCATCGCCAACCGACTGCGCGAGGGCGACTCGCTCGCCGTCTCCGGCGTGTGCCTCACCGCGCTTGATCCCGATCCGGTTTACTTCCACGCCGACCTGGCCCAGGAGACGCTCGACCGCACCTCTCTTGGCAACCTGGCGGCAGGCTCCAAGGTCAATCTGGAACTTCCGACCGCCGCCGGCAGTCCGCTCGGCGGCCACGTTGTCCAGGGACACGTGGATAGCACCGGGACGCTGGTCGCGCTCGATCCCGTTGCCGATACTTCCAGCCCGGACTTCGACCGTCAGACCACTGACTGGACCCTTAAAGTTATGGTTCCGGAACACCTCCGTAAGTGGATGGTTTCAAAGGGTTCTGTAGCCATTGAAGGGATCAGCCTCACCATCGCTGGAATCGATGAGGATAGCATCTCCATCGCTATCCTGCCCCTCACCTACTGGCGCACGAATCTTCACGCGCTCAAGCCCGGCGCCCCGCTCAATATTGAGGCCGATGTTCTGGTCAAGCTGGCCTGCCAGCAGCTCCAAGGGCGCTCCAGCAGGGCCTCCGAGCTGACGGAAAGCTGGCTGGTCGCCAACGGCTACTGACGCTTGAAAGTCGCCACGTGAGAACCGGCCCGCACTTTACTCCCAACTCCCTGTTCTCTACTCCGTGTTGCCGTGAGACAATCGGCCCAGCCGATTCCCCGTCCCAAATTTTTCACTTAGAGGATGACATCCGATGCCGAATGCCGCCGCCGCCAAAACTCTGACTTTAGAAGTGGAACAGAAGGGCAGTCAGGCCGTCGTGCACTGCCATGGCCGCCTCGTATCCGATAGCGGCAACGGTCTCTTTCTGAAGGTTCGCGAGCTGCTCCCGGTGAGCAAATGCATCGTAATCGATCTGACTGACGTTGCCTTCGTGGACAGCATGGGCCTGGGCACGCTTGTCCGCATTTACGCCTCGTGCAAGTCGAACGGCGCCACGCTTCAGCTTGTCAATCTCGGCAAGCAGATTCGGGAGATGCTCGGCGTCACCAACTTGATGTCAATCTTCTCTGACATGTGCGAGCACGGGATCACGCCGCGATTCTGAGCGGCCGCGGCCCCTGGCGAGCCTATAATCAAGCCGAAAGCACGGCATGTAATGCGCACCACCCACGAACTCGGCCTAAAAATCACCGCCGCCCAACGGGAGTATTACCGTTACACCGGCTCGTCCGCGGATGCGGAGCGGCGCGGCGCCGGTTTTTCACATCCCGAACGCACCTGGACCGGTAACAATGTTGCGACTATCTGCGCTTCGATCCAGGTTCAGGATCGCTCGGATTCCGGCGTTCGCCTTCCTCACTGCACTCCCACGCCATAGAAGTAGTTGTAGACTCCAGTCCTCTGCTGCCACGGCACGGTCGCCTTGAACGACGAAAACACCACGGCATGGTTGATAAATGTGAGGAAGATGTCTTTCTGCGTCTTGCCGCTGGTGATGCGCGCGGTAAACAGCCCGAAACACGGGTCGGCAAGTTCGCCCGCACTTCCGTACAGGTATGGCGTGTCGGCGACCGCGGTCAAAGTGGTGCCCGCGGGAACCAGCGCATTCCCCTGATCGTCAGTCATGGTGACCCCGCCGGTCGCGCTAATGGTCAGCACCGCCTTGTCTAGCGTCGCAGTTCCGCTCTCCACGTTGTTGCCGCTCATACTGGCATTCGTCTTGTGGTAGATGATGGCGTTGTAAGTTCCTGCGACAGAGGGGTCAAAGTCCTTCGCCGCCGCCTTCTGCAAGCCCAGAATCGATCCGTTGGGCGAGTCCACAATAAAGAACCCGTTGGCGGTGCCGAACACGGTATCGGTACTGCCGTCGCCGCCCGGGTCGCTGAGGGTCATAAACGTGCCCGACGGATCCTCCTTGAGCCCGCTGAAATCGAGCGTGTTGCCTTCGAATGGCTTGTTACTGCCGCCACTGATCGCCCCATAGGGCCAGTAGTTACTGGTCTGCCCCGTGGTTGCCCCGATCGCAATCGACCCCACATCCATCCCGCCCCATTGCGTGCGGAACTGAATGTAGTTGTAGCTTTGGTTCACAAAGGTGCTCAGCGAGATCGGCCCGCTCTCCACCGCAGTAATCAGCGACGGCGCGTCCTTGTTGGGCCCGGTCATGGTGGCCTCGATCACCATCATGTAATCCGGCACCTCGTACGCCGCAACCAGATTTCCGGTCGGGTCGCTGATGGCATAGCTCCCGTCGGCATTCACGGTGTACGGCACCGTCCCGCTCATTCCGTTGGAGATGTTCTTGTAAGTGATGGTCAGCTTGGTCACGTCCACCGTGATGGTCAGGAAATCGCCCTGCGAGGCAGTCCCGTTGTATTGATGGTAGACATCGGGCTCCGGGATAGGAGGGGTTGGAGGGGCTACCGATTGAAACCCTCCACCGCAACCGGCCAGGCCTGCAATAAGGAGCAGGAAGCAAATCAGGGAATACCGCATGCAATCCTCCCGTGAAACTCGCAAATACTCTAGGGCTATCGGTGCTCTTTTCCCGTCGCTTCAGGCGGAAATGACCATTGGCGACTCTTTGGTAACGCCTTAGACTCGCTTGTGGGCGCTAAAAACCCTGAGTCACCCCGGCTTCCTCCATTCACCAGCGCATGGCGCCATGACGCCCGATTCCCCTGTTCCCTTTGTCCCTAGCCCCTTGTCCCTTGTCCCTGGTCCCTGGTCCATTTGTCCCTTGTCCCTGCCTTCCAGCGAACGCTCCGCCACCAATCAGCGTCTATTCTTGTTGCAGGCGCTGTTACCCTTGAATCGGAAGCACTTCTAGAGGATCCGCCGGCCTGGCGCCCACGCCCCCGGCACACAACCGCATGGCAGAGTTCGTCATCAAGCTGGCCGATGAGCGCGGCCGAATCCAGGAGCAGGTGCAGACCGCTGCCACTGCCGATGAGTTGCGGGCCCGTTTCACCCACGCCGGCTACCATGTTTTTTCCGTCAGGATGCGCAGCGGCTTCAAGGGTCTCTCCCGCCGCAAGGTCAAGCTGGAGCCGTTCCTGGTTTTCAACCAGCAGTTTCTTACGCTCATCCGCGCCGGCCTGCCCATCCTCGGCTCCATCCAGATGCTGGCCAAGACGCAGAAGGACCCCCGCTTCGCCGCCCAGCTCGATGACATCTCAAACCGCGTAAAGACCGGTGAATCGCTGTCCGCCGCTTTTGAGGCGCAGACCGGCTTCCCGCTCATGTACACCACCACCCTGCTGGCCGGCGAGCGCTCCGGCAACCTGCAGGAGGTACTGGATCGCTACGTCAGTTTCCAGCGCATCTCCCTTACTTTCCGCAAGAAGCTGGTCACATCACTCATCTATCCGTCGGTGCTGGTTGTCCTCGTCAGCTGCCTCATGATCTTCATGTTCACGGTGGTCATCCCTCAGTTCGCCCAACTCTATGACCAGCTCGGCAGCAAGCTCCCCGTCCTCACCACAGATTTGCTCCGTTTCGGCAAATGGCTCCAGAGCAGCCTCATTTACATCGTGCCCGCGCTTCTCCTCATCGCCTTCGCCGGGTGGCGCTTTTTCGTCACCGACCGCGGCCGCGACGCTTTCGACGGCTTCCGCACCCGCTTCCCCGTCCTGGGAAAGATCTGGGTGAAGTACCAGGTGGCTCTATTCGCGCGCACTCTTTCCACCCTGCTCACCGGCGGCCTGCCGCTGGTGCCTTCGCTGGAAACCGCCGGCCGCTCCATCTCCTCGCGCCGCGTCTCCAAAGCCATCCTTTCCTCCATCACCACGGTGCGCGAGGGCAAAAGCCTGGCCGACTCGCTCATCACCACCAAAGTCATCCCCGATCTGGCCGCCGAGATGATCGCCGTCGGCGAACAGACCGGCGCCCTGCCGGCCATGCTCAACTCCGTGTCCGAATTCTATGAAGAGGACGTCGCCACTTCCCTGGCCGCGGCCCTGGCTCTGATTGAGCCCGCCATCCTCATCGTGATGGGCGTCGTCGTGGTCTTTATTCTCATCTCACTTTATCTGCCCATCTTCTCCATGGGTCAGGCCCCAACCGGGGGGACAATGTAAAGCTATGGCCGATACCGTACTCGCAATTCCGCTTCCGAGTTCCCAGGACGAGCGCGCCACCGCCGAGCAGCTCGCGCGCCGCTACCGCGCCGATTTCGTCGACCTGAAGAACTTCCGCATCCAGCACGAGCTGCTGCGCACCGTGCCGGTGGAGCTGATGTTCCGCTACAACTTCGTCCCCATCGAGCAGCAGGCGGACGCGCTCATCATCGCCGTCTCCGATCCCTCCCAGCTCATGATCCTGGACGAGATTGCCGGCCTGCTCGGGCATCGCGTCATCACCCGCGTGGCCATGCTCTCGCAGATCACCGACCTGCTGAAGAAAACCGAGCAGTCGCAGCGCGTTCTGGACGAAGCCAGCGAGGGCCTCACCTTCGACGTGCTCTCCGGCGACGAAAACGCCGACGAGAACATTTCCATTGAGAAGCTCACCCGCGAGGAAGACATCAGTCCCATCATCCGCCTCGTGGACACCACCATCTTCACCGCCCTCGAGCGAAGGGCTTCCGACATCCACATCGAAACACTGGACGATTCGGTCATCGTGAAGTACCGCATTGACGGCGTGCTGCAGATGGCCATGGCGCCCATCGCGCGCGAGCACCATCAGACCATCCTCTCCCGCATCAAGATCATGAGCGAGCTCGATATCGCCGAGCGCCGCGTACCCCAGGATGGCCGCTTCCGCGTCCGCTACAAGGGCCGCCTCATCGACTTCCGCGTCTCCATCATGCCCACCGTGCACGGCGAAAACGCTGTCCTTCGCGTGCTCGACAAGGAGTCGATGAGCGAGAAGTTCAAGAAGCTTACCCTCGACGTGGTGGGCTTCGCCGATGCCGACCTCAAGCGCTTCCGCCGCTACATTCGCGAACCCTACGGCATGGTGCTGGTCACCGGCCCCACCGGCTCCGGCAAAACTACGACTCTTTACGCCGCACTGAACGAGATCAAGTCCGACGAGGACAAGATCATCACCATTGAGGACCCGGTCGAATACCAGATCCGCGGCATCACCCAGATCCCCGTCAACGAGAAAAAGGGACTTACCTTTGCGCGCGGCCTGCGCTCCATCCTCCGCCACGACCCCGACAAAATTCTCGTGGGCGAGATTCGCGACCAGGAGACGGCGCAGATCGCCATCAATTCCGCGCTGACAGGCCACCTGGTCTTCACCACCGTCCACGCCAACAACGTGGTCGATGTCCTCGGGCGCTTCCTCAACATGGGCGTCGAGGCCTACAACTTTGTGTCGGCGCTCAACTGCATCCTGGCACAGCGCCTGGTGCGCACGGTTTGCGAGTACTGCGCCCACACCGTCCACTACGATGACGAGGCTCTCCTGATCGCCGGACTCGACCCCGCGGAGTGGCGTAACTTCGACTTCCGCGAGGGCACCGGCTGCATGGAGTGCGGCGGCACCGGCTACCGAGGCCGCACCGCCATTCACGAGCTGCTCGACCTCACCGACCCCATCCGCGAAATCATTCTGGAGAAAAAGCCCACGTCGGAGATTCGCAAGCTGGCCCAGAAAGAAGGCATGTCGTTCCTCCGCGAATCGGCCCTTGACCGCGTCCGCCGCGGCCTGACCACCATCAAGGAGATCAACAAGGTCACCTTCATCGAGGCCTCGCGATGATGGATTCTTGTCTTAATGGGACCGGGGATAACACCAACCATGTTCCATACCGTTTCGATGAACGAGAATACTCACTAGCCGGATGACACCGCTCAACCTCAAACTTCCGAAGCCGAAATTCGCGACCCCGGCCGCCGCCCGCCCGTACACGGCGGTCGAGCTCACGCCGGAAGGCGCACTCGCCGCCACGCTGCCATCGGCCGGGGCCGCGCCGGTTTACGCCTTCGCTCCTCTTCCTGCGGGAGCACTCGTCCCCGGCATTGCCGAGGCCAACATCAAAGCGCCGGATGCCGTCGCCGAAGCCCTCCGCGCCGCCCTGGATCAGATCGAACCGAAGAAGCACTCCGTTTCACTGATCCTGCCCGATACCACCGCCCGCGTCTTCGTCCTCGATTTCGATTCCCTTCCTGCCAAGCTGGAGGAAGCGATTCCCGTCCTCCGCTTCCGCCTGCGCAAGATGGTGCCTTTCGACGTGGAGCATGCCGCCGTCAGCTATCAGATCCTGGCTCCGAACGGTGTCTCGGCCTCCGTGGGCTCGCTCAGGGTGCTGGCCACCGTAATGCCCGGCGCAACGCTCGCAGAGTACGAGGCCGCTGTCCGCGCCGCTGGTTACGAGCCCGGCGCCGTGCTGCCCTCCAGCCTGGCCGCCATTGCTGGAATCGATTCCCTCGAAGCCATCCTCGCCGCCAACCTGTCCAGCGGCGCCCTCACCACCTCCATCACCTTGGGAGACGATCTGTTGCTCTACCGCACCATCGAGTTGCCTGCCGATAATGGCGCGCGTCTGGATGAAGTGCAGCGCAGCATCGCCGTGGCCGCCGCCTGGTTTGAAGACAAGCTGCAAGCGCCCGCGCGCCGTCTTCACTATGCCGGCGCCGTTCCCGTCGCGGACTTCGCCCGCGCCGTTGCCGAAGCCCGTCTGGACGTGATCGAAATTGCGCCGACGCCCACCACCGGCGCCACTTCAACGGCCGGGCCCATCGGTTTTGCCGGCGTGGCCGGCGCTCTTGCGGGGGTGGCCTGAGCCATGAGGGTATCCATCAATCTCGCCACCCGGCCCTTTGCCAACCTGGGCCCCACGCTGCGCCGCCTGCGCATCGCCATGGGTTCGCTCGCAGTGGTTATCCTCGGCCTCTGGCTTGGCCTCCATCTCCTCCACGGCCGAGCGGACAAGGTTCGCGCCCAGGAGCGCACTCTCGACGTGGACATCAACCGGTACGACCACGAGCAGCAGGGCTATCGCAGCCTTGTGGCCCAGTCGCGGAACGCCGCCGTCATCGATCAGGCCGGCGCGCTCAACGCCCTGATTGACAAGAAATCCTTCTCCTGGACTCTGGCCATGGAGGATCTTGAGACCGTTCTACCCGGCGGCGTCCAGGTCACTACGCTGGAGCCGATCGTGGACAAGAAGGACGGCCACGTCGCGGTTCATATGCGCGTGGTGGGGCCGCGCGACAGGGCGGTCGATCTGGTCGCCAATCTCGAACATTCCCGCCGCTTCCTTCAGCCGCGGATCATCGGGGAATCCGCGGAAGCCACAACCAGCGCCAACCCCAACCAGCAGCTTGAGCCGGTCAGCGCATCCAACCGTGAGAACTTTGACCTTCTTGCCGACTATAACCCGGCTACGGCCGCCGAGCAGGAAGCGGCGCGAAAGAATCGGCACGCTGAACATGTCGCCGAAGATCAGAACATGCCCGCGCTCCGTCGCGCCGCACCGCCAGCTCACGTTATGAGGCCTCCCGTCCAGCGCGACGTCCCCAGTTCGCCCCGATCCATCCCTCCAAACCCGCTCCCGGAGGGTCCGCAATGACAACCAAAACCACCACCTGGCGCGAACACCTTACTTCGCCGCTCACCTGGCATTACGCCGGATTCGCCGTCCTGCTCGTAGCCGCTATCGCCATGGGCACGCGCTTTGGCCTCGACTGGGCCGCCATCAGCGCCCACACTCACGACACCATCCTCGATCGCCAGATCCGGCTGCATGCGCTCAAGGCTCAAACTGAGCCGCTGCGCGGGCTCGACAAGCGTCTCGAGACCACCAGCGACGAAATCAAGACTTTTTACGCAACGCGCGTCCCCGCCAACTACTCCACAATTGCCAATCAGATCGGGAATCTCGATGTGGCTTCGGGCGTCCGGCTCACCAGCGTCCGCTATTCGCAGCGCCCGCCGGCCAACAATCTGAGTGAAATCGTGATCGACGCGGGCATCACCGGCGAGTATCCGCAGATTATGAAGTTCATCAACTCCATTGAGCGCGACAAGATCTTCTTCGTCATCACCGGCATGGCCCTCACTGGCCAGCAGGCCGGCGCGGTGAATCTGCGCCTGGAAATGTCCACCTGGCTGCGCCCGGCCGATGCCGCTGCCAGCGGACTGCCCGCGGCACAGGAACCAGGCAAGCAACCGGGAGCAATTCCGGCCGGAACTCCGGGCGAGGAGGGCCAGCCGCAATGAAAGTAGGAACCGAAGACAAGAAGAAGGTCATCATCGTCGCGGTGCTGTTCGCCATCATTGTCCCGGCAGCCATCTGGGAGGTGTACGGCTATTTTGCCGCGCCTAGCCAGCCGCCGCGCCCCGTAGCGGTAGCCGCACCGCCGCGCACTCGGGCTGTGCCCGTCAATCAAGCCTCCGCTCCGGCGCCAAATGCTCCAGCCGCCCCTGAAGCCGAACGCGTTGGCGGCATGGTCATCGACCCAACGCTGCACCTGGAAAAGCTGGCGCAGAGCGAGGACGTGGATTACGAAGGCACCGGGCGCAATATCTTTTCCGCTGAGTCCGCGCCGGTGGAGATTCCCGCGCCGCTCCACAGCGCACGCGGGAACGCGCCTCAAGTCGTAGTGGCGCAGGGGCCACCGCCTCCGCCGCAGGCCCCCAGCATCGATCTCAAATACTTTGGCTACGAGCGTGGCAAAGACGAGCCCATCAGGGCTTTCCTCATCCACGGCGAAGACATCTTTATGGCCCACCCGGGGGACGTAGTCGATCACCGCTACAAGGTTGGCGCCATCTCCCCCGGCAGCATCGAGATCACCGACCTGGCCTACAACAACACCCAGACCCTGGCGCTGAGCCCGGACTAAAGACCAGCCGTAAGTTGCTTCTGGAGCGTTCCCCTCCCTTCCAACGTCCAATACTTCAGTGGCCCTCCACCCCCCAATCCGCGACCGCGAGCCTTCTGAGGACGGCTTCATCCTGCTGGCTGTGCTCATCCTGCTGGCCTTGTTCGTCATTGCCATGGCCGCGGCCGCACCCAAAATCGCCGCCGATATCCAGCGCGACCGCGACATGGAGACCATGCATCGCGGCAAGCAGTATGTGCGCGCCATCCAGCTTTATTACCGCAAGTTCCATGCTTACCCGCCCAACCTGGACGCCTTGGTCAAGACCAACAACATCCGTTTTCTGCGCAAGAAGTACATCGACCCCACCACCGGCAAGGCGGACTGGAAGCCGATCATGATGTGCCAGAACAAGACTCCGATGGCGATGGGGTTCTTCGGCCAGCCGCTGGGAGCGGCGAGCGGCTGCGGGGTAGTTGGCGGCGGGCTGCCGGGCGGCGGGACGGGCCTGCCCGGGAGCCCGCTCCAGGGCGGATTTGGATCCACCGGGACGACCGGAAGCTCCTTCAATAACTCCCCGACCGGCGGAGGCAGCATCTTTTCGAACTCCCCCACCAGCGGCACCGGCACAACAGACGGCGGCACCGGAACCACGCCCACCGGCACCAGCGGCACTGGCGCCGGCGACCAGTCCGGCTCTGGCAGTTCCGGAGGCACCGACGCAAACGGCAGCCCCACTCAGGGCCAGACGACCTTCGGAGGCGGAGGCATCGTGGGCGTATCGCCCGCCAGCCCGAATAAGTCCATCTACGTTTACAAAAAGAAGGACCACTACAACCAGTGGGAGTTTCTTTACAGCCCGCTGCAGGACATGCAGCAGCAGATGGGCGCCGGCGGGCAGCCCGGCGGAGGTATGGGTCAGCCCGGCACCGGCATTGGCCAACCTGGGACGGGCACGTTTGGGGGCCAGAATCCCGGCGGCTTCGGCCCCGGCGGCAATAGCGGCCCAACACCAATCCAGCCAACGCCGACGCCATCGCCCAATCCGCAATAACTTTGCCGGCCGATCTTGTTCGCATTTCCTGTGGAAATGTGGAAAACTCGGCAAAAATCAAGATCCGGCGAACTAAAGAATCGCATTAACTTTGTTGTTTCTGTTGGTTACCCTGTGGAAATCCAGCCTTGATTCGGACCTCGTAATGATGGGCTTGGTTCTCGATGCGAGAGAGCAGCTCTCTGGCTTCCGGTTCGAAGACGGCTACGGTGTAGTTCTCGCCGGCGAAGCGCTGGACTGCCTCGATCGAGTCGAAGTAGTTGATGACGACGAATTCGGTCTCGTGGGCAAGATCGCGGCGAAGGAGTTCCACCGCGGTGGCCTTCGATCGCGCGGAGTTGAGGAATCACCTTCTGCTTGAGGAAGTTCTCCTAAGCATTTACGTTATCGGGGTTTGTCAACCCGCGCCAGGTGGCTTGCGATCATCGCGCACCTCCTTCGGGACGTGAGTTTTTTGGCAAGAGTGCGTGACGTCGTCTGAGTCAGATTGCTAACTTCAATCAGTCGCCGAGGTCGTCTGAGATTGAACAGCAAGACCGCAACGCCCATTCCTGGTGCGATCGGACAGTTGCAACGGCAGTTGGATGGGTTTCGCAGCACCCGGTCGGACGAAGCTGCCGGAAACGCTGTGGCAGGCTGCGGTGGAGTTGGCTCGCCAACATGGTGTGTACTCGGTAGCACATCGGTTGCGGCTGGACTAAACAGGGCTGAGGAAGCGGCTCGACGGGGGGCCGAAAAGGATAGTCTATGGCCATGCGCCGAGAGCATCTTGCAGGGCCCGTCAAACAAGTGTCCGGGATCAAGAAATCCGGAAGGGTTTTTGGCCAGGGACAAAGGACAGCTAAAACGATCCGTACGGGTCTCTATGCGTGTATTTCCACCCCCGACCAGCAGACACTGCCCATGCAGAATCGTGCAATGCGCGAGCATGCCGCCCGGCGCGGCTGGACCATCGCCCTGCAGGTGAAGGAGATCGGCTCCGGTGCAGCCCGGCGACAACTGCGGGAGAAACTGCTGGAAGCTGCGCAGCGCCGGGAGATCGACGCCGTGCTGGTCTGGCGGCCCGATCGCGGGGAAGAGAGGCTTTGCCGCCAGTTCGCTTTCGCTCTTCATTCCGGCTTAATTGCGATAATGGGTTTGTGCCATTCACTCTTGCTCACACTGCCGCGGCCCTGCCCCTGCGCCGTTCGCGGCTCATCTTGTCGGCGCTCATCGTCGGCACTATGGCGCCTGATTTCGAGTATTATGTTCGGCTTAGACCCGGCGGCGGCTGGGGCCATACCATCCTGGGCGCTTTCGGGCTGAGCCTCCCTTTGGGATTAGCTGTCCTGTGGCTCTTTCACACCTTCGCCAAGGCGCCCATCGTCGCGCTTCTTCCAGACGGCGTGCAATGCCGCCTCGGTCCGTCATTACAGCCATTCCAGTTCCTGGGCATACGCCGGTTCCTGCTCATCGTACTCTCACTCCTCGTCGGCATTGCCACTCATCTTCTATGGGACGCCTTTACCCATTCCAGGAGCCGGCTATATCACCATTTCAGATTTCTGCACGGGAATGTTCCGCTTTTTGTGTTACACCCTATGCCCCTCTACGCATTCCTGCAAATGTTCAGCAGCGTGGCCGGCGTCCTCATTCTCTTCCTCTGGATCCGTGCCTGGTACCGGACCACCCCGCTGGGTATTCGACCGCTGCAGACCGCCTTGCCCCGGGCACACAAGAGCCTGATCCTGACTGTCATAATCGCTTTGTCAATCGCCGGAGGCGCCCTGCGCGGCTATCTATACACCGGGATACCGAGCAACCACTACATTCTCCAGACGTTCGCAGACGATGCCGTGGTTACCGCCGGCGCCCTCTTGTGGTGGCAACTTGTGGCATGGGGTATGTTCTTGCGCACGGGCGCCATCGAAAATGCGCCCGAATCCGACCAGTCAAGAAGACGAGTGGGAACACCATGATGTTGCAAGAGGAAATAAGAGTCCCATTACCAATCGTCGCAATATGTCTTGGCGTCGGAAAGCTGGATAGCGCACCGCCTGAATTTAGGACCTGCTTCACGTGACTCGTCTGCACCATTGGCGCTTCGCCAACTAGGTCTATGACAACCTGAAGTTGTTCCTTATGCAGCCGAACATCTGACGCGCCTTTGTGCGCGTGAACTTCCATCCTTCCGCTTCCCGCCAGGCATGCAGAAGGCTTCCCCAATCGGGCGCTCCGGATCCCTTCCACTGAATGCGCATCTTGGCGGCAGTCCGCGACTCAAACTCGATCATGCACTCCGCTCCGGCTGCCGCATAGGGTGCAACCAATTCCACGAATCCCGGCGATCGGGCCCTCTTCTTTTCTGCGGTCTCTGTAACTCCTGCGAGGCGGCGCTTCAGTCCCATGGCGCTTCAGTCCCATATAGTCCAGGCGCAGCGGATGGGCCACCGCATTCAATCCATGCTGACGTGCCAACTCCGCCGCCGCACACCAAAGTGCCTCCGGAATCCTCGCTCGAAGCGGATGGGAACTGCGAAAATGTTCAAACTGGCGTTGCAACTGCACGATGGACTCTGGGATAACTGCGTTGCTCTTCGCGTTCAATCTCACTCGACATCAGCGGGATAACGGAACGTAACAATGCAACCAACCGGGCGTCACGCAGCCCTGCCGAAAACACACGGTTTGTCCACCCGCGCCAGGTGGCGTGCGATCATCGCGCACCTCCTACGGGACTATCCCGAATTCACGCTTCCAGTACAATGAGCAAGTGAGCAAAGTCACTCAACCCACGGCGCCCACCGTGGGCTTTATTTCGTTAGGCTGCCCCAAAAATCTGGTCGACTCAGAAGTCATGATGGGGCTGCTGGACCGGGCCGGGGCGCGGCTGACAGGACGGCCCGAAGAGGCCGAGATCCTGGTGGTGAACACCTGCAGCTTTATCGACACCGCCAAGCAGGAATCCGTGGACACCATCCTGGAGATGGCGCGCCACAAGACCGAAGGCCGGGCGAAGAAGCTGATCGTGACCGGATGCCTGGTGGAGCGGTACCGCGACGAGATTCGCAAGAACATTCCGGAAGTGGACGCGGTGGTGGGCACTGGCGAGCTGGAATCGATTTTGGAGGCGGCGGGAATGGCGCCGACGCCGAAGGCGGTTTCGCCGTTCAATATTCTGACCGGCGCGGCGGCG
>CAWBIG010000089.1:0-13237 GCA_963788435.1 uncultured Acidobacteriota bacterium | reverse complement strand
GCGTTTAGGGTGGGAAACGCCTGGGCCGACTCGCCGACTTGCTGACCCGCTGCTTCTCATATCGGATACTAGTAACAGCCCATGTTCCACACCATCGACGACATCCGCATTCAATGGACGAAGGTAGTCCTTCCGCCGGTTTTCCTCGAAGAAGAGCGGCCCGGTCTCCGAGGCCGCCTCGGAGACCATCTTCGGCGCGCGCGCCGGAATCATCGACATTCTGCACCGCCGCGACGACCGGTTATTGGTGATGGCCGGCCCTTGTTCCATCCATGACACCAAGGCCGCGCGCGAGTACGCCGCGCTGCTTAAATCCGCCATTGCGGAGTTCTCCGCCGATTTACGCATCGTCATGCGCGTCTACTTTGAAAAACCGCGCACCACTGTCGGCTGGAAAGGCCTGATCAACGATCCTGACCTCGATCAGTCCTTCAAGATCAACGACGGGCTGCGCCTGGCGCGCAATCTCCTGCTCGATCTGGCCGAGATGGGCGTGCCCTCGGGCACCGAGTTCCTCGACATGATTTCGCCCCAGTACATTGCCGGCCTGGTCGCCTGGGGCGCGATTGGCGCTCGTACCACTGAAAGCCAGGTCCATCGCCAGCTCGTCTCCGGAGTGAGCTGCCCGGTTGGTTTCAAGAACGGCACCAGCGGCAATGTCGACATTGCCATCGACGCCTTGCTCTCCGCCGCGCATTCCCACACTTTTCTCGGCCACACCAAGCACGGCCAGTCCGCCATCTTCGTCACTCGCGGTAATCCCGACACGCACATTATCCTGCGCGGCGGACGGCAGACCGTGAATTACGCCGCTGAGGCGGTGGGCGAGACCACTGCGAAGATGCAGAAAGTCGGCCTCGACCCGCGCATCATGATCGACTGCTCCCACGCCAATTCCGGCAAGGATTACAAGCGCCAGCCTGTCGTTTGCGGCAACGTGGCCGGGCAGATCGCCGCCGGAAACCGCGACATCATGGGCGTGATGCTGGAGAGCAACCTGGTGGAGGGCGCGCAGAAGCTCGAGCCGGGCAAGCCGTTGGTTTATGGACAGAGCATCACGGATGCGTGCATCGGCTGGCCGCAAACGCATGCGCTATTGAAGGCGTTGGCTTCCGCGGTGCGCGCGCGGCGACTGAAACAATAAGTCCGGTCTAAGTCGCCGGTCGAATCGGAGCCGGCGCCGGCCCGGCATTTCCGAGCGCGTTTTTCAAAAACTCCAGTACCTTCGGTATCGCATCCAGCGTCGATTCCGCGTCCCCTTCCGGAGTGCCTCCATAATCCATTTCCATCCCGCTCACAGGATTCCGCCCGCCCTTGTTCCACGCGGGCACAATCTCCGGCAGTCCCGCCAGATGCCCCGCATGCGGGTACACCAGGGCGACCACCGGGTAGCGGAAGTGCGAGCTGCGCAGCCTGGCGGCTGCCGTCTCCACCATCTCCGCTGACGGCCACACGCCGTCATCGGTTCCACCGATCATCAGGATGGGCCCATGCGTGCTCTCCACATGAATGGCCGCGTTCATCTCCATGGAACGATCGCGAAGCCGCGGCGGCGCGTAAACCAAATCCCGTCCTCCCCAGGTCCACGCCGGCATCAGGCCCGGGTACCCACAGCACGCCGGATAGCGCACGTTTGCGGGCACGTAGGCCACCACCGCCTTCAACAGAGGAAACATCGATCCAAGCTGCAATGCCAGCTCGCCGCCGCGCGAAACGCCCATCACTCCCAGCCGTTGCGGGTCCACTTCCGGCCTCGCAACCAGCCACCCCAGCGCCTGCTGGAAGTACTCGAGCGGAATGCGCAGCAGCGAATCCGGCCTTCCCTGGCAGCGGAAGTAACACAATGCCAGCGCGACATATCCGTGCGACGCCAACCACGCCGCGCGGCGAATGGGCATGCCGCCCTCCGATCCGCCCAGCACCAGCAGTGCGGCGTGCCGGCCGGCGCCGGGCGGCACAAACAACCGCCCCGTCAGCTTTCCTTCAAGATTCACCTCGTGTACGCCCGGAGCCACTGCCAGTTGTTCAAGATCGGCGCTGCCTGTCTCGCGCCCGTCGATCAGAAGGTGAAGTTTGATCCGCTGCGGTCCGAGGTCGCGCGGCGGCTCGTAGATAGCCACGTTTTTCGCAGCCGGCATCATGGACCACACCAGGCCCATGGCAGAAACCGGCTTGTAGGATCCTCTCACCGGGGCTTGCCGCTGTGTATCGACGGTTCCACCGGCGTCAGCCGCGAACTCCGCCACTGCTGTCCACGATTGGCCGTCGCGATCCGCGAGGTCTGCGCGCAGCGTCACATGCTGGCCCGGCTGCAGCCCGGTCACGCGGATTGAAGCCGGCTCATCGATCATCACTGGTGTGGGAGTGACCACCAGGGTTTGACCGTAAGCGCCGCACGCTACCCCGCAAACTGCCAGCACCGCGGCACGCAAGCCTCTCATCAGCACCCCTAACGGCTCAGCAGTATTCGCGCCCTGCGTCGCGTAATCGCAATCCGGCATGGCAATCCGGCGCCGCACGTGCTTTGGCGCATTTCGATCCAGGCCACCTGGTCGCGGGCCAGACGCCACGCTGTTGCGTTGGCTGCGTTTCCTGACTCTCTCATGAAATAGGCGCCGTTCATGTCAGCATCGGCGGCATCGGCGTTCATCTGCTGACAAACGTCCGGGGACGGCGGCGGCATTCCCGGAGCGGCACCGCAGTAATCCTCATCGTGCAGCAAAACGTATTTTTTGCCATTCTCCGGAACAAAGTAGCGAACCGTGACGGGTGGCAGATTGGCCATCTCCGACCACCGCTCCATATCCAATTGGAAATCCGGCGGCAATTGGCTGATGGCGAGTTCCTTGTCCTTCAATTGCCGCGAGAATATGGCCAGGGTCGGGGTTGGCTCACCATTCACAGGGTGAAAATACACGCCGCCCAGCCCGATCCCCTCCTGCATGTCGAACCAAACAAACCCTCGCCCGCTCAGGTAGGTTCCGCCGTTGCTGCCGATGGTCACGAAGCGTCCGTCGCGGATCGCAATCGGGAGCGGCCTGCTGTCGAGCATCATGTCGATGGCATCGTCGAGCCCCATGTCGCGGCCGAAGTGGTAGATGGTGCGCGGCGTGATCTGCTTCATCAGCGCCTTGAAGCGCTTGTCGCCGCGGATCTCCCTGGTGGTCATACCGGAAAAACTGCTCAGAAACGCCATCTGGTCCGGCGGAATGTGGTTTTGAAACACCGCCGGTGGCGGCGGACCGGGCGGCGGCATGGTGTCGTCCTGCGGAGCAGCCTGCGCTTGCGCTCCCAAAGCTCCAAAGAGCGCCATCGCCAATAGCACACCCACACATCCCGCAAAGCGGCCTGAATCGCAGAAGGAAAATCGCATGGGGAAGCCTCTCGCGTTCCAGATTACCCGGATTTTCGGCGCATCCAATTGAATTTTTCCGCCATCCTCTGCCGCGCGCCCGCTCTGCTACAGTTCTTGATCATGAACTCCCGCCCGGCTCGAACCGCTTTCGAAACCCTTCGCCGCTATTCGCCCTGCTTTCTTTCTCTTCTAGGCCTCTGGATGGCGCAGATTCCTGAAGGGGTCGCGCAAGCGCCCGCTTCGCCGGCCACCCAGGCCCCGCAGGTGCCCGACTGGGCCCTCCCCGGCTCACCAACCCACAAGCAGGTCCCGCCGCCCGCAGATTTCCATCGCCCCACCGTCACCTTCAATCAGCCCATCGGCCTCTTTGAGGGACAGTCCGATGTCGGCGGCCCGCTTGTCGCCGGCAGCGCCGGCAACGATGCGGTAACCGGTAGCTACACCATCCACTCCGCTGGCTACAACATCTGGTACCAGCGCGACGAGTTTCGCTTTCTCTGGAACAAGATGTCCGGCGACGTCTCCCTCGCCGCCGATCCATCCTTCCCCGATCCCAACGGCTACGGCGACCGTAAGATCGTCCTCGTCATCCGCCAGAGCCTCGACGACGACTCCAGGGAAGCCATGGTTGGCGAGCACGGCGGCGGCATGACGCACCTGGCCTGGCGTTCCGACAAGGGCGCGCAGATGAAGGACGCGGAGTATCGCTTCGGCGGCACCCTCAATGGCGTGCATCCCAAACGCATTGGCATTGAGAAGCACGACGACCAGATCGCCATCTTCATCAGCCTGACCGGCGAGCCCATGCACCAATTCGGGCCGCCCATCACGCTACCTTTCGACGAGCCTTTTTATGTGGGCATCGGCTTCTGCTCGCATCTTGCCGCCACTGTCGATGCCGGCGTGGTGTCGAATGTGCTGCTCAAGAATGCCGCCGGACAGGTACACTGATCTCCCACTCGTCGCAACATCTTCTCCCCTGAGGTCAGGTGCATGAATCGTAGAGACTTGTTACGCGGCGCTACGCTCGCCGCCGCGGCCCACGCCACAAATTCGCTTGCCCACGCAACTCCATCTGTCACCGCTCCGGCGGCGCCGGTATCCAAAATTGCCCTCGAAGAGCATTTTTTGGTGCCGGAATTCATAGGGTACTTCGCCGAAACATTTCCCAACATCAGCCCCAATCTCGCCAAACTCGCGCCCCCGGTTCTGATGGATTTCGGCGAGCGCCGCCTCTCCACCATGGATGCCAACCACATCGACTTCGCCGTCCTCTCCATCGCCGGGCCCGGAGTCCAGTACGAACGCGACCCCGCTCTCGCCCTCAAGAGAGCGAAAACTGCAAACGACTCTCTCGCTGCCGAAATCCAGAAGAAGTCCACGCGCTACGGCGGGTTTGCTCATCTCGCCATGCACAATCCCGCTGACGCCGCAGCTGAGCTAGATCGCTGCGTCCGCGAGCTTGGCTTCCACGGAGCCATGATCAACGGCCAGACCAATGGCGAGTACCTCGACCTCGACAAGTACTCCGTCTTCTGGGAACGCGCCGCCGACCTCCAGGCGCCCATCTATCTCCATCCCGGGAATCCGGTGGACCACCCCGCCGTCTTCGCCGATCACTCCGAGCTCTGGGGTCCGGTCCTCAGTTGGGCTTTTGAAACCGGCGCTCACGCCCTCCGCCTGGTCTTCGCAGGCGTCTTCGAGCGCTACCCCAATGCCCGCCTCATCCTTGGCCACATGGGCGAGACCCTCCCCTTCTATCTCTGGCGCTATGACAGCCGCTGGCTCGTCTGCAACCGCGGCACCCGCGCTCTGCCCCAGCCTCCGTCCTTCTACATCCGCCGCAATATCGCCATCACCACCTCCGGCGTCTGCGACGATTCGTCCCTCCGCGCTACGCTCGAATCCATGGGGGATGGGAACGTAATGTTCTCGGTCGACTACCCTTTCGAGAAGACGGATCTGGCCGCCCGGTTCATCGAACGCGCAGCCATCTCGGAAACCCAGCGCCTCCAGGTCGCCAACGGCAACGCCAAACGCATCCTTCGCCTTACCCGGGCCTGAAACTCGCCCATCCCCGTCCGCCGCTGCGCGCCAATGCGGCTCTCCCAGGCTGCGCCTCATTCCGGTTGAACAAACCTAATTGGAAACTGGAATTGTCTGCCGGCCGACGGTCGTTGGAGCCTTCTTCCGCAGAATCCCCGCCGAAATCAGCGTGATCAGCACCCCCACCGGCAGCGGCTCCAGAAACGTCTCCGCCGAGCTAACCAGCACATTGCTGTACATCTCCTTGGCCTTCTGCAGTTCGGCTGCCTTGGCCGCCAGCGCAGCCGGGCTGGCGCCCGCCGCACGCGCCTTCTCCATTGCGTAGGCGGCGTACTTGTCCATGAAGTCCGGCATGTAGAAATGGTAGAGAATCTCCCACGACACCACGTAGCACACGCAAGTGATTGCGGTAATCGCCATGCCGATGCCGAACGCGCGCCCAAATGTGATGGAGCCGTTCCCCTCGCCGTCCCGGTAAGCGCGGATCCCGAAGAACACCAGCAGGAACGACAGCACCATGGTGGTGTAGCCAACCACGAGGCCGCGGTCGAAGCCGATATGGTTGGAGTAGACCATGGTCACAACCATCAACGCCGACAGCATGCCCCCGGAGATGAACCCGAACGTCAGAATGACCTTTCTCATCTGTCCTCCTCGCGCGCCGCTCTCAAGGAGCAGGCCGCCTGTGCAACCAAAGTAGCCCGGGAACCCTTACCCAAGTCGTCATGCTTTCGGGTGATTTTGCCCGTCACCCTGATAAATCATCCCTTTGCATGACAGATTGTCTTCTGGTTTTGTCTTCTGATCCCTGATCCCTGTTCCCTGTTCCCTGCCTTTACGGCAACAGCCCAAACTTCTTCCCCATCTGCACTGCCTGCGTCCGCCGCCGCGCTCCCAGCTTGTCGAAAGCCCGGCTGCAATGCGTCTTCACGGTGTTTTCGCTAACGAACAGCTTGGCGGCGATCTCCCGGTTGGTCATCCCCTGCGCCACCAGCTCCAGTATCTCCATCTCCCGCCGCGTGATGCCCAGGTGGTCGCGCCTCTTGTCATCGGGCACAAACGGCTGGCCCTCCGTCGCCTGCACCGGTTCCATCCCGTCCGGCCGCGCCCTTTCCGCCGCACCGCGCCGCGGCCGGGTCAGCTTCACCCCCAGCCAGATTCCCAGCCCGGCAAACACGATGGCCACCAGCGCCGCATAAATCTCCACCGAGTGGTCGATCACCAGGAATTGGTACTCCGACCAGCGCAGCAGCGCGATCAGCACACCGCCGGCGCAACCGAGAATTAGTAAATGCCTCTTCATAAGCGCAATCAAGCAGGTCCTCGGACTATTGGCCGCAACGGGAAGAACGTGTCGCCTATCTTACCCCAACCATCGCGCCAATCCCACCAACACGTACCCCTGGTCCCTCGGCCCCTCGTTCGCTGATCCCTGTTCCCTGTGCCCTGATCCCTGTTCCCTGTTTTTTGTCCCTATGATGGATGCAGCGCCATCCATGCCACTCACCCTTTTCATCTCGGCCGGCGAAGCCAGCGGCGAAGCCTACGGCGCCCTCCTGATCGAGGAATTGAAGTCGCGGCTCGCCGCGCAAGGGCGCGATGCGCACTTCTTCGGCATGGGGGGACCGCGCATGGCCGCCGCGGGGCTGGAGCGCGTGGTGCGTGCCGAGGATGTGGCCGTCATGGGCATCACCGAGGTGGTTCGCCACCTGCCCCGCATCTATCGCGAGTTTCGCAAGCTCAAGCAGTCCCTCCGCGACCGCCGTCCCTCGGTGGCTGTCCTCATTGACTTCCCCGATATTCATTTCAAGCTGGCCAAGGAGCTGCACCGCCTGGGCGTTCCAGTCGTCTACTTCGTCAGCCCGCAGCTCTGGGCATGGAAGAAGCACCGCATCAAGCTGGTGCAGCGCTACGTGGATCGCATGTTGGTGATCTTCCCGTTCGAAGAGCCGTTCTACCGCGAGCGTGGCGTTCACGCAGAATTCGTCGGCCATCCGCTGGCCGAAATCGCCGCGCCCACCATCTCCCGCAACGAATTCGCCGCGAAGCACGGCCTCGATCCGGCATTAACCTGGATTGCCCTGCTCCCCGGCAGCCGCGCCAAGGAAATTCGCGACAACCTTCCCGAAATGCTCGCCGCCGCACGCATGCTCGCCGCAAATCCTCACGCACCACCGAAAAACTTCATTAACAACGGGAACATTCGGGGATCAACGGGCTTTGTATCAGGGCACGACTTCAGTCGTGCCGATAACGCCCCCGAAAGTGCCGGGGCTTCCGCCCCGGAGGGAAAGCCGCCCTACCAATTCATCCTCCCGCTGGCCCCGACCCTCACGCCGACGCAGCGCGAATTTGTCCGCCGCCTGTCCCAAAATCACTCCGCCGGTCTCGATCTCCGACTCATATCCGACGCCCGCGCCGCCCTCCACCACGCCCGCGCCTCCATCATCGCCTCTGGCACCGCGACCGTCGAAGCCGCCCTCATCGGCAATCCCTTCGTCGTCGTTTACCGCGTTTCCACCCTCACTTACGCCATCGCTAAGCGCGTCGTTACCGTACCCCACGTCGCCATGGTCAACCTGATCGCCCAAAAACGCGTCATTACAGAGTTGATCCAAAATGACTTCACTGCATCGAATATCGTCAGTGCCTTGCAGCCATTGCTACCCGATGGCCCTCCTCGACAGTCCATGATGAAGGAACTCGCTGAGCTCCGCGGAACGCTGCGAGCCAGACCGAAATCCGCCGCGCAACCATCCGCTGGAGCCATTGCCCGGGTCGCCGAGGTTGTCCTCGAGCTCCTCGGAGGGACCCAACGGACCGGGGCTGCGCCAACCACAGCCCCGGAACCGCATTAGAATGAATGCATCGCGAGTACGAGTGACCCATATGAGCTTTCCCCACTGCAACCGCCTGCTCGCCACGGCGCTCGGGCTCCTGGCCACCGGTCTGCTGGCCGCCCACCACGCGCCCGCGCAGGCATTCCAGCGCCAGCAGCTCAACATCACCGGCTACGTCATCGATGCCGAAATCGACACCCAGGCGCATCATCTCCAGGCCAAGGCCACCGTCACCTTCACCGCGCCGGAGAACGCCGAAGTCGTCCCGTTCGGGTTCCATCCCGCCCTAAAGATCACCAAAATTACCGATGACGCGGGCAAGGTTCTCACCGGCGAGCGCTCGGCCGACGGCACGGTGCGCGTGACCCCTGCTTCGCCCATGGTCCGCAGCAAGCCCATGCATTGGACCTTCGAGTACGAAGGCGTAATCACCGGCAACGAGGACGGCCCGATCGAAGGGCTCAAGCTGGCCGCCATCCAGGAGCCCATCACCTACCTGCTCTACGCCGCACGCTGGTTCCCCACCACCGGTTACACCACGGACCGGTACACCATGGAGCTTCACATCCGCGTGCCCCAGGGCTTGCGGGTGTTTTCCAGCGGCCAGACCGGCGCGCCCACGTCCGCAACCCTGGCCGGCGGCAAGCCCGGCGACCAGTACAACTTCAACTGGACCAAACCCGGGTTCCCCGGCACCATCATCGCCGGCCGCTACGTAGAACCCTTCATCGCCGGCCCCGGCAACGTCAAGGTCTACCTCACCATCGCCCACCAGGCCAGCGGCAACCAGTTGGCCCAGACCGCACAGAAGGAATTCGAGTTCTTCACTGAAAACTTCGGCGAGCCGGAATCGAGCCACCTCAACGTTGTAGAAATCCCCGATGACACCCTGCCCGCGGTATGGGCTCCGGAGCTGGCCGCCATCATGGGCTCCCGCACCGGCGACAAATCCGGCATCCGCCTCCTCGCCAATACCATCGCTCACCAGTGGTGGGGCTCTGAGGTCAGCCCCAAAAACATGAATGACACTTGGATCACCAACGGCATGTGCCGCTACGGCGAGCTGATGTACCTCCAGGACGAACAAGGCGAGAACGCTCTTCGCCTCGCCCTCCAGGACGTGGCCGCCAGCGCACTCGCCTATGACACCACGCCGCTCTCGTCGTCCGGCCGCGAACAGCCGTTTTCGCCGGAGTTCCAGTCGCAGACTTTCGACAAAGGTGCAGAGATCTTTCACATGCTCCGCTGGGAGATCGGCGACAAGGACTTCCTCGCCACTCTCAAAGGCGTGCTCAGCCAGTACACCGACCAGGGAATTACCACCCCGGATCTGGCCAAAGTGGCCGAGGCGCAGTCGCAACAGCAGCTCACTCCGTTCTTCGCGCAGTGGGTTGACGGCACCGGCGCGCCTACGTTCACCGACAAGTATGCTGTCTATCGCCTTGGCAACAACAAAGGCTTCCGCACCATAGGGGAGATCGACCAGAACCTCGACCTCTTCCGCATGCCCGTCGACCTGCGCATTGAAACCGACGGCAAAACGGTCAATGACAAGGTTGACGTTGTCGGGGAAAACTCGAATTACGAGGTCGACACCTTCGGCCGCCCGCGCCGCATTACCATCGATCCCAACGACTGGGTGCTCAAATCCTCTCCCGACCAGGACGTCCGGATCGACATTCTCAAGGGCCAGCAACTGGTGGCTCAAGGCGATCTGATCGGAGCCCTCAACCAGTACAACGAGGCCCTCAAAACCAATCCCGAGTCCTCCCTGGCCAGCTACCGCATCGGCGAGGTCCTGTTCCAGCAGCACAACTTCCAGGCTGCCGTAAACTCCTACCGCGACGCGCTCCGCGGCGACGACGACCCCGCCTGGACCGAGGTCTGGGCCCATATCGAGCTGGGCAAGATCTTCGATTGCACCGGCCAGCGCGATCGCGCGGTCAACGAATACCGCCTCGCCGTCCAGACCAACGACAACACCCAGGGCGCGCTCAACGAAGCCCGCCAGGACCTGACCAAACCCTACGCCTGCAAACTCTCCGAGTAGCCCCTACCCCGAAGAGGATTGAGGGACATTGCTCAGTGCCCCATCCACGCGCTCCTGAGAGAAGGATCTCGCGCGTGGATGGGATGCCCCAGAGCCCAAGCCGGGCATCCATCAATCCCAGACAACCCTGCGTCCACTATCCTCCTCTCTCCCTGCATCCCCTCTGCGCACCCGGGCAGAGACGAGGTGCAATCCCCTGAAATCCCGAATCCCCGCCTCCATCCTGACGTTCATTCTCCTCACCACCCACTGCGTCTCTGCTCAATCGGCCCCGCCGCAGTCCCCCACCATCGAGATGGCCAACGTCCAATTCCGCTACTCCCCCGCCCTCTCCGTCCTCATCGTCCGGCTGCGCGGCTCGCTTATTCCCACCCCCGGTCACACCGTCGCCAGCTTCAACGATCCCTCATCCTTCTTGGTCGCCACCGATGCCGCCGAAATGTGCATGACCACGTCCCAGCTTGAAGGGCTCATGAACTCCTGGCTCCTGCGCTCGCCCAAAGCGCAGCTCAAGAGCATGCGCATCGTCGCCGAGGGCGATCACCTCCTGATCCACGGCATCATGAAGAAAGGCCTTCACGTCCCCTTCGAGTCCACCGCCGTACCCGGCCTGACTGGCGACAACCGCATCCGCTTCACCGTGCAGCAGGTCAAAACCGCCAACATTCCCCTAAAAGGCCTCATGGACTCCCTCGGCATCAGCCTGGAAGACCTGGTCAGCCAGAAAGGCCTGCACGGTATCTCGATCGACGGCGATTCCATGCTCATCGACCCACAAACCGCGTTCCCTTCGCCCCAGATTCGCGCCAAAATCACCGGCGTCCGGATCGCTGGCCAGAGCCTCGTCCTCACCTTTGGCCAGGGCGCGCCCCAGCTCCCCCCCAGGCCTTGGAAAAACTACGTCGCCCTGCACGGCGGCAACGTCGAGTACGGCCGCGAGGAGATGTTCGACTCCGACCTCGTCATGATCGACTCGACCCCTGCCGATCCGCTCGACTTCTATCTTCCCGGCTACTGGTGCCAGATCGTCCACGGCAAAATCGAAGCCACCCCCGAGAAAGCCTTCCGCATCTTCGTGCCCGATTACTCCAAACTCCCCCGCAACTCCTGCCACTAACCGCCGCACCTGTTCCCTGCTCCCCGTTGTTATAAACTCGCTCGGTGATGAAAACCAGTCGCTTGCTTCTCTTCTCCGCTGCCGTCTTTGCCGCAACCACCCTGGCCGCCCAGGAAACCAAACCCAAGCCGGAAGACACTGAAATCTGGAAGCCGGTACCCGCCATGGTCACACCCGGCGACCCCCGCGGCGCGCCTCCGTCGGACGCCATCATTCTCTTCAACGGCAAAAACGAAGACGAATGGGTCTCCGCCGAAGACCATACCCCCGCGCGCTGGACCGTCGCCAATGGCCTGTTTACCGTGGCCAAGGGTACGGGCAACATTGAAACTCGCCGCACCTTCAAGAACTACCAGCTTCACGTCGAGTGGCGCGTCCCCGCCGATATCACCGGCTCCGGCCAGGGACGCGGCAACTCCGGCGTTTTCCTCGCCTCCACCGGCCCCGGCGACGACGGCTACGAGCTTCAGGTCCTCGACCCCTGGAACAACCCCACCTACGTCAACGGCATGGCCGGTTCGCTCTACAAGCAGGCCATACCGCTGGTCAATCCCGGCCGCAAACCCGGCGAATGGCAGATTTACGACGTCATCTGGACCGCGCCCACGTTCAACGACGACGGCTCCCTCAAGTCTCCGGCCTACGCTACCGTCTTCTTCAACGGCGTCCTGGTCCAGGACCACTTCGAGCTCAAAGGCCAGACTCTCTATATCGGCCAGCCCTTCTACAAAAAGTACGACCGCGCGCCCATCAAGCTCCAGGCTCATGGCGACAAAAGCGCGCCCCTCAGCTTCCGCAACATCTGGGTGCGCAATCTGCCGTAAAGCAGAGAACAAGGGACCGAGGGAACAAGCAGGCCAGACAGACACGCAACCTTTGAGCCCCGTGCCCCATCCTTGCGCTTTTTTTCTGGCGCAAGGGTGGGCAACCGCGACGCTGCGTGCACGTCGATCGAAATCGCCCTCGCTCCCCGTTCCCTGGCTCCCAGCTCCCTGGTTCCCTCGGTCTCTCGGTCCCTGCTTTCGTGCTACTTCTGTGGATAACCTGCCCCAAATTAGCCATATACGTCCCATATCTCCATCGTGCCTCCGGGCTGTTTCAGACGTACAATCACCTCTACAACGCCATGCAGTCAGGATGGGGGCCCTTTGTTGGCACGTCCCGGCCATGTCTGGGGAGGCGTATGTCGATAACTCCTGTTACGAGGAACGTAGATCTGAAAAGCGCATTTCCCATCACCCGGTTGCTTCTCATAGCTGGCGCTTCGCTGGTGCTGGCTGTTTCGATCAGCGCCTGCCAGGTCATCGCCGGCTTTTCCCAGACCAGCCTGATCCGCGTCATTGACGCCTCCTACGCGGCGCCTCCCGTCAACGTCGTCGTGGCAGGCACCGTCTTCGCCGCCAACATCGGTGAGGGCTATATCTCCAATTACGGTGCCACATCCCCCTCCGCCAGCGCCTTGGTCCAGGTCACCACCGCCTCCGGCAATACCAACCTCGTATCGGCCACCGCCGCCCTTGCCCCTGGCGCCCAGCATTCCGTCTTCCTCACTGACAACGCTTCCACGCCCACTCTCTATAGCGTCACCGTGCTTCAAGACGCGCAGACCACCGCTCCCGCCGGCCACTCCGAATTCCGCTTTCTTAACCAGGCGCCCCGCACCGGCGCCCTTGACGTCTACATGGTTCCTTCAAACACCACCTTGGCCAACACCATCCCCATTTGCACTGACATCCCCGTCGGCCAGGCGTGCGGCTACGTCAGCTTCCAGTCGCAAACCGTCACCATGGTGATTACGCCCACCGGCAAGACTACGCCCAAGTTCACAT
>CAWBIG010000088.1:0-9065 GCA_963788435.1 uncultured Acidobacteriota bacterium | reverse complement strand
GAACGAGGTGATGGCGCATAAGTATTGGCCCAGGGGAAATGCGCTGGGCAGCAGCATCGTGGTGGATAAGGTGCAGCGCACGATTGTGGGCGTGATCCACACTTATGCCTATCACAGTCCTGACGACACCGATCCGAGTCCGGTGGTGTATCTGCCGTTGTTTCAGGGCAAGCCGGGATACGGGTATGTGATTGTTGCCATGCGGTCGCGGACGACGGCGGATGCAGTTGCCGGCGTGTTACGCCAGTCCGTCGGCAGTCTCGATCGCACGGTCCCGCTGGAGAATGTGCGCAGCCTGGAAGCAGTCACCGATGAGCAATATCAAGGCTCGCGAATCCCCGCGGAACTGCTTGGCGCTTATGCCATCTGCAGCGTGCTGGTGGCCATGATGGGACTCTACGCAGTGATGGCGTATTCGGTGATTGAAAGATATCGCGAATTTGCGGTGCGCATGGCGCTGGGATCGACGCGCAGCGGAGTTTTTCGGCTGGTGCTGGCAGGATCAATATGGATTGCGGCAGTTGGGCTGTTGAGCGGTGGATTGGGATCGCTTGCCGCGGTGCGGCTGCTGCGATCGATGCTGTTCGGAGTGGCGCCGTTTGACTGGTTGAGTTACACCGCGGCGGCGGGGATTCTGCTGGCGACGTTATTTGCTTCAGGATTGATTCCCGCCCGGCGGGCGGCGGCAATCGAGCCGATGCGCGCGCTGCGCATGGAGTAGGAACCGGCGTGGCGCGCAGATTCAGTGGAACCAATGCGGGCGCTTAGGACGGAATAGTTAAGCAAGAAGAGGAAATGGAAACGATGCTGAATGTTCTTAACGATCTTCGCTACACCCTGCGCCAATTGCGCAAGTCGCCGGGCTTCGCCATTACGGCGATCCTGACGCTGGCCCTTGGAATCGGCGCGAATACAGCGATTTTCACGCTAGTGAAAGGCATTCTGCTCCGCACGTTGTCCGTGGCCGATCCGTCGCAGCTCTATCGCATCGGCGACACCGACAATTGCTGCGTGAATGGCGGATTTGTCGAGGATAACGGCGACTTCGACATTTTTTCCTACGACCTGTATCAATACTTCAGAAAGGGGACTCCGGAGTTCGAGCAACTGGCTGCGGTGCAGGCCGGACAACCAGAATTCAGCGTTCGCCGCGGCAATGAGCAGGCGCATGAGTTGCACGGGGAATACGTTTCCGGGAACCTGTTTTCGACGCTGGGACTGATGCCCTACCTCGGGCGTCTGATGAGCGACGCGGACGACCAGCCCAACTCCGCTCCAGTGGTGGTGCTGAGTTATCAGGGATGGCAGAGCGATTTTGGCGGGTCCCCCACGCTGGTTGGGTCTACGATTTCGATCGAGACGCACCCATTTACGGTGATCGGGATAGGACCGCCGGGCTACTTTGGCGACCGGGTGACAGACTCGCCACCCGATTTCTGGCTTCCGCTTTCGACCAAGACTCTGATAGACGGAGAAGAACAGTCGATCCTGCACCATCCTGACTCGCATTGGCTCTACCCTATCGGCCGGGTGAGGCCGGGGACCAATGTAGCGGCGCTGCAGGCCAAGCTTTCGGTGATGCTGCGGCAGTGGCTTTCGCACCGCGAGGCATACACCGAGCACGGCGGCGCAGCCATCATTCCCAAGCAACACGTGAAAGTGGTTCCGGCGGGCGGCGGCATCCAGAACCTGCAGTACGAGGCGGGAACGGGATTGAAGATGCTGATGATCCTGTCCACGGTGGTGCTGCTGATTGCCTGCGCGAACATCGCCAACCTGATGCTGGCTCGGGGAACCTCGCGCCGCGCCGATACTGCGGTGCGCATGGCGATGGGGGCAACGCCGCGCGCGGGTGATGCGGCACGCGATTACGGAGTGCGTGCTGCTGAGCTGCCTGGGCGGGCTTGCCGGTCTGGCCGTGGCTTATGCGGGCTCGCGAATCATCCTGGCGCTTGCGTTTCCCAGACGCGCACAACCTGCCCGTCAGCGCCTCGCCATCGCTGGCAATTCTAGGTTTCGCATTTGCCATTTCTCTCATCACGGGCGTGCTGTTCGGACTGGCTCCGGCATGGCTGGCTTCGCACGCACAGCCTGCGGAGGCCCTGCGCGGTGTCAACCGCAGCCAGCGCGATCGATCTTCGCTGCCGCAGAAGCTGCTGGTTATTCTTCAGGCGGCATTATCCATCGTGCTGATTGCAGGCGCGATCCTGATGACCAAATCGCTGGACCGGCTGGAGAAGCAGGATTTCGGGACTGGCGACTGGCAATCGTTACGTGCTGCATATCGATCCGCAGGGCGCTGGGTACGCAGTGGATCGGTTGCCCGCGCTGTATCGCTCCATCGAGGATCGCTTTTCAACGTTGCCGGGCGTGGCCCACGTGGCGCTGGCGATGTACAGCCCGCTGGAAGGCGACAACTGGGGCGAATGCGTGATCCAGCAGGGCCATCCCGCGCCGGGGCCGAACGACCGCTGCGGTTCCACCTGGGTTCGGGTTTCGCCGCAATACCTTGCATCGATTGGCGTGCCGATTGTGCACGGCCGCGACCTGAGCGACCAGGACACGGCGACCAGCGAGCCGGTTGCGGTGGTCAATCAGACTTTCGTGAAACGGTTCTTCCCCAAGGTGGATCCCATTGGCCAGCATTTTGGCATCGACGATCCGAAATACTCCGGATCCTTCAAGATTGTGGGCGTGTTCCGCGACTTCAAGATGAACAACCCGCGCGATCCGATTCGGCCGGTTTTCCTGCGGCCACTTTCGCAGTACATTTCCACGTACAAGGAGCCGGTGCCTATCGCGACGGAAAAAGCGTCGATGTACGCGAATGCCATTCTCATCGATTTCGCGAGGACACCGGAGACCGCCGAATCACTGCTGAGAA
Source organism: uncultured Acidobacteriota bacterium (assembly GCA_963788435.1). Classification (GTDB taxonomy): domain Bacteria; phylum Acidobacteriota; class Terriglobia; order Terriglobales; family Acidobacteriaceae; genus Telmatobacter. Next base: position 6,181 of record CAWBIG010000088.1, on the reverse strand, counting down.
ATACGCTGGCATCCATCGATCCGAATGTCACCGTGGTCGATCTGAAAACGTTCGACGCGCAGATTGCGGGCAACTTTGACCAGGAGCGACTGCTGGCACAATTGACCAGCCTGTTCGGCGTGCTGGCGCTGGTGCTTGCCTCGGTGGGTCTCTATGGCGTGATGTCGTATTTTGTGGCCCGGCGAACGGGAGAGATCGGCATCCGCATGGCACTGGGGGCGACGCGCGGCAGCGTAGTGGGGGTGGTGATGCGCAACGCGGGCTGGCAGGTGGGATTGGGACTCCTGCTGGGCATACCGGCGGCGCTGCTGGCCGGACACCTGATGGCGAGCCAGCTTTATGGAGTCGGCGCATACGATCCCGCGGCATTCATCGGGGCAACGCTGGTGCTGGCTGCATGCGCGGCGCTGGCCGGGTTTATCCCGGCTCGGCGCGCGGCATCGATTGATCCAATGAAGGCACTGAGGACGGAATAGGAGAGTCGATGCATTTGTTCCTTTTGAATCTCCGTTACGCGGTCCGGCAGTTACGGCGTTCGCCGGGATTTGCAGGCACGGTGATCGTCACGTTGGCGCTGGGAATCGGAGCCACCGGGGCGATCTTTGCGCTCTTCGACCAGGTGCTGGTGCGCATGTTGCCTGTGGAGAAGCCGCGGGAACTGGTGCAATTCCATTGGAAGGGATCCTTCTCCGGCTCGTCCTCGCAGTTCGGTGGCAGCTCCGGCAGCTACTTTTCCTACCCGATGTATAAGGACCTGCGCGATCAAAACCAGGTTTTCAGCGGGATGCTGGCGGTGATGCGCACCGGCGCCGGTATTTCCTGGCACAATCAGGCGGATAGCGAAGACGTTGAGATTGTGAGCGGCAATGCCTTTGACGTGCTTGGGCTCAAGCCCTCACTTGGCCGCCTCCTGCATCAGACCGACGACACTCAGAAGAACGCCAATCCTGTACTTGTTCTCAGCTACGAGTATTGGAAAACGCGCTTTGCCGCCGATCCGTCGATTGCCGGGCAGACTGTTCTGGTTAATGGACATCCGTTCACGGTTGTCGGTGTAGCCCCGAAAGGTTTTACCTCTGCCATCGGCGGCTACCGGCCCGGTGTTTTTATTCCCATCAGCATGTCTGAAATGGTAATGCCGTGGATGGCGACGCGGGACAACTTCACCAATAGGCGTTCGCTTTGGCTTACGCTGGTGGCGCGCCTCAAGGCCGGCGTTTCCATGGCGCAGTCCGAGGCTGAAGTGGCGCCGTTGTGGAAGAACCTCCGCCGACAGGAGCTTCCGCTCTACGCCTCGCGGACACCGCAGTTTACCGATCGATATGTCGACAAGGCCGAGTTCCATGTGCTCGACGATTCGCAGGGCTTCTCGCCCGGGCGCATGGAATTGAAAACGCCGCTCGTAATCCTGATGAGCATGGCGGGATTGTTGATGTTGATGTGCGCCCTCAACGTGGCCACACTGTTGTTGCTGCGCGCCGCCAAGCGCACTCAGGAGATGGCGATGCGCTACGCTCTGGGCGCGAAGCGGGGCCGCATCGTATCCCAGTTGATGGCGGAGGGCGGGCTGCTCGGCCTTGCCGGGGCTGCATGCGGCCTTCTGCTTGCTCCCATCGTGGCGCGAACGCTGGTGCGCATCCTGACCAGCTCCGATCCGGGGAATGAGCCGTATTCGACCGCCATCGATACCCGCGTTCTTCTTTTCACGCTCGGGCTGTCGGTTCTGGTGAGTTTCCTTTTCAGCATCGCGCCGGCTCTCCATTTCATCAGCCCGAACCTGATGGAATCGCTGCGGCAGAACGTGGGCACCGCTAACAAAGGAGCGCAGCGGTTCCGCAAGCTTGCTGTCGGCGTGCAGATTGCGCTCAGTGTCATGCTGCTGGGCGGCGCGGGCCTCTTCGTCCGCACGCTCGAGAATCTCCGGCATCAGCAGATCGGGTTCCAAACTTCGAACCTGGATACCTTCGGCGTCGATCCTACCGAGTCCGGCTACAGCGGCGATCGCGTCCTTCAGACTGAAATCAATGTGATCGAAGCCGTGCGGCGGATTCCGGGTGTCATCGACATTGCCGGGACCAGCGACCCGGAGATCTCGGGAGATTCCAGCTTCAGCCACTTCGAGATCCAGGGTTACAAATTCAGCGAAGACGAGAAATCCAGCTTTGAGCACGAACAGATCACACCCGGATATTTCACTGTGCTCCGTCAGCCCGTGCTTGCGGGGCGCGAGTTCACCACCGCCGACGGCAATGGTGCTCCCAAAGTGGCGATCGTGAACCTCGATTTTGCCAAGAAGTTCTTTGGGTCTCCGCAGAACGCGCTCGGCCGCCAGATCGGCGAGGAGAAGCTCGATTCGACCATCGTTGGGGTGGTCGGCAACATCAAGCACCAGAATCTGCACGACGATATCGGTCCAGCGGTGTACGTTCCCTATGCACAGATGGGTCGTTACTTCGGTCTGCAGTTCTATGTGCATACTGCGCAATCGCCCGAAGCGTTGCAGCAGCCCATTCGGCAGGCTATTCATCAGGTCGATCCGATCCTGGTCGTTGACGGTTTGCGTACGATGGAGGCGCAGGTGGACAACAGCGCGTCGGACCAGCGTGCCCTGGCGGTACTGGCCATTGCGTTCTCGATTCTGGCCATGGTGCTGGCTGCGGTTGGGCTCTATGGGGTGCTGGCGTATTCCACCGAACAGCGCACGCGAGAGATCGGCGTACGCCTCGCACTCGGTGCTCAGCGGTCCTCCGTGGTGACGCTGGTGCTCCGGGAAATGTTGCTGATCGCCTGCGCGGGAATTGTAATTGCCATTCCGAGTGTGATTGCCATAGCCCGTTTGTTCCGCAACCAGCTATACGGAGTCAGCACCGCCGATCCGCTCGCACTTGTCATCGCAGTCGCGCTCACAGTTGTCATGGTGGCCGTCGCGGCGGCACTGCCCGCGCGCCGCGCAGTTTCAGTTGCACCCGCAGTTGCGTTGCGAAACGAATGAGAGGTGGGATTGTCTAAGATTGCCCAAAACTTGCGGTTCAGCTTGCGCATGCTGTCAGAGAGCCCGGGGTTCACCATTACCGCGGTGTTGAACCTCACGCTGGGCCAGCGCACCCACGAGATTGGCGTGCGCCTGGCCCTCGGCTCCAGCCGCGAGCGTGTGGTGCGAATGATCCTGCGCGAAGGCGTGATTCTGGCCGCGGCCGGCCTCGTTCTTGGACTGATCGGCGCCTGGCTCGTTTGCCGCGCCACGAGCACAACCCTGTATGACGTACACCCCGTCGATCTGCCCGCATTCTTCTCCGTGGGCGTCGTTTTGCTTTTTTCCGCTCTGGTTGCGTACTTATTTCCCCGCGCGGCGCGCCGCAAAAGTGGAGCCCATGAGGGCGCTCCGAATCGAATGACATCAACCGCAAGAACAATCCTTGGGAAGCTGGAGTTACCAACAACATGATCGAATTGAAGAACGTAGAACGTAGCTATAAGACGGGCCACACCGAAACCTGGGTGCTGCGCCGCATCGGGCTTACCATCCGCGAGGGCGAGTTCGTCACCATTATGGGGCCATCCGGGGCAGGGAAGTCGTCGCTGCTGAATGTGCTCGCGTTGCTTGACGATAGCTGGTCGGGTGAGTACTGGTTCGGCGATGCCGCGGTCCACGCGCTGAACCGGAAACAGCGCGCCGACCTCGCCCGGCAGCGCATCGGCATGGTGTTTCAGAGCTACCATCTGCTGGACGATCTGACCGTCGCCGAGAATATCGATCTGCCGCTCTCCTACAAGAACCTTCCCGCCAAGGAACGCGCCGGCATGGTGGCCGATATCCTCGATCGGTTTCAGATCGTGGCCAAGAAGGACCTGTTTCCCAACCAGCTCTCCGGCGGACAACAGCAACTCGTAGGCATTGCGCGCGCGGTGGTGCACGCCCCGGCGCTGCTCCTGGCCGACGAGCCGACCGGCAACCTGCATTCCACTCAGGCCCGCGAAATCATGGAGCTTTTCCGCGACCTGAACAAGAAGGGCACTACCATCGTGCAAGTGACCCACTCCGACGAGAACGCGCGCTATGGTTCGCGCATTCTCGAGCTGCGAGACGGGTGGCTGGTGGGCGATATCGCGCCCAAGAAACTAGGAGAGGAGGTCAGCGCATCGTGAAAATGACCTCATGCGCCATATGGATTTCGGCTGCTGTATTCTGCATGCAGTCTGGTTTCAACGCCTTTGCTCAAAGCTCGTCGCAGACGGCAACGCCTCAGCGGCCGCAGACCGTGCAGGCCGGCGCGCAAACAGGCTCGGCTGCGCCGGAAACGCCATCGCCCGCCACCAACGGCGCGGCAACTCCGACGCTGGCGCAGACGATGCAGCAGGCGCAGCAGGAGACGTTCGCGCCGCCGCAGAAATTTTCTGTGCCTCTCCCGCACTCGCACAATCCGTTGTCACCTTACAGGCCCAGCATGCCGCCTCCGTTGAACCTGGCCAACTCGGCGCGGCTACAGGACCTTATCCGCGACGGCAAGCTATACATCTCACTCAACGACGCCATTTCTCTTGCCATCGAGAACAATCTCGATATCGCCTACTTCCGCTATAACTTTCCCATCGGACAAATGGACTTGCTGCGCACCAAGGCCGGCGGTTACGCCAACGGCATCAACACCGCCATCCAGCAGAGCTCGACGCAAGGCGGCTTTGGGTCCACCAGCAGCGGTTCTGCCGGCGCAGCCACCGGAGGCGCGGCGGCCGGACAGGGTGGCATTGTTAGTTCCACGCTTGGCCAGGGCGCAACCGTTCCCTCCTTCGATCCCTTCCTCAACTTCAAGGGATTTGTCGATCACACGGTTCTCACTGAAGAAAATCCATTCCAGTACGGAGTGGCAGTTCTTGAGCAGAACACAATTCAGGCGCAGGCAGGTTTTTCGCAGAACTTTGCGTTGGGCACGGGTGTGCAGGTCGGTTATCTGGGGCAAAGGCTGGCCAACAATATCCCCTACGACAACATCAATCCCGCTCTGAACTCGTATCTGCAGATCATAATCACCCAGCAGTTGCTCGCAGGCTTCGGCCTGGCAAGCAACGAGCGCTACATCCACATCGCAAAGAAGAACCTCCAGATCAACGACCTCGCCTTTAAGCAGCAGGTGATTTCGACTGTCACCCAGGTGGAGAACGTCTACTGGGACCTGGTGAATGGCTTTGAAGACGAGCAACTGAAAGAACGTTCGCTATCTTTTGCCCAACAGACCCTGCAAGACGACCAGAAACAACTGGAACTGAAGGCGATTCCTGCGCTGCAGGTGATGACCGACGAGTCGGCTGTTGCGACAGCCGAAGGTGATCTCACGGTTTCGCGTGCAACTCTCCGTCTGAATGAACTGCAGATGAAGAACGCCATCACCAAGACTGACGATCCGCTCATAGACGAAATGCCGGTTATCCCGCTCGATACTAAGGGGGCATCCGATCCCAATGCCACAAAGTCAATCGACGATCTGATCGCAGAAGCGGAGAAGAACCGTCCCGACGTTGCCGAGGACGAACTCGCGATGGAGGTGGAGCAGGCGAACCTCAAAGGCATTCGCAGCGAGTTGTTGCCCACTCTAAGCGCTTATGGGTTCTATGAGGGAGCCGGTATTGCTGGTCCCATCAATCCAAACTGCAGCAAGTATCTGCCCTCGGCTGAATGCGCGTCCAATCTCCCCACCGGCTTTGGCGGCATGCTTGAAAACACCTTCAACTACTCTTCGCCGGAGTACCAGTTCGGAATGACCTTGCAAATCAATCTGCGCAACCGCGTTGCCAAAGCCGACCAGTTCCGCGCCGCATTGGAATACCGGCAGAAGCAGATCACCTACGAAGAGCAGAAGAAGAACATCCGTTTCGATGTGCGCAACTCGCAGTTTGCTCTGCAGCAGGCCCAGGCCCGCGTGGATGCGGCGCAGAAGGCCCGCGATCTGGCCCAGCGCACCTTCGATATCACCAAGCAGGAACAGCAACTAGGGGCCAAGTCGGGCTACGATACGCTGCTGGCACAAAACGCGCTCACTCTTGCCGAATCCGCGCTCGTCGCCGCGCAGGCGCAGTATGAAAAGGACAAGGTCGCACTGGACCAGTCCACCGGGACAACTCTGGAACAGATGGGTGTGTCGATCGACGATGCACGTTCAGGCGTGGTGACGCACGCGCCGTAGAA
>CAWBIG010000087.1:0-13518 GCA_963788435.1 uncultured Acidobacteriota bacterium | reverse complement strand
ACGCATCGCCATTCATTGCGAAAAGCTCACGTGGCAGCCGGTGAAAGCGGGCACCAACTTCCCCCCCCCCCCAAAGTTGGTCCGGGCGGCGGTACGAGTCCCAGCCGCACGTTGTAGGCGTAGTAGAGAAAGGCCCCCTCGTTGGGCGACAGGTTGCGCATGATGGGCATGAAGCGCGGATCGTTGATGTCGAGCGAGAGGTAATAGGGACGGAACCTGCCTGGATGACCCCCTTGTTGGGCAGCGTCACCTGGGTCCGGGCAGTCCCGAGGCCTGGAAAAAGCCCCAGCCGGGATTGGCGCAGAATGTGAAGACGGTCCGCTCGTTGGGCACATCCATTTCGCCGGCATGGCGGGAAAAGCTTGTTAGGACCCTGGAAAATCTGCCGGATTCGGGAGAACTGGGGATTGGCATTGGCGGAGTACGCCCGCCGACAATACGCCGAGGAGAACGACGGATTTCTTGCTCCGGTGCAATTGGGCGTCAGGTTGGGCGAGGGGTTCGGCGCTGCTCATTCGTGGGCCACACGCAGAGAAAGCCCAACCGGCCGTCGAGCTCGGCGGTGCGCGAGCCGGAATCGCCGACAGCGTCGATCTGAAGCTGAAACTGCCCGGGGCTCGCGTAGACCATGCGGAGAGTGATGGCGCTTTGGCAGCCGGGCGTATCGCCTTTATAGCCGGCGCCCCACGGCACGGTGGCGTTCCGTTGCCCGGAAGAACGGATAGATTCCGCTCGACAGGAATCCCTCCGCCACCGGCTCACCCCATTGCGTGGCGAGACGTTTGCCGTCGCCGAGGTCTTCCCGGCCTATATCTGGCTAACTGAAAGACGCGATCGTTGGCAGCGATCCAAACGCCGCCTGGATCCTCGGCCCAGAGCACGGGAAGGTCGTCGAAAGTGTTCAGGCCCTTGTCCGCTCCGCGAAGAAACGATGGAGACAGGCTCGCTTTGCGCCGCTGCCTGTTGCGCTGCATTGGTCGGCAGATCGACCATGCCGCCGTTCAGCGAGTAAAGACGTCGTTGAGCTGGAACGGCTGGCCGACGACTCCAGCGCTCCCGTTGCCGATGTAGTACTGGACAAATTGCCGAGGTCGAGCACGGTGCCGGTGGCTCGGCTGGTCTGCTATTTGGGCCCGCCGACCTACTGCGTTTGACAGGTTGAGTGGGGAGACGGTTGCGTCCTGGTGCCCAGACCGTTCGAATGCGGAACGGTCACTGTAGAGGTACGGCTGATTCCAGGCGAAGCCGGGATCGAGTTTGGCCTGGCTCGGGCCGCGAACCGGGAACCCATTATTGAACTACCGGCGATGCAGCGCGTCGGGTCATTGAGCAGGAGTCCGCAGGCCCGATCGCCAGGTTGAGACGGCCGATGCGGCTGCTCTTTGTGACGCCATCCGACGTTCTGGTAGCCGTCAAGCGTCATGCGCACCGGAGAGCATGAGATTACGGCTGGGATCGACATTGGTGACCTTGCGGAGTTGATCCGAGAATTGGAGATTCGGAGGCACTGGGCCATGTCTTTCGCGGAATGCGCACCACGGACGGCAAAGACCGGAGGCGTAGGTGTCGCCGCCGAAACTGCCCGCGCCATAGCTGTCCCAGGCCGCCCATCTGGGCGCGTGGGGAGAACGCGGATCCAACGAGACGCCGTCGAGGGTAGCCGGATGCCAGGCGCTGAAGAATGGTTCTGTGCTTTCGCGCCGATCTGAAGCTGGAGTAGAAGCCGTAGATTGTGGACACGCCCGCCGGTAGACGTCGATGTCGATCAGCTTGGCCGGCGAAGATGGAACGCCGCCTAAGCTCCCGGGAGTGCTCAGGCGAATTCACCGACCCCATGATCAACACACCGGTGAATTCCACTGACACTCCGGGAGGCTTGAGCGGCGTTCCATCTTCGCCGGCCAAGCTGATCGACATCGACGTCTACCAGCAGGGCGTGTCCACGATCTACGGCTTCTTCCTCCAGCTTCAGATCGGCGCGAACAAGGTCGTCGGCGCCATGGATCCGGCTACCCTCAACAGCGTCTGGTTCAATCGCGTTCTGCCCACGCGCGGATGGGCGGCCTGGGACAGCTATGGCGCGGGCAGTTTCGGCGGCGACACCTACGCCTCCGGCGTCTTCCAGTCCGTGGTGCGCATTCCCGCAAAGGCATGGCCCAGTGCCTCCGGATCTCCAATTCTCGATCAACTCCGCAAGGTCACCAATGTCGATGCCAGCGGTAATCTCATGCTCTCCGTGCGCATGACGCTTGACGGCTACCAGAACGTCGGATGGCATCACGAAGACTTCCGCATCGGCCGTCTCAACCTGGCGATCGGGCCGGCGTTCCTCGATGAGCCGACGCGCTGCATCGCCGGTCGTTGGATGAATGGGTTCCAGGTTCCCAGCCCGAGCCAGGCCAAACCCGATCCCGGCTTCGCCTGGAATCAGCCGTCCCTCTACGGTGCTCCGTTCCGCATCAAACAGTCTGGGCACCAGGACGCAACCGTCTCCCTCGACCTGTCAAACGCGGTGATGATGGCGGGCCCAAATGGCGTCGCCGGGGGACCGCTTTCCCCGCCGCAGCCGCCCGGCACCGTGCTCGACCTCGGCAATTTGTCCGTCTACATCGGCAACGGGAGCACTGGAGTCGTGGGCCAGCCGTTCCAGCTCAACGACGTCTTTTACTCGCTGAACGGCGGCATCGTCGATCTGCCGCTCAATGCAGCGCAACAGGCAGCGGCGCAAAGCGCGCCTGTCTGCATCGTTTCTTCGCGCACCGATATCAAGGGCCTGAGCACTTTCAACAACCTTCCCGTGCTCTGGGCCGAGGATCCAGGCGGCGTTTGGATCGCTGCCAACGATCGCGTCTTTCAGTTAGCCAGCGATACGCCCGGGAAGACCTCGGCGACGGCAAACGTCTACGCCACGCAATGGGGTGAGCCGGTGGCGGAGGGATTCCTGTCGAGCGGAATCTATCCGTGCTTCCAGGGCAACGGCAACGCCACCGTGCCGTGGGGCGCCGGCTATAAAGGCGATACGCCCGGCTGCCAAAGCGCCATCACTCTCAACATGGTCTACGCGAGCCCCGGGCAGTTTCAGCTTCAGATCGACGCTGTCGCCGATCCCGGCTCGCGCACCGCCGAGCTCGACAGCCAGTTGTACTTTCTCTGCGTGTGGCCCACCAATGGCACGCCGCCCTCGCCCAACCTGACGCCCAATTGCCCGCCGCAGGAATCCATCGTCTCCTGCGTCATCTGGGCCGCATATACCGCCAATGCCAATCCCCAGTTCTCCCAGATCCAGCAGATTTTCCAGGTTTATAACAAGCTTTTTCCCGCCATGCGGGCAAAGATGGATCTTACCAACGAGCAGACCGTCTTCACATTCTGCGCCAATCCCGGCTGGGGCTTTTTCCAGGCCTCGGGACTGCCCGGACCCACCCAGGTGACGCTGCCCAACAAGGGGGTCATCCAGGCAGGTTCCGTTCCCTATTACCTCTCGCTCGACATCAACGATCCGCGCTTCATGCCCATCATGCGCAACCTGTCGCCCAACAAGCTTCTCACCATTCTCTACTACGCCTACAACGTGCAGCAGGGACTCGTCCCGCCGCCCGGACCAACTTCGTTTTAGCGCGGTTCCGCAAGTTCGTGTGCCCGCTTTTCACCGCTGCCCACGGTGGCTTTTCGCAATGAATACGCCTCTCAGCGACGGTGATTCGAGGTACAGCAAAAGTGGAACCGGTGTAGTGCCCAGCATCAATGCTCCGAGGTATGCCATGACCCATCGTCCGCGCTTCGCGATCCTGCCCGGCCTGCTCCTTACGGCTGCTTTCGCCGTGGCCCAGACCACTTCGCTGCCCTACACGCTCACCTTCGTTCCCGCGGCACTTCCGTCTCCGTTGCCCGCCTTGCAGTCCTACTGCCTGGCTGACTTCTCCGCCACGCAGTGGTTCATCCTGGGCGGCCGCACCCTCGGCCTGCATCAGTTCAACCCGCCGCCGGCCAACAACTTTCTTGAGCCCAACACCATCCTCTGGTCGATCAATCCGGTTACGCAGACGGCCATCCAGCTCGCCGATCTTTCCCAGCTCGATCCTTCGATCGGCGATCCGCTCACGTCGACTAACCAGCAGTGCGAGTACAACGCGGAAACCGGCTTCTGGTATGTCGCCGGCGGCTACGGCCTCAGCCGCGAGACCAATACCTTCGTCACCTTCAACACCATCTTTCAGATTCCCATCGGAAAAATCGCCGCAATCGCCAGGATGAAGTATTCCGCGTCGCAGATGCAGTCGGCTGTTGCGAAGGTGCTCGCGCAACCGGGAATCATGCTCGCCAACAATGCCATGAAGGTGACCGGAGGGATGCTCTCGCACAACGCCGCCGGCCTCGAATTCCTTTCCTTCGGACAGATCTTCGATGGCTCCTACAATCCCTTTGGCAGTGGCTTTACGCAGGCCTACAAGCAAAGCGTGCTGCCCTTCACCATCACCACCAACCCGTTTTCGATTCGCACCCTGCAGCCCATCACTTCAACCGATTCCGATAATCCATTCAACCGGCGCGATTTCGCCGCAGCCTACGATATCGATCCGGCCACCAAGCAGGATCGCTTCGCCATCTTCGGCGGCGTGTTCCGCCCCGGCGCCATTGCGGCCTACGACTACCCGGTGTATATCACCGGGCCCGGCACAAATATTTCCGTCTCGCCGGATCACACGGTGACGCAGCACTTCGGCTTCTACCAGGCGCCTATTATCGTCGCCTGGGACGGATCGAACGTCTATCACACCTTCTTCGGCGGCATTGGCCACTTCTTCTACACCCAGTCGGCTCCGCAGAAGGTCGTCTACAACTACGTCACCGACAACGGCCGCAACGACGGCATGCCCTTCATTGAAGACATTGACACTCTTATCGAGAACTCCTCGGGACAGTACCAGGAGTACATCGCCCCCCAAGCCGTGCCCGGCAACCTGCTGCACGGCGCTTCAGTGGATTTCATTCCCAACCTCGACCAGAGCGACAAGTTCCAGGGAATCGGGGGCAATGTTATCAATCTCTCCAAATTCGCGCCCGGCGAAAAGGAGCTGATCGGGTACATTTACGGCGGCGTGGACGCGGATTACCCGCTGCCCTGCGTTCCCAGCCACGGCACTCAGGCCACCAACCAGCTCTACCAGGTTTACCTGACCATGAGCGCATGGCCAGGCCAGATCCCCGCCTCCGACGCCACCGAAGCCGTCGGCTACTACACGCACGGCGATCCCAATGTGATGGAGCACGGGCCGGCCAAGCCACTGGCAACGGCGGTCCCGCCGCCCGAGTGCACCAATGTTCCCTGGCCCGCGCCGGTGAGCAAACCAACACCCAAGGCCAAATCGGGAGGAACACACTGATGCGCGATCAGGACTGGCTCGAAGATTACATCTCCCAGACGGGCGCGGTAGCCGGAACCATCCACCGGGTGGAAGACGGCGGTCTGCGCCTGACTGCTTCCAAAAACATTCCTCCCAAAGTCTGCGAAGTGGTGGCCTGGGTGCCGGCCGGCAAGGGCATGGCCGGACAAGCTATGGTCACCGCCAAGCCCGTTTCCACCTGCAACCTCAAAGACGATCCCTCCGCCGCCGTCCGTCCCGGCGCGCGCGCCGTCGACGCCCAGGCCGCCATCGCACTGCCGGTTGCAGGCGCGGAGGGCAGTGTTCAGGCCGTGGTAGGCATAGCCTGGGCCGACAGTCGCGATCTGTCCCAGACCGAAATCGACCACCTCACCGCACTCGCCGCTTCCGTGGTAACTGCGCCCGGAGCTTAGAGCAGTCGATAAAATCGAGGCCCGACTCTTTTTTCATCGATGTGATATATCTCACGCCTTACCCGAAAGTTCCCTACCCAGGGGCCGAATGGCGCATTGACGCCAGACCGAAAGTCGCCTATCGTTGCCTCGCACAATACTCCTATTGTTTTTCTTCCCCACGAATTATGAGGTGCGAGGGGCCTCTGTGGGATGAAAAGCGCCATATTCCTGCTTCCTGTGACGGATCCTGTTTCCGTCGCCCGCCGGTATGAATCCAATTCAATTTCCCGGATCGATCGTCTCTTCCGTCTGTCGCTCTTATTCTCGCTAGTAGCCTTGTGCGCTCCCGCCTTCGCCCAAACCAACGAGTGGGCCTGGATGGGCGGCAGCAGCACTGTCACAATGCAGTTCGAATGCCAGTCCGGCGCCTATGGCACTCCGGGCACTCCCGGTACAGCCAATATCCCCGGCGGACGCGAAGACTCCAGCGCCTGGGTCGATCCCTCCGGCAACTTCTGGCTCTTCGGCGGGCAGGGCTGCGATTCCAACGGCAATATCGGCGAACTCAACGACATGTGGAAGTACACCCCCTCCACCGGCCAGTGGACCTGGGTGACTGGAGCCAGTACGCTCCAAATAAGCAGCAGCGAGGACTGGTATGCCCCCGGCACCTATGGAACCTTAGGCGCTTTTGCCGATGGAAACACTCCCTCAGGTCGCGAGGGCGCACCCACATGGGTGGATTACTCCGGCAATCTCTGGCTCCTGGGAGGGTTTGGAAGTTTCGGAAATGTAAGCTCAGGTTATGCCTCCGGCTGGTTCAACGACCTTTGGGAGTTCAGTCCATCCAAAGGCCAGTGGGCGTGGATGGGCGGAAGCAATTCCGTTCCCTCATCCCAGCAAGGCGTCGCCGGCGTCTACGGCACCCTCGGCACTGCTGCCGCCGCCAATGTGCCCGGTGGCCGCACTCAAGCTGTTTCCTGGGTCGATTCCAGCGGCAATCTCTGGCTCTTCGGCGGCTGGGGTCTGGATGCGAATGTCGCCGATCAGCCCAGTGAGCTCAACGACCTCTGGGAATTCAATACCTCCACCACGCAATGGACCTGGGTCGGCGGAAGCAACGCCGTCAATGCCACCGGCGCCTACGGCAATCAGGGGTCCGCTTCGGCCGCAAACGTCCCCGGCGCGCGCTACCTCGGCAATGCCTGGGCTGACTCCAGCGGCAACCTCTGGCTCTTCGGCGGCCAGGGCTACGATGGCATCGGCGATACCGGCCAGCTTAACGACCTCTGGAAATACAACCCCTCCAACAATCAATGGACCTGGGTCACCGGAAGCAGCACTGTCGGCTATGACGGCCAGTCCGGCGTCTACGGCACCCTCGGCGTACCTTCCGCAACCAACACCCCAGGTGGCCGTTACCAGGCCGTAAGCTGGACTGACAGCTCCTCCAACTTCTGGCTCTACGGCGGGTCCGCCGTCGATTCCGTCGGTGACAATGGCTACGCCACCGACCTCTGGGAATTCAATCCCTCTGCCGGCGAGTGGACCTGGGTGAGCGGCTCTGACACGGTGCCAAACGGCACTCCCGGTCCTGCCGGCGTCTACGGCACCCTGGGCACGCCCGCCGCCGCCAACATGCCCGGCGGCCGCATCATGGCCAGCGCCTGGATCGATACACCCGGCAACCTCTGGCTCTTCGGCGGCCAGGGCTACGACTCCACCACCACCCTGGGCGACCTCAACGATCTGTGGGAATACTTGCGTGCCGGCGCCGGCAATCCTATGGCCACTAACCCCACCTTCACGCCCCCGGCCGGCAATTACGCCTCCGCCCAGTCCGTCACCATCAATGACTCCACTGCCGGCGCCATCATTTACTACACCACCGACGGAACCACGCCCACCGCCAGCTCTTCCGTATTCTCAAGTCCCATCGCAGTCTCCTCGTCTGAGACCATCCAGGCCATCGCCGCCGCCACCGGCTACACCAACAGCGCCGTGGCCTCCGCCGCCTACACCATCGGCGCCCTGGCTGCCGCGGCCACTCCCACCTTCAATCCCCCGGCCGGCACATACACCTCCGCCCAGTCCGTCACCATCGCCGACTCCACTGCCGGCGCCACAATCTACTACACCATCGACGGATCCACACCCACCCCCAGTTCTGCCGTATTCTCGGGCCCCATCGCGGTCTCCTCGTCCGTCACTATCCAGGCCATCGCCACCGCCAGCGGCAGCTCCACCAGCGCCATGGCCTCGGCCGCCTACACCATCTCCTCGTCCTCACTCCAATGGGTACAGCTAACTCCCACCGGCGCCACGCCACCCACCTGGGCCAGCTATTCGCCGATAGTCGTGGGGGATCCGGTCACCAATACCATGTTCCTGTTTGGTGGCTTCGAGGGATATTCCGAGTCCACCAACACGTGGCTACTCAACAATGCCAATGGAATGACAACGCCACAGTGGGCCGGCGGGGTTGGCCCCACCGAAACCACGCCACCGGGTCGAAGCGGCGGCCTGGGAGCTTATGACTCCGTCAATAACCGCTTTATCGTTTTTGCAGGCTGCGGCGGCACCTGCGAGCCCGTTCTGAACGACACCTGGGTGCTGAGCAACGCCAATGACATCGGCGGCACGCCGACATGGACACAGCTGTCTCCCACCGGAGGTCCCCCCGCCGCCCGCCAGGGATTGATGGGCGCTTATGACGCCGGCGATAATTTGCTCATCGTCTTCGGTGGCCAGAACGGCAGCGGACTCAATCCGGGAAACACGTATTCCGACGTGTGGGTGCTCTCCAATGCCAACGGATTGGGCGGAACCCCCGCTTGGACTCAGCTTTCTCCTACAGGTGGCCCCCCGCCCGGGCAGGTATACGGCACAGCGGCGTATGACCCGGCCAGTAATCGCCTGATCGTGCTCGGTGGAGATACCGGCACGGGAACCGGCGCGCCCACCAATTCGGTTTGGGCCCTCACCAACGCCAACGGCAAGGGCGGAACCCCGGCTTGGGTCAACCTGATCCCTGATGGGGCATCCGGATCTCCCGCGGCGGCCACAGTTTCCGCGGCAGCGTACGACTCCGCCAGCAATACCATGATGACCTTGTGGTACGGCTACCCAAGCTCCGGCCCTGTATGGGAACTGACAAACGCCAACGGAGTGAGCGGGACGCCAGTCTGGACACAGTTACCGAACGCCCCTGGAAACAGCTATGGCGTGTTGTTCGACGCGGCCCACAAACGGCTCACCTCCATTTTCCAGGCAACAACCAGCGGCGCATCCTCCCCCAATCCAATTTGGATCCTCGCTGCGCCCGATCCCGCACCCACCTTCTCGCCCGCTGCCGGAACCTTCACCTCGGCCCAGTCTGTCACCATCTCCGATTCCGCCTCCGGCGCCGTCATCTACTACACTACCGATGGCTCCGTCCCAACCACCAAATCCACCAAATACACCGCCGCAATCGCCGTCTCCGCCACGGAGACCATCCAGGCCATAGCCGCCGGCTACCCCAACAGCCCCGTAGCCTCCGCCAAGTACACCATCAATCTTCCGCCGCCCAACTTCACCTTGGGCTCCAGCGCATCCACGCTCAGCATCTCATCGGGCGGCCAGGGCAATGTCACCCTAACCGTCACTCCCCAAAACGGCTTCAACGCCGCAGTCACCTTCGCCTGCTCGGGGCTGCCCTCGGGCGCCACCTGCTCCTTCTCGCCCTCCAGCGTCACACCTTCCGGCGGCACCGCCATCACCACCCAGCTCACCATCGCAGCCAGTACTTCAGTCTCCGCCGCGCGTCCAGTCCGCAATCCATTTCTGCCCGCCGCCGGCCTGGCTCTAGCCGGCTGCCTGCTCGCCTTCACACGCCGCCGCGCACTGCGCCTCTGGCTGGTCCTTCTAGCTGCCATCGCCATCCTCGGCGCCTTTTCAGCCTGCGGCGGAGGCAGCAACGGTGGCGGCGGTGGCGGCGGCGGGGGCTCTCAAACAGCCACCGTCACCGTGACCGCTACCTCCGGCTCCCTCAACCAGTCCACCACGATCACCCTCACCGTGAACTGATCGCGATTCTCTCTGCGGCTCCCATTCAAGGAGCCGCAGGCCCTCTCTTCCTCCAGATTCCTGATTGACCTCCCTCATGCCCAATGGGCGCTGGCGAAAAACTGGGCGATACAGGGTCTGCCCCTACGCCAATTCCATCGGATACCAGGAGGAGACGCGGCTAGAGTTCTGAGCGGAGGACCGGCTACCGAGAGAAGTGACTTCCGAAGCTGAGCATCGCAAACTCCGGCCTCCCCATTTCAGAGTTGTGCTCGATCGACTTAAATCGCTCGCAAAACCCGCGCCGGCAGGAAGATGATGGCGCTCACCAACTCCAGCGCGCCACCTACCGCAATTCCCAGCAGGCGGAACGGAAGCAGCAGCAGCCACACCAGCGGATAGGCGATGAGCGCGGCCAGCGCCAGCGGCCAGCAAAGAACCAGCAAAATGCAGAACAGAAGGAACTTAACCATGGTGTGCGCCCTCCCGCGCAACGCTGTCCCCATGCAATACGCAGCCTACCGCGGCGCCGTTCCAGTCCCCTCCAGGTCCGCGATCACAGGCCAGTCCTTATCCAACTGGAGTTTCTTCAGCCAGAAGTGCGGCACGCCATTCTGGCTGACGTCCTGAGCGTGGAAGATCAGCAGGCTATCTCCATTTTCTTCATCTACATACGCCGATCCGCCGCCGGGCGGGTTCCATGCCGAATTGCCCATTCGCAGCACCGTTCCGTCGCCTTCCATCATCGGGGTTCCGGTCTCGTCCACAAACGGCCCGTGCTGCCTCTTTGACCGCCCCAGTGCCTGCTTGTAGTCGTCCTCGGCCATGAGCTGCTCGCAGCAATGATCCACTGAGACAAACAGATAAGTAGTAGCCGCCGCGGTGTACCAGCGAATGCAGCGGGCGTTGCGGGGCTCGGTTCACCGAACCAATCTCCGGCGCGCTGCAATCGGCCAAATGCGCCAGGCGCGCGGGATCTCGCGGTTTTTCAACTCTTGACATCCGTCGAGTCGAAAGACTCTGAGCCTGGTTCAACAAAGCGATAGCCGAAGTGCGAGTCGGTCAGGAGGTATTTGGGATTGGCCGGATCGTCTTCGATCTTAATGCGCAACTGTCGTACGAACGTCCGCAGATACTCCACCTCGTTGCCGTACTCCGGCCCCCACACGGATCGCAGGAGCTTGGAGTGGGGAATGGCGGCCCCGCTGCGTTCCATCATCAGCTGAAGAAGCTCGAACTGTTTCGGAGTCAGATGGATCTTTCGTCCATTCTTTGTTACCTGGTGGCGGTGGGGATCAAGTGCGATCTCACCGACCACAATCACGGTCTCGGTCTCCTCGAGATTGCGGGCGCGCCGAATCCCTGCGCGGATCCGCGCTATCAGCTCTCTCAATTGAAACGGCTTGGTGACGTAGTCATCTGCGCCGGCTTCGAACGCCTCCACCTTGTGATCTTCGCTTCCGTGAACCGTCAAGATGAGAATTGGCAAGGCAGGGAATCCTCGCCGGATTCCGCGGCAGGTGGCGATCCCACCGATACCGGGCATGTCGATGTCGAGGAGCACCGCATCGACAGGAGTGGTGCGAACAAGTTCGATTGCCTCCTCGCCTCTGGCTGCCTCAATCACCTGAAACCCTAGAGGCGAGAGGATTGTACGCAGGGAATGACGGATAGACCGTTCGTCGTCCACGATAAGCAAAGTCCCATTGTTCGCATCCATCATTGGTTCCGTCCTGACTGTGGCAGAGATAGATAAAACGTTGTGCCCTCTTCCGCATCACTGATGACCCAGGCGTGTCCGCGGTGGACATCCGCCGCCAGCTTCACGGCGGAAAGTCCGATTCCGGTTCCCTCGGCGAGTCCGCTTGACGCATCGCTGCGATAAAAGCGCTGAAATATTCGTTCCCGGTCAGCGACAGGAATGGGCGGTCCGAAGTTGTGAACCGCGATCAAAACCTCCGACTTGCTTTCTTTTGCACTGATCCTGACTTTTGTTTTGGGAAACGAATACTTGGCGGCGTTGTCAAGATACTGTCCGATTGCCATCGTGAGCAGCTCCTTATCTCCCCGAATGGCCAGAGTCGTATTGGGAACGTTCACTTCAAGCTCGTGGTTTCCCATGTGTCCAGACCGCTCTCGAATTGCCTTGGATACCAGCTCGGTGACGCGCAGCTCCTCCATACCGGGATGAAGTTCCTTGGCCTCCAGCTTGGCCGTTTGCAGCAGCCTGGAGCAGAGGCTGATAAGTTGCGCACACTCATCGCCTATTAACGAGGTCAGTTCCTCCTGAGCCGCATTCAAGCTTCCCACCTGTGGAAGCCCGGAGTTGGCAGTCTGAATTGCCGTGAGCGGCGTCTTGAACGCGTGGGCCAAGGAATCCAGTACACCTGCGCGAAGCCTCTCGGCTTGATGCGCAGCCTCGATTCTCGTCTCTGTCTCAAATGAAACGCATCGATCGAGAGTAATGGCCGCCATGGATGCGAGGGCATTCATCACCAGGGAGCTTATGCTGCCCCGAATGACGAGCGCCCCGACGGCATTGGGGCCAATCCGCAGAACCCTGCGAGAGATCGCTGTGTTCTCGTCGTCATCGTCCGCGAGCATCATGTAGGACTGTTTTGCCAGTTCCACTTCTCTTTCGCTCCAAATGCCCGACGCGGAAGTTGCCATCGAGTTCGCGCTAAAAAGAACAACCGCCTCCAGTTCAAAGATGCGCTGAATGAGATTGGTCAACTGCGGCCCGGGCGGTTGATGCATGTTGATCAACAATGCGCTCCGGCTTAACTTGTAAAGCTGTTCCATTGCGGCGCGCTGCAAAAGAACTTCTCTCGATTTCCGTTGCTCCCTCGATGAAAGCCGGCTGACGACCAAAGCGCTGACTTCAAAGGTGCCCAAGGCCACCCAGTCCTGGGGGTCTGAAATTGTGAAGACCAGAACCGGGGGGTAGAAGAAATAGTCCAGGCAAGCACAAGCCACAACAGACACAATCGTGGCCTCCCAGAAACCGCACAAAATTGCAACGCTGACTACGATAAGAAGGAAAAGAAAGCCGACGGTGGCTGAATTGAAGTGTAGGACAAAACCCGCGAATGCGAGCATAGCAACCATCCAGCACCCGGCAAAAGTCCCGGCCAGGGCGTGCTTGGTTGCGCGGCGTTTCAGGTCGGACAAGTGCCGAACCGTCATTAAGAAGGTCTTGCAACGGCCGATGATTTGAGCGATCTGAATCATGCGTTCCAGAGTCGTAGGGAAACCCGTTGATTTCGCGACCCCCCAATCAGATGGGGACCGATCTACCATAGGCGACGAATTGCAGGAACCTGCGGGCCAGCTCATGGATGCGCTGATCCTGACGATGCCTGATAGCGTCTTTGGGCATGAGTTCCACTCCCACCCCAACGGCAGTGGCGCCGGCGCGGATGAAATTGGTTGCGGTAAGTTGATTTACCCCTCCCGACGCGATCAGCGAGACCTGAGGAAGAGGAACCTTCAGGGAACGAATGTACTGATCGCCTCCAACCTGGCCTGCCGGGAAGATTTTCACGAAGTCTACTCCCATCTTCCATGCTGCAATGACCTCGGTCGGAGTGAGGGCTCCTGGGAACACGACAACTTCTTTTCCCAGGGCGTAGTCGACGACCTCGTTCACCAGGCCGGTGCTAGTTAGAAATACGTAGTCGTAGTCCAGTGGT
>CAWBIG010000086.1:0-20549 GCA_963788435.1 uncultured Acidobacteriota bacterium | reverse complement strand
ACGGATGATTACTCCGATTCAGCTAATATCGCTGATCATAGGGTGCGACCCATCCGGCCGGAAGACAGTCCAGCCGTGACGCGCTGCAGCTTGCAGCAACTCCGGCGAGGGATTAATGGCAAACCCGTGCGCTGCCATCTCCAGCATGGCAATATCGTGAATCGAGTTGCCAAAGACGGCGTCCGGTTTGGCCAATCCCACCCGCCGGAGCGAAGCAGCCTTGCCCTCATCCGTAGGCACGTCCACAAGTTTGCTTGTAATGATGCCGTCGGCCACCTCGGCCTCTGCCGCCAGCACCCGTTGCGGCGAAATGCCGAACTCGCGGATGCCTTCCAGCACAATCCACTTGTTGGTTGAGCTCACGGCCCACAGCTCCGCGCCGAGGCCACGCAGATCTTCGATCAGCGCCTTCATTTCCTCGAAAATGTGCGGCTTCACCCACTCCGCAAAGTACCGCGCTGCTGCGCCTTGAAGTTCCTCTTCGCGAAGGCCCGCATAGATCTGCACCATTTCGCCGCAGATCTGCACTTCGCTCACCTGTCCGGCGCGATATGCCCGATGCCGCATGTCAATCCAGTCGCTCGTCGAGCGCGAGACGATTCCCTGCTCCAGCGACCAGTTCAAGAAACCCACGCCGGCATCGCCGTCCCACAACGTGCCGTCGCAATCGAACACGGCCACTTTCGGCTTGAGATGCATCACCCTGGCGCGCAACTCGGCGGCCGTCAGTCCTCTTGTTTCCTTCCGGGATTTCGCCAAGTGTCCAATTCCCCTTGAATAATTTCTACCCTTCCATTTTCACGTATTCGCACCAACTTGCACATAAAAGGACATTGAATGGATGTAAGGCGTCAACAGCCCGACTCTCGAATCCGCGAGGTCATTTGCATCTAATGGCGAATCCTGCTATACCGGTTGCTTTGTTCCAGAAAGGATGTCAATGTCGAAAGGGATTATTATTGGTCTGTTGTCATGCGCCGCTTTTATCGCGGCCCCGCTCGGCTGCTTCAGCCAGTTTTCTCCAGCACCTGTCAGGGCATCCACCATTCCGCTGGATCATCTCATCCAGGCTGCGGATCTTGTGCGGATACTCGGTTCAGGCAAACAACAACCGCTCGTTCTTCAGGTTGGATCGCGCATATTCTTCGACGAGGCGCATATCAAGGGCTCGCAGTACGCAGGCGCTGGATCGCAACCGGCTGGTCTTCAAATGCTGGAGAGCACGGTTGCCAAACAACCCAAGGACCGATTCATAGTTCTCTATTGCGGATGCTGCCCATGGAACCACTGTCCCAATGTCGGCCCCGCGTTTGTACGCCTGCGTGACCTTGGCTTTTCGCGCGTGAAGGTCCTTTATCTGCCCAACAACTTCGGCGATAACTGGGCGGCCATGGGATATCCAACCGATCGCGATCAGTGATTGTTCCCATGGACCGAAGTCGGAGCTATGCGGTGCTTGTCGCGTCTTTTCTGTTGGTCTGCTGCACGTCCTTCGCCGCGCCGCCGCCGGCCCTGCTGTTGCATAAGCCCGCTCCCGAGTTTGCGCGGAACGACATCCAGGGCCAACGGGTCGATCTTGCGTCCTTTCAGGGTCGCGTGGTGCTGCTCACTTTCTGGGCCACATGGTGCGCGCCGTGCCAGGTCGAAACGCCTCATTTTGTCCGCTGGCAGCAGGAACTTGGCCCGCGGGGCCTCCAGGTTGTCGCCATTTCCATGGACGATGACGCCGCGCCGGTTCTTAACCTGACCCGAAAGCGCAACGTCAACTATCCCGTGATTATGGGCGACGAGCAGCTTGCGGATTTATATGGAGAAGTTCTTGGCCTGCCTGTTACCTTCCTGATTGATCGACGCGGCGATATCGCCGCTATCTTCAAGGGTGAATCCAATCTCGGAGCCATGAAAGCGCGGATCGTCAAGCTCGTCGATCGAGATCGGGGATTCGCGTTCCGCCCTGGAACGCAACCCCGGTGACACGATTTCTATTGTTCTCCTTGATTCCGTGATGAACCAGGTTCGCTGCGACCTTCCATTACAGCCATGCTCAGCGGACCACGCCGATAATCGAGCTTGTGAGCGCAAGTGCAAATTCCGTTCTTCTCCGCGATTATCAGACCTATCTGCGCGTGGAAAAGGGCCTGCGTCCGCTCACCTGTGAAGCTTACCTTGGCGATCTCCGCAGCTTTGCCGAATTCCTGGAGATACGCGCTGGGATCCTGATGAGCGGGGCACAGGAAGATGTCTCGGCGTTTCTCGAACATCTTCGTGCTCACGGGATCGATTCCCGCTCCGCTGCGCGGAAGCTGAGCTGCCTGCGGGGATTCTATAAATGGCTGCTGCTCGATCGTCGCATACATTACGATCCTACGGTAAACATCGATTCTCCCAAATCCTGGAAGGTTCTTCCCAAGTCTCTGGCGGAGTCGGAGGTAGCGGAAATCCTGGAACGCGCTCTCCTTGCCGCGTCGCATCCGCAGGCGCGCGCAACCGCGCTGCGCGACCGTGCCATCCTCGAGTTGCTCTACGCCGGCGGACTCCGCGTCTCGGAAGCTGTTTCCCTTTCCACCAGCGACCTGGCTCTCGATGCCGGGCGCGTTCTTGTGCGCGGAAAAGGCGACAAGGAACGGATCGTGCCATTAGGCCGATCGGCCGTCGAAGCGCTCGAAGTTTACCTCGCCGAAGGCCGTCCGCATCTGGCTCGCGTGTGCAAGGTGCGAGCCCGAAATGACGCAGCGCGCCTTTTCCTTTCCCTTCGCGGCATGCCGCTGACGCGCAACTGGGTTTGGCGCTTGGTGAAGACGGAGGGCGACGGCGCCAGCCCACACATGCTGCGCCACAGTTGCGCCACGCACATGGTGGAACACGGCGCTGATCTGCGCAGCGTGCAGTTGCTGCTAGGCCACGCAGACATTTCCACCACGCAGGTCTATACGCACCTTGCGCTAGGCCGGTTGAAGGCAGTGCACCGCATGCATCATCCCCGCGGGCGCCGCATTGGGCCTGAGTTCAACGGAAGCAACAATGGTACGCCGGGAGAAGCCGCATGAGCACGACGGCAGCCACCGTTCGAGACCACGCGGCCGCCGCGCCGAACGAAACACGACCCCGAATGGTGCCGCTTGCCGACCTGGTCCGCGCCTATCTGCGCGTCCTCGCTGCGGAGCGCGGCTCGTCGCCGCACACGATCCGGGCCTACAACCGCGAGTTGATGGCTTTCGCCGCCTGGATCGAGAAGGAGTTCGGAGAACGGCACACGCCCGATCACATTGAACACACGCACATCCGCGCCTGGCTTTCCACGCTATATGATCGCGGTCTATCAAAAGCCTCTGCTGCACGCGCGCTGGCCTCTGTCCGCAGCTGGTTCAAGTGGCTAGCCCGCTCCGGCCATGTGAAGCAAAACGTCGCCGCGCTTGTGGCCACCCCACGGTTGCCCAAGCATTTACCTCGCGTCCCCTCAATCGAGCAGATGAATCGCGTGGTTGACAGCGTGGCAGACGATGCCGCGAGCTGGCCCGCCCGCGACCGCGCAATCCTTGAGCTGCTCTATGGCTGCGGCATGCGCAACGCCGAGCTCACCGGCTTGAATCTCGATGACATTCATTGGGCTAACGAGGCGATTCTTGTCCGCGGCAAAGGTCAGAAGCAGCGTTATGTGCCGTTGGGCGATGCTGCGGCCAAGGGTCTTCGCGCTTACCTGGCCGAGCGCTCCGCGCGAATGGCTGCGGCAGAGCCAACCTTGGCGTCCAGCGCGCTCTTCGTCAATCTTTACCTGCGCGGTCTCAAACGGCCCGGCGGCGATGCACGCCTCACGACTCGCAGCGTCGCCCGGATTGTAAAGCGCGTCGCCATCTTGCGCGGCCTCCCCGCCGACGTCCACCCGCACACCCTGCGCCACGCCTTCGGCACTCACTTGCTGGAAGAGGGCGCCGACCTGCGCGCCATTCAGGAGCTACTCGGCCATGAACGTCTCTCAACCACGCAGCGCTACACCCAGCTAACCACAGCGCAGCTCACCCAAGTCTACGACCGCACCCATCCACGCGCAAAATAGAATCGCGCCAGGACGCCGCACTCAGCTCCTCAACCCGTTCGACTTTGTCCTTAACAAACCTCTCCCTCGTAAATAGTCCTGCATATCTGCCACGGGGTCCGTAAAGGCACTGCTGCCGATCCTATATGTTGCCAACTGGATCAGCGTGGGCCCGCGATCCCGACGAGCTCGCTCGATTGCCTCGTGCGCCACGCGGTAGGTCGCCACCACATCGTGCCCATCCACGGTGATGCAGGGCAATTCCTCTCCCGGACGCAGCTTTCCATATGCCCCGCGCGCGAGTCTCCAGCGGCCATCACCTGCCTCGCACACGAACACCACGGGTAACGAGTGCGCGCGTATCTCCTCCAGCGCATTTTTCCAGTCGGCGCCTGGATCGCCGGTCCACGTCACCACCACCCGGCGATTCTTCCTTGCTTTGTTCCTTTTTGCCGCGCCAAACAGATCTCGCATGTGCGCGGCAGGAGACTCAATTATGGTGTCCGCGGCCTTCAGGTCGAACCAGATGGCGATTCTGGCAGCGGCATAGCGTTCGATTCCCTTCTCTCCGCGCCCTCTCCGCGTGACGGCTTCTAATAGCCGACCATGAAGGGCCAGCAGCTTCGCGTCCGAAATCAGCCACGCCTTCTTCGGTGCACCTGCATCTGCGCGCACTTCGCTCTTGTCTCGCCTCATTCTGCCCCCGCCCCCAACCGTGCCGCCAGCTACTTGGTCCCCAGGTCCCTCGGTCCTCGTCCCTTTACGTCGAATAATCTGCATTGATGTGCACGTATTCCGCCGTCAGATCCGTGGTCCAGAACACGCACTTCCCTTTTCCCTGATGGAGGTTTATCTCGATCGCGTATTCCTCCTGCATCAGGTACTCGTGAGCGGCTGACTCGTCGAACTCTGTTGCGCACCCGCCATTACGGCAAATCTGCAGTTCGCCGAAACGAATGTCGATGCGCTCCGGATCGATCTGTGCGCCGGAATAGCCGATTGCCGCCACCAGCCGTCCCCAATTCGGATCGCATCCCGCCCATGCAGTCTTCACCAGCGGCGAGTGCGCAATCGCCTTCGCTACCTCGAGCGCATCCGCATCGGACGCTGCGCCGGCAATCCGCAGTTCCACTACATGCGTAATGCCTTCGCCATCGGCCACCACCTGGCGCGCCAGCGAAATGCAAACCTGCCGCAGCGTCGCGCCAAACTCGGCATGGTTTGCTTCGATCTTGACTCCGCTAGCGCCCGAAGCCAGCAGCAACACCGTGTCGTTGGTTGAAGTGTCGCCGTCCACTGAGATGCAATTGAAGCTCACCCCGATGGCATCATTCAGGTAATCCTGAAGCACAGCCGGCTCAACCTTGGCATCGGTCAGAAGGTACACCAGCATGGTGGCGTGGGGCACAAGCTGCGGATGAATCATGCCGGAACCCTTGCAAAATGCCGCGATCCGCACCTCGTTGCGGCCCTCGTCGATCCGCGCAAAGGCAGTCTTCTCCACCGTGTCGGTGGTCAGAATCGCCTGCGCCGCCGCGAGAAAATGATCCGATTCGGCGCCCAGTGAAGCTTTGGCAGCCGGCAGCGCCGCAATCACCTTCTGGGCAGGTAGCGGGACGCCAATGATCCCCGTGGACGATGGAAATACCTCCTCCTTCGTGCACGCGAATGCATGGGCCGCAGCTACGCAAGTGGCTCGCGCAGCATCCAGTCCGGCCTGGCCCACTGCGCAATTCGCATTGCCTGCATTAATGGCCACCACGCGCACTTTTCCGCCCGTGGCGCGCAGGTGTTCCTTGTCAATCTGGAGCGGCGCTGCGCTCACCTTGTTGGCTGTAAACGCAGCCGCGGCACTTGCCGGCCGATCGGCCACAATTAGCGCAAAATCTGCGCGGCCGCTGGCTTTTAGACCAGCAATCGTTGCACCAAATTGAAACCCTTTCGGGATCAAGAAACGGGAAACCTCACTCATCCTGTTGTCTTCTTTTGCTGAACTCCGGGGGCGGGCTACCATTAGCCGGAGCGGAATGACGCCAACAATTTAATCTAACAAACGGGGGCACATGCCGGAATACTTCGCATCTGTTGACGCGACTCACGAATTCCTCGAAATGCGCAATGTCAACATTGCCCGTGGCGAGCGCCTTGTTCTCCATGATGTGAATCTTTCCATCCGCACCGGCGAGCATGTCGCCATCCTCGGCCCCAACGGGTGCGGCAAGTCCACGCTCATCCTTAGCATGAGCTGCCAGCTTTACCCTATTGTCCAGCCCGGCATGTGCGTGCGCATTTTCGGCCGCGACCGCTGGGACCTGGCGCAACTTCGCCGTCATTTTGGCGTGGTGGCGGCCGGCACACGCGGCCTGGAGTTGCCTGGCGAGCGTACGGCCGTAACCACCGGCCGCGATGCCGTGATCGCCGGCGTCTTCTCCGCCTCCACCCTCTGGCCGAATCTCCACGTCACCGATGAGATGCGCGAGCGCGCCGCCGAAGCCCTCCAGCGCATGGAAGCTGCCCACCTCGCCGATCAACTTGTGGGGGAAATGTCGGCGGGAGAGAAGCGCCGCATCCTCATCGCTCGCGCGCTGGTCCACCGTCCGCGGCAACTTCTCCTCGACGAGCCCTCCAATGCCCTCGACCTGGCCGCACAGCGCGACCTCCGCGAAACCCTGCGTCGCCTCGTCGCCGAAGGCACCGGCCTTGTCCTCGTCACTCATCATCTGAGCGATATTCTGCCCGAAATCGAACGCGTCATCCTCATGCAGGACGGCCGGATCGTCGCCGACGGCGCGCGCGCCGCCCTCCTGACAGAGTCCCGCCTCAGCCAACTATTCAATACCCAGGTCCGCATCGGCCACGATGACGAGTGGCTCCATAGCTGGTGAGTTCAGCGCCTGGTGGACATATCTTTCGCCGGATTTCGGCCGTTTGACCCTGCGGACTCTGACTCGCGCCATTTCCTGGCCCCGACTCCCTGCGTATGAACGATTTGTTGGCCAAGTGCGTCCATCCGTTATAGGATTTCTGCGGGTGGGTTGCCGGTGTGCTCCGCCGAATGAGGGCTTTCAAAATCATGAATAGCACCAGAGTTTTTGATGACGGACATATGCGCACGGCTCGCCGCGCCACCGTCAACGGCTTTACCTTGATGGAACTTCTGATCGTGATGGCGGTTATCGCGATTCTTATGCTCATTGCCATTCCTACCATGGGAAATATGACCCGCTATGCCAATGAAGTATCGGCGCAACAGTCGGTCCGGGCCATCAACATGGCGCAGAGTCAGTACAACACGATGTATCCCTCCAGTGGCTACGCGTGTAATCTGACCGCCTTGGGCGGCGACTCGCATTCGGGTCCGCCGTCGGCGACGAGTGCCGAGGTGCTGACGCAGGACCTGGCGTCTGGAATCAAGTCGGGCTACCAGTTCTCGATCAACAATTGCACCAAGAACACGGCGTCGGGGAGCGACCGCGTGACCGGCTACTCAATCCTGGCGCAGCCCCTGACAGTGGGCAAATCAGGGAACCGTACCTTCTGCAGCGACGAGACGGGCCAGATCAAGTTCGATCCCAGCGGCGGTACCAACTGCACCCAGAACCTGGGGCAGTGATGGCGGGGTTCTTGCGGGCCGGCGCCCGACTGGCCATGCCGGCGATAGTCCTGGTTCTTTCCGCATACCCGCTCCCATCCCAGGTCTCAGTATCGAGGCCTGGGGCAGCCAAGTCTGAGGCACCCGGTACCCCCAGCGTGCATGAGCTTGCGCAGCTTGTGGATCGGCATTACAACCGTCTTCACTCGCTGAAGGCTCAATTCACCGAGAGCTATTCAGGAATGGGCATGCAGCGGAACGAAGGCGGCATTCTGCTGCTGGAAAAACCCGCTCGCATGCGCTGGGATTACTCGTCACCCCAGGGCAAAATGTTTCTTCTGGACGGGAAATACGCATGGTTTTACAAGCAGGGCGATCCCCAGGTGCAGCGGATCGAGGCAAAAAGGCTCGACGACTTGCGCTCACCCCTCCGCTATTTGCTCGGGCATGCGCAATTGGAAAAAGAAATGGATCACCTGGCGCTGGCTCCGGCCGCCCATGGCGAGTACACTCTGACCGGGCAGCCCAAGGGCCAGGAAAACCAGGTTTCCCGCGTGGAACTGACCGTAACCCGCGACGGCGCGATCACACGCATTGAGATTGAGGAGACCGACGGTGCCGTGACGCGTTTCACATTCGCTGATGAACAGGCCAATGCGCCAATCGCCGCAAGCGAATTCCATTTCACCCCGCCAGTTGGCGTGCCGGTGGTGGATTCGCTGCCGCCGGTGTAGCCGCATCGGCGAAGAGAGTACAGCCTTTCACTTTTCGTAGCTGTAGAAGCCGCGCCCCGACTTACGCCCGAGCCATCCAGCATCTACCATGCGTACCAGCAGCGGGCAAGGCGCATACCTTGGATTGCCAAGCCCTTCTTGCAGTACGCGCATGATATCCACACAGACATCCAGACCGATGAAATCTGCCAGGGTCAGCGGGCCCATGGGATGGGCCATGCCGAGTTTGAAAACCTGGTCAACCGCCTCCGGTCTTGCCACGCCTTCCATCACCGCGTAGGCGGCCTCGTTGATCAGAGGCATCAGAACTCGGTTGGAGACGAAGCCCGGGGCGTCATTCACTTCCACGGGCGACTTGCCCAGTCGAAGGGCGAGGTCCCGCACCGTGTTGTACGTTGCGTCGCTGGTGGCCATGCCACGAATAACTTCGACCAGGGCCATTACTGGCACGGGATTGAAGAAGTGCATTCCGATGACTTGGGCCGGGCGACCGGTCTGCGCAGCCAGCTTGGTGATGGAGATGGAAGACGTGTTGGTGGCGAGAATGGCCTCAACGGGAAGGATGCGGTCGAGCGACTGGAAAAGTTCGGCTTTGAGCACGTAGCGCTCAGAGGCAGCTTCAACGGCGAAGTCCGTGCGAGCCAGCGATTCGCGCTCCGTAGTGCACGTGATACGCGCGAAAGTGAGCTCGATTTCAGCTTCAGGGAGCTTGCCCTTGGCTGCCTCGCGTCCCAGGTTGGCGCGGATCTGCGTGAGGGCCCGATCGAGGAAGCGCTGCTCCACGTCGCAGAGCTGAACCTTGAAGCCGGCACGTGCGAAGACATGAGCGATGCCGGAGCCCATGGTTCCGGCGCCTACCACGGCGACTGTCTGAATGTCAGGCATAAGAGCAGATCTCCCGTTAGCCATCAGGGAGTGTAGCAGGCGGACCTCTTTGAGAGCATCTTGTGCCTGGACGCGATTCAGTCTGCGCCTTTTGTTGCCAGGTCCCATTCCTGCT
Organism: uncultured Acidobacteriota bacterium; assembly: GCA_963788435.1. Lineage (GTDB taxonomy): Bacteria > Acidobacteriota > Terriglobia > Terriglobales > Acidobacteriaceae > Telmatobacter. The sequence goes on along the minus strand of CAWBIG010000086.1, from coordinate 11,190 downwards.
CTCCGCGTTCCAGCACGGCGGCGCGATCCTCCGGCAGAATCCACCGCTCCTTGATCAACTCGTCCAGTGCAACCGCGTATCGCGCGAGATAGTCGGCGCGGTCCTTGTAGCGCTCCTCCACTGAAAGTCGCGGATCGCCAATCTTGATACGATCTGCCTTTGTCACCTGGAACGGAATCCACGATCCCTCAAAACTCACGCGCTGGTCGGACGCGCCAATCGAAGGATCCCGCAGGTTCCAGGGCGTGTATGTGGCCAGAGGCGCAGCAAACTCGGGCAGCCGGACACCATCCCGCTCGTTGCCGTCCACATTGATCTGGGGCACGAGCACCGCGTACGACTGGCCGACGACGGGCGGTTGGAGGCTCAGAATTCCCTTTCGCCAGTCGAGACCGAAATCGAGGCGATACGCCGCGTTGGCTTCGTGCGGTAAATTGACACCCGGAATCCTTGGGAATGCATACTGGTCGAACGGGATAAGTGTGTGGTCGGCGATCCGCGGGTAACTGCTGGGCGGTGGCTCCGTGCCGTTGCGCACCCACGCATCCATATTCGTTATCATGGCGCGCCAGAAGTACTTGATCGGCAGCGGTGATTGCGGCTGCTCTCCGGCCAGGTCTCCGGTTCCCTTTCGCGGGGGAAATGGGCCGGAAAAATGTTGCAATCCCGTGAAGTGGTAGATGCGGACATCGGGCGAGATTCTGGCATCCACCATGCCATCTATGGAGAGATGCTTGTACGCCGACCCTTGCTCCGGGTCTGGCACCACGTGAATGAGCGCGGCGGCTCGACCCCAATATTCGTAGGAAGTGTTAGAGAAGAAAACCTTGGGAAGGGCGCGCTCGCGGATTTCGCGGTCGAGCAGACCTGCTTTGGTCTTCTTGGACTCGATTGCGGGGTCGGTTTCGGGCAGATCGGTAAAGGGAAAAATGTCTGTGGGAAAGAATATGGAGGAGGTCGGCTGAGCATCGCGCGAGGGCTGCGCGAATCGATAATTGAAGCTGCCGCGTCCCGCCCCGGCAACATGCGCCAGAACGCCATCCAGCGCCATCCCCCCGTCTTCGTCGCCGTTAAGTGCCTGGTAAAGATAGTCGCGCAGCCAGCGGCCGTTCTGCGAGATGCCCTCGCCGTACACCAGCTTCACAGGGGCAATGGCATCGGCCGAGTGCTTTGACCACGAAGCAAAATCGCGGACGGCAATAAACCCGAGGCCGGCCACGACTGGGTCCTCGACCACATACACGTACTCGTAGATCTTGCCCGGTTGAAACCCGCCTTCGAGATGAATGAAGCGGTCGCTAGGCGTAAGCTTGCCATCCACCGTATGCGCAAATTGCCACTGCAGTACGCGGAATTGTCGTGCGCGGCGCCTCCGGGGAATCCCGCACCGTAAGCACGTTGCGCGGATCGTCGGGATTGGCGACAGGATATTCGGAGCCGCCGATCCTGCCCAGGATCAGGTGCCCCAGGGGAATCTCCGCCATGGGGTGCGACGGCATCATGTCGCCGCGCAGCAGGCCGGTAATGATCTTTCCATTCTCCTTCGCGATGGGGGCATAAAGGCGGAGTGCATCGGCGCCCACGGCATCCCATTGCCAGCCGACCGCCGCAATTGTGTATCCGTTGCGCAGCAGCCAGCCATCGCCGGCATTGTGAGCCAAATCCCAGTCACCGCCATCCACCAGCGCAACGATCCGGCTGCCGCCGCGATTGGGAACTTCCAGCAGCATAGCCCCGTTGCCTTTGCTCGCGTCCTTGGGACGAATCACGATGAAGTCCGCGGAGAATTCCACCACGCCGTCCTTTTCGTTGACGGCGTTCGCCAGGTCAAACACCTGCGTGTCATGCCAATTGCCAACCGGAGCCGCATAGTAGACCTTGCCGACGATGCGCTCGTACGGACCGGCATTCCCGAATGACTGTCCGCTAAGGACATCCTGCCGGGAAGTGATCTCAACCCGCAGAACCTTCGCATCCAGTTGCAGAACTGATATGGCGAGGAGAAGCAGGAGAGGAAAAGCGCGGACAGCATTTCGCATGCTCGGAAGCATAGCACGCCAATATCAATTGCTTATGTCACGATTCGGCCGGCCGAGGCACCTCGCGGAAAACATGCCAGAACTCGACAAAGCCCTTCAGCCGCGCCACATGGAAGTAGTCGCTGGCAATGAAATAAAACACTGAGACAATCAGCCATTCCTCATGAAGCGTGCTCAGGCCCACCTGGTTGGCAAACGGGAGCATCACCGCGGAGAACACCATGGCCAGCACCACCAGACAGAGCTTCACGATCCCCATCACCATGTTGATCTCCACCAGTTTGCCGGTAAAGGCCTTCCCCAATTTCAGGCTCTGCCGCAGCGATCCAAGAACCGTCCGATCCTCAAGCAGAAGCAGCATCGGCGCGATGGCTACCCACCAGCTCACCACGACCACAGAGAAAAGAACCCCAGCGACAGGAAAATCGCCCACGTCGCGTATCCAACCAGGTCGGGATCCGAGCCGTTGCCGATGTGCGTGGCCGCGGCCCAGTTGATCGACGTCCACCACGCCCAGCAAGTCAAGCCCAGCACCGCAAGCCATGCGGCCTGCAGCACGATCATCCCCATGGGCCGGAACGGCATCCTGCGCTCCATGCGCTTCAGCACCAGGTTGCGCCCGATCCCCGATAGCACGATCCATGCCAGCGCGGCCGCCGGCGCAAGCCAGCGCAGCACCTCCACATACGTGCGGCCGATAAATATCCCAGGCCACCGCCACTTTTACCGAGGACATCCATGGATTGGTTATGTCGAAAGTCGCTCAGGCCCGTCGCATCCGGTGGGAGCAGCGCGAAGATCCTCTGCACCTGGAGATAACACACCGCCAGCACAGGCACGCCGAACACCCACCTCCAGAGCACTTCCAGGACCGTCAGCGATGGCCGCGCGAAAACCCAACCCATTTGCCCCACAATGGTCTGCGTGCCACGGATCCGTTCGCTCGCCACTTTACCTGACAACAAGATTCACCGTTTTTCCCGGAACCACGATCACCTTAACAACCGTCTTTCCCGCGATGCGAGCCCGCACCTTCGCGTCGGCCAGGGCCGCGGCCTCGATTGCAGCCGGCTCAGAGCCTGCCGCCACACGCACCACGTTCACCAGCTTGCCGTTCATCTGTACCGGTATCTCGATCTCATCTTCCGCGGCCAGCGCCTGGATCGCTCTTCGGCCACGGCGCACGAAGCACCGCGCCCTCGCCGCCGAGCTCCTCCCACATTTCTGCCGTAAGGTAAGGCGCAAATGGCGCCAGCAGGAGCACCAGCGTATGCAGCAGCGTGTAGACCACAGGCGCCGGAACCTCGCCGGACGCAAGATCCGCATCGGCCGCCTGAACCTCGTTGACCAATTCCATGATGGCCGCCACCGAGGTATTGAAGTGCCAGCGGCCTTCAAAGTCCACCGTGATCTTGGCGATGGTCTGGTGCAGCTTGCGCAGCAACTTGAGAGACGTGCCGCTGGGGGTGGCCCGCGCCTGCGTCATTCCTCGCGTGCGCCTTCTCGCGAATAACGCATCACCAGCCGGTAGACGCGCCCCAGGAACCGGCTCACGCCAGCAACGCCGTCTTCCTGCCAGTCCAAGTCGCGATCAGGAGGCGCAGCAAACAATACGTACATGCGCGCAGAGTCGGCGCCGAAGCGAGCCACCATGTCATCCGGCGAAACCACGTTGCCCTTCGACTTCGACATCTTGGCGCCATCTTTAATCACCATGCCCTGCGAAAACTGCCGCTCCACCGGCTCGTCGTTGGTGATCATGCCGAGATCGCGCATCATCTTGGTCCAGAAGCGAGAGTAGATCAGGTGCAGAATGGCATGCTCCACGCCGCCGATGTACTGGTCGATGGGAAACCAATGTTGCACCTTCGCCGAATCGAACGGGGCGCGGTCATTCTTTGCGTCGACATAGCGGTAGAAGTACCAGCTCGAGTCGACAAACGTATCCATGGTGTCGGTCTCGCGCCGCGCCGCGCCGCCGCACTTGGGACAGATCACGTTTACGAATTCCGGCACCCGGGCCAAGGGTGAGCCACCCTGCTGCGTGATCTCAATCTTCTCCGGCAGAATTACCGGCAACTGCTCGTCGGGCACCGGAACAATGCCGCACTTGTCGCAGTGGATCATGGGGATCGGTGTACCCCAGTATCGCTGCCGGCTCACGCCCCAATCCTTCAGCCGGAACATCACCTTGGCCTCGCCAAAACCCTTGGCCGCAGCCACCTCCTGCAGTTTCTTCTGCGCCTGTTCGCACGTGAGCCCGTCGTACTCGCCGGAATTCACCAGCACGCCGTCTTCAGACAGGAATGGAAGTTCAGGTTCCTCCGCGTTGGGATCCGCGGGCGCAATCACTCGTTGAATAGGAATGCCGTATTTTGCTGCAAACTCAAAATCCCTTGCGTCGTGCCCGGGCACGCTCATGATGGCGCCAGTTCCGTAGTCCATCAAAACGTAATTGGCAACCCAGATAGACACCCGCTTGCTGTTGTATGGATTGATGGCAAAGTGTCCCGTCGGCACTCCATGTTTCTCGATCCCACCCACATCGCCGGCCTCGCGGGCCTTCTTCTGTTCTTCCAAAAGCTGCGCCACTTGCGCTTTTAGCCCAGAATCAGCCTCAGCCATCTCCTGCACCAGCGGATGCTCTGGAGCTAGCTGAACGCTGGTGGCGCCGAAAATCGTATCCACCCGCGTGGTGAAAACGCGGATTCGCCGGCCTGCGGGAATCACATCGGGGATTCCACTGACATCCTGCGTTTTGACTGCTTCTTCGGCCAGGAAAAAGTCAACCTCAGTGCCCTCGCTGCGCCCGATCCAGTTGCGCTGCATAGTGCGCACCTTTTCCGGCCACCCGTCCAAATTGTCTAAGCCATCCAGCAATTCCTGCGCATACGCGGTGATGCGGAAGAACCACTGCTCCAGGTCGCGCAGCTCCACGTTCGTGTCTTCATGCCGCCAGCAGCGGCCGTCGATCACCTGCTCGTTGGCCAGCACCGTGCGGCACTCCGGGCACCAGTTCACCTTGCTCTTCTTGCGATAGACCAGGCCGCGCTCGTACATGCGCAGGAAGAACCACTGGTTCCAGCGGTAGTAGTCGGGCAGGCATGTGGTGATTTCCGTGGCCCAGTCGAAGCCCATGCCCAAGCGGAGAAACTGGCGCTTCATCGCAGCGATATTGGAAAGGGTCCACTCGCGTGGGGGCGTATTGTTTTTGATCGCAGCGTTTTCCGCCGGCAGGCCAAACGCATCCCACCCCATGGGATGCAGCACGTTATAGCCACGCATCCACATGTGGCGCGCCAGCGCGTCGCCAATGGAGTAATTACGGACGTGTCCCATGTGGAGTTGGCCGCTGGGGTAGGGGAGCATCTCCAGCACGTAGTACTTGGGCTTGCCGCTGTCCACTGGGTCGGCCGCGTACATAGCTGGGTCCGCAGCCCAGCGCTGCTGCCATTTCGGCTCAATCACCGCCGGGTCATATCGTAGCTCTTTCTCATCCGCCATAACCTCCTAGTGTAAACGGAGGCTCAGCGCGAAGGGGCGCACGGAACCGAGTGCAACTCTTCGGTCGTCACTTCATAACTGTCCGGAAGCCGGAACAGCGAATCGTCCGGCTCGCCCAGGACCAGATTCACTAGCTCGCGGGTCCGCTTGCCCAAGCGCGGATCGTCAGTTACCTCACGCAGCGTAAGAGCGAGCTGCTGCGACGACCATGCTTCATTCGTTGCCACAATCGGTGCGTCATTCCCAAACTGTCCCGCCGGGAAAGTCGTGGTGAGCCGGTGCCCCCTCACTTCCACTCCCTGGATACTCGACGTGCCCAAATCCTCTTCCTCCGGCTTGTTGCGAACGGCCGGCACAACAGTGCTGCCGTTCGCCAGGACGGTACCATTCGGCGCCGGTTTGCCTGGCCTGGGCCCGTCAAACCAAGAGGTTCTGAAGTTTCCGGTATCGTCCGCCCAGCAGCCGTGCCGCTCATCTTGCGGGGGCAGCTTGATTACCCATCCTCGCTTGGCCGATGACTGCCAGTTGACTTCGACGCCGCCCGTCGGATCGTTCACGTGGGCCGAGGTTCCCAACTGGTTATCCGGTCCAACCGGCTGCGTCGTTGACCGCAGCCTCCGCCCGGATGAATCCAGGGCCTCGATTTCCGTGCTTTCGCGCGTGATCGTCGTCCCGTTGGCCAGCGTCTTCACCAGGGTAATCCTGAACTCTGCCGTGTACGGTTGCGCCACGTGGTTGCCGCAGTTGCAGTCTGGTTGCCGGCCAGCGGCTGGAGCCTGGGCGTGAAGGCCGCTCAAACTGCCGAGGAGGATGAATGCCGCGAACGAAGAATAGGCCAATCTCCGCATAACCCCTCCCCATCGCAATCCCATGACGCCCACATCTTACCGCGATTTGGATGTGGCGGATTGCTTTTTCACTGCGTTTGCCAGCCTGCGCAGCGCCTGCGCATTTCGCTCTTCGTCACCCTCCTCGTCCACCGGTGTTTCGGCGATGAAAGCGCTATGAGCAAACCGCTCATCGTGCAACAGCCGCCGGAACGGCGCGCTGCCGATGGTTCCCTCTCCAATATGCTGATGCCGGTCCAGCTTCGATCCCCGCGCCGCCTTGGCGTCGTTGCAGTGCCACACGCGAACAGCGTCGAAGCCGACCGTAGCTTCAATCTGGATCATTGTTTCCTCGTAGCCTTCTTCGCTCACAATGTCGTAACCGGCCACGTGGGTATGGCAGGTGTCCAGGCACACGGCCACAGGCGCATGGTTACGCAGCAGCATCACCAGTTCGGCCACCTGGTCGAAGCTACCGCCGAGAGAGCATTCAGCGCCGGCGGTGTTCTCAATCAGGATCGAAAACTGCGTCCCCTGCCATGGCAGCCCGTCGATGGCCTTCTCAATCGACTCCGCTGCCAGTTTCAGCCCCACGTTTCGCGTCAACCCTTTCCACGAGCCCGGATGCAGCACGAGATACTCCGCGCCCAGGGCCAGCGCGCGCTCCATTTCGCCGCGGAACGCCTCCACGCTCTTCTGCCGAAACTCCTCCGTGGCGCTGCAGACATTCACCAGGTAGCTGGTATGGATCACCAGGGGCCCGATGTCGTACTCCGCGCGCAGCGTCCGCGTCCGTTCGCACTGTGCCGGGTCCAACTTGGCCGCGCGCCACATCCGCGGACTCGACGAGAAAATCTGCAACGTGTTGGCGCCGATCTCCTTCGCCTTCACAATTGCGTTCGAGACGCCTCCAGCGGTGCCTAAGTGCACTCCGATTCGTCTTGCCATTGCATCAGTCTAAATGCGTGCCCCGATTGACCGGACTCGAATTGGGTGCCCCGAGCCCTCGTCCGCCGCGGCGGAGGGACCTGGGCGGGACAGCCACTTGTTCTCTGTTCCCTGTGAAACTACGAACTGATGATCTTCATCTCCTCCGGATCCCACTTCACCACCTGCCCCCGCTCATTGCTCAGATTGCTCAGCAGCGCTGCCCCAGCGGCCCGGTACCCGAACACCGCATCCTCCACCGGTTCCTTGCGCGTGCGCACGCTCGAGAAGAAGTTGCGGAAGTGATCGTAGCTATCGGAGTATCCCTTGGGCGCAGCAAACTTCTCAGCTCCGGCCAAACTCTCCTTGCCCGAGTGCGGCGGATACTTCTTGTCGTATGCGGCGATAAACTCGGTCTGCATCGCCTCAGGGAAGGTCTCCACAGTGTAGCCCGGCGCCGTCTCGCGCGGCACGCGCGTCAGCGTCACGCCCGACCAGCCAATCTCGACAGTCCCCTCCGAGCCGGTGAAGAGCAGTCCCTCGCTCTCCTGCCCTCCGTCGACGAAATTCACCCGCAAGCTCAGATTGAATCCTTCGGGATAATCGAAGATGCCCAACATCACGTCGGGCACATCTCGCCCGTCTTTCCAGAACCGGATTGCCCCCGTCGCCATGGCGCGCGTCGGCCCATGCGCTCCGGTTACAAAATGCGTCCCGCTGAAAAGGTGTACAAAAAGGTCGCCGGCCACGCCGCTTCCATATGCCTTCCACTTGCGCCACTGGAAGAACTGCTCGGCGTTGAACGGAATCTTCGGCGCCGTCCCCAGGAACCGCGGCCAGTCGCAGGTCTCCGCCGAGGCATCCGGCGGCACCGTATAGTCCCACGCGCCAATGGCCGAGTTCCGGTCCCAGTAAGCCGTTACCATGTTCAGCTTGCCGATTGCGCCCGACTCCAACAGTTCCTTGGCCTTGGCATAAATGATCGAACTCACTCGCTGGCTGCCGATTTGCAGCATCCGCCCCGTCGACCGTGCAGTTTCAATCATCTCCGGACCATCCGCGTAGAGATGAATCATCGGCTTTTCGCAGTAAACGTCCTTGCCCGCCTTCATCGCATCCACGCTGGCCTGCTTGTGCCAATGGTCGGGCGTGCCTATGATGACTGCATCCACATCATTGCGCGACAGAATCTCGTTGTAGTCGCGCGTGGTCTGGATGTCGCCTCCCCACAGCTCCTTCGCGTGCGCGAGCCGGCCGTCGTAGCAGTCCGCCACGGCCACCAGCTTGACTCCAGGCACCTGAATTGCTGTCTTGGTGTCGCCCTGTCCCTGCCCGCCCGCGCCAATCAGCGCGATCTGAATGTGATCGTTAGCCGCAACCGGCTTCTCCGGCTCCTGCTCCGCCGCCAGCAGCGGTATTCCGGGCATCAACGTCCCCGCCGATACCACGCTGGCCGCGCGCAAAAAACTCCTGCGATTCCAAATCTCCATTGAACCCTCCACAGCTCCTCAAAAGATTGCCGCATACCACGATACACGCCCGGATGGGGCGCAATCCCCATCGTGTCCAATTGCGGTACCCGGATTTCGATTGCACTCCAATTCCACATGTCATAATCTCCCCGTGCTCTGGCTTGGAGATAAACGCGGCAATCTTGCGGACTGGGTCACGCAGCGGTGGGTTTGCGCGACTGGCCGCCGCGTCGATCTGGCTGCCAATCCCTGGCTCGATGGGCCCATCGGAGGTACCCGCCAGATCGGCAAGAGCTTTTTTGAGACTTATGCCGCCGGCAAGAACCTCGAAATGAATTTCAGCGGCATTCGTGGCCTGGTGCCCGATTTCCGCCTTCTTCAGATAGACAATCCGTCCCTCAGCCGGGTGGCAGCGCCCGTCCAAGTTTTCTACGAGCAGACATCGCAGTACGATCTCGATGTATGGTCGGACTGGAAGGGCATTTTCAGGCCTTTTGGGAAGGCGCTGAGCCTGATCTTCAGCCGCCGCCTGCAGCAGTTGAACGTCCCGCTTTCGCCGCTCGACAGCGCCAAAGGTATGACCAGCAGCGTTATCCAGTTGCACAATCCGGCCACCGGCACCGCCGTGTGTACCGCTTGGGTACGCGAGCTTCACGCCACCGGAAACGTCGTCTACGCCGGCAGTTACTCGGTGAGCAAGGTGCCTGGTCATGCCAGCCCGTGCGTCAAGGTGGATTTCCCCCTTCCCAACGGCAGCGCCATTGTGTTGATGAAGGCAGAAGCAAACCCGGACAATTCATTGTCGCTCAAATCCCGCGGGAAGCGCTTCGGCGATCCCGGATTCTACTTCGTGGTTCACGATGGCAAAGGCAGCGTTTGGGCTCGGTACGTCGCCAGCATGAAGGAAGAGATCCGGGTCTTCGCAGCCGAGGAGAACACAGTCCGCGCCGACCATTTCCTGTGGCTGTGGGGCATTCCGTTCCTTCGCCTTCACTACAGAATGCGCAGGCGCAGCGCCTGATCGAAGAACAGCATTCTCCATAGCACGCCATCTCCATCATTAGCGTTTCTTATCGAACTGCGACATCGAATAGATTTGCCTTATGTTCAATCACCAGCGAAACTTCCCTTCAGGAGGCTGTTCATGCTTCAAACCTGGGATCCACAAGTTTACGGACGCGAGGGCGCGTTCGTTCACCAACTCGCCGGAGGCGTCGTCGAGTGGCTGGCGCCGCAACCCGGCGAAAGCATTCTCGATGTCGGCTGCGGAGATGGTCAGCTCACGGCCCGCCTGGCCGCAACGGGAGCCATCGTGACCGGCGTCGACGCGTCGAATCCCATGGTGGAAGCCGCACGCGCCCGTGGCATCCATGCGGATAACGCCCAGGCCGAGAAGCTTCCCTACGCCGATGCCGCATTCGACGCCGTCTTTTCCAACGCCGCACTCCACTGGGTTCGAGATCAGGAGGCCATGCTCGCCGAAGTCCGTCGCGTATTGCAACCCGGCGGCCGCTTCGTGGCCGAGATGGGCGGCCACGGCAACATTGCCGCCATCCGCGTGGCTTTCATGGCCGTCCTCGCGCGACTCGGCCACTCTGAAGCGGAGGACGGAGTGAACTACTACCCTGCTCCCGATGCCTACCGCCGCCGTCTTGAACGCAACGGGTTCACTATCGAGCGGATGGAACACTTCCCTCGCCCGACGCCTTTGGGTGATGGCGAAATGGCCGGCTGGCTGCGTACATTTCGCCGCGGCGTTCTCGACACTCTCCCGAAGGACATCCGCGACACGGTCGTGAACGAGACGTGTGCACTGCTCGAACCGGCCTTGCGCGACGAAGACGGCAAATGGGTGGCCGATTACGTCCGCCTTCGCTTCATCGCCCGCGCGCGCTGATGGGGGGACTGTTTCGACCGTGTTCTCCGGCGTCAGTTTTGAAACAGAACTAAGGGCGCGGGTTTGCGGCGTTCCGTAGGCCGCTTCTACGCCCGTGGAATACGGAGCCGCGCGTAGAGCTCGTCGTAAAGCAGACCGCGCCCTGGCTTGTAAGGCTGGAACCATTCGCCGTCAATTACAAGCTGGGGGATGGCCCGCTTGCCCACATGACGAAGAAGTTCAGCGGACGCCGCCGGATCGGCGTCCACGTTAATCTCCGTATAAGCGATCCCGTGAGAATCCAGAAATTGCTTGGCCGCCCGGCAATCCCGGCACCAGGAAGCCGTGTAAACCTGAACATTCATACCAGGTTAAATTCTAATAGCTGTTCCATCGACGTGCGGGAGGGACCGCATTTGCTGTCATAATTTTCCTCCGCCCCAGTAAGGCACGAGAACATTCTCATCCGTTGCCTGCGGATGCTGCCGGGGTAGCATCAAATCATGACCACCACAATGACCGCCGAGGAAATCAAGCGCCTGTTC
>CAWBIG010000085.1:0-7900 GCA_963788435.1 uncultured Acidobacteriota bacterium | reverse complement strand
GGCAGCAATATCGGCCTCCAAGGGCGGCACGGCCGCAGGGCCGTCCCGATGCGCAGCGTAGTCAGCGGCCTTACCCGAACGCATCTCGGCCGGCGCCTGCTTACGGCGCGTCCGGCGCCCCCTACGGCAATGCGCAAAGGCCGGCGCCCCCACGCTATTCCGGACAGGGGTATCCCGCCCCCGCAAGCCAGCGACCGGCTTATCCCGGCTACCGGCAGCCCAGCTACGCGCCCCCCGGCCACCTGCAATCGTGGCTGGACGCGCACCGCAATGTGCCCGTGGCCAGCCAGGAGCAGATGCTGCGCAACGATCCCAGTTTCCGGCGCCTGCCCCCGGGCGAACAGCAGCGACTGATGCGCCAGTTCAACCAGGTTCACTCTCTCAATCCGGAGCAGCAACAGCGCCGCCTGGCGCGGGCAGAGAACCTGGAACGGCTCTCGCCGGAGCAGCGCATGCAGGTGAACCGCTCCATGCGCGATTGGACCACCTTGCCGCCCGAACGCCAGGCGATGATGAAGAGCGCCTTCCGCGATCTGCGCTCCGTGCCTCCCGACCAGCGCGGCATTGTGCTGAACTCGGCTCGCTACCAGAGCCAGTTCACGCCCCAGGAGCGCGGCATTCTCTCCAACCTGCTCACGGTCGAGCCCTACGAGCCACTGAGATAGCGGATCTCAGGAAAGCAACAAGAGCTATAGAGATCCCAACCTTGGGCAATCACGGAAAGCGGTGGGTTTTTTGAAAGGGCGCAACTCGGTTCGAAACATCCGACTTGGCCACAATCGGTCCGGAAGCCGAAGTTCGCGAGGGTATCCCGTCATTTTGCCTGCTATCTTTTATTCTTCTCCGGTTTGGGTATGAAATATCCGCGGCGTGCCTGGATATCGACGCTGGGGCGATCCACCTTGATCTTCAGGCGGTGATACGATCCGTCCTGCTTAACCTGGTCGGGCGACAACTCCAGCACGTAGACAACTTCTGGCGGCTCCGTCAGGCGTTCGAATCCGGCTCCGAGGTCGTTGCTGTTGTGAAAGAATGTGCCTCCAGTGCCGGCGGCAAGAGCGGCCATGGTGCTATCGGCAATCAACATCGAACTGCGATTGTAGTCAGACTGCTGCTGCACGCTTGAGCCTGTCATCGCCGGGCCGCCTTGGGTGGCATCCGCGGAGAGGTCGCCCACGTACAACCCGCGGGCATCGAGAACGCTGATGGTGACATTGAAATGTGCCGCGAGATCCATCACCCGCGATTCGAAGCCCATGGATTCCTGTTCGAGAGCCACGAAGCCGGGTGAAATAAATATCACCATGCGCTGGCCAGGCAGCGTACCGATGGTACGCACAAATTCGGCAATGTTGGAGTAAGTGATCTGGGCATCCAGACGGCCGAGGCTGAGAACCCTGTTAGTGGCCGTGACGACCTCGTTTTCGATGACATATTGCTGGTGAGTGGGATCCAGGCTCGGGTTGCAGGCGAGGACTTGCTTGTATGCATCCTTGAACGCCGGGCCGTCGTGACTGTGCTCGTTGTCGATCTGCACTGCCTGGAAGTAGGAGATGTTTGGACATGCATGGGGATCGGCGCGAAAGGTGCTCCGCGTCTGCAGGCTCATGATGGCCTTGCGCAGGATTGCGGGATCGCGGGTGAGGCCGCTATTAGTGTTTCCGGAAAGCGAGAGGACGACCGCGATATCCGAGGGAGCCAACCCGCCATCGAGCACCTGTGCGCCGGCATTCTTCACGCGCACCAGGTCTGCGGGGCCCAGATGGAGATCGTCAAAGAGGAAGACGATGTACCGCTGCTCTACGGGAGGCGGCGCCGGAGGGTGGCTCAACACGTTGCCGAATCCATTCGATTCAGCATCATGCTGCTCCGTGTTGAATCCGACGATAGGCCGGGGCGCGCCGTTATCGAAGACCGTGAAATCCTCCTTCTTCAAGCCGCTGACTGCACGTCCATTCCTGTCTCGAACAACAACCGGGACGAGGACGCGATTCACATTGATCTGCATCGTTGGCCCGGTGGTCTGAGGCTCATCCGCGCGGTCCGCAGCAGATGCGAGGGCCATGGATTCCGCTGGTGTCGGAATCGCTGCACTGGATGAAGCCGGCGTGGATGCCGGCTGGGTTGGAGTTGTGGCATTGGATTCCGTTAAGGGTGGCAAAGCCGGTGTGGAATCTGTTGGAGGGGAAATCGCCGGGGCGGACGCCGCAGTGGATATCGTCGAAGAGACACTGGAAGGCTGCGTAGCTGGGGCTGCCTCATTCGCGCCATCGGGCTTTGCCGATTGCGCTTCGCGTGAGTCCGACAAAATGCGACTCGTCGATGCGAAACGATGGTAGCCGGTAAACAGGGTTACGTTCAGCCATCTGGTGGGCGAGTCTTTCATCACATCCGTCGCGTCGGCCACTGCATCGGAAAGCGCGAGGCTGCGCACCGGGCAGATAAACTGGCTGACTCCGATCTGGACCGCGCCATACTCGACTAAAATGGCGGCCCGACGGTAGGGGGAACTGCTTTTTGAATCGGCTTCCATCGTAATCCGGAGGACGGTCCCGGCCACCGGATCCAGCCACAGCGAGCCGTGATAGCCTGGCCTGCTAGTCGTCATCGAAATACGGGCTGGATCGTTGTTCGGCCGTGTTCCGATGCCGGAAATGCCCCTCGTTCCCATGGGTGTTGCCACGCCTTCGATGGCCGCCTGGCGCTGAAAAGAGCTAACGATTTCGAAATGCGAGGCGGATTTGGGTACCGAGTATTGGAAGACTGCGGCCCTCCCCGCGGCAGTCTGTTCCCAGTGGCTCCAGACAATCTGGCCTCGGGCGGAGTCTGCCAGGATCATGCCCAGCGTGGTGCCGAACTCGCCTCCGGAAATCAGTCCGACCTGCTGCTGCCAGACGGCCGACCCTTGCGTGGGGGGTTGATTCTCGCGCTCGTCGCGTATAGATATCTCCCGGCTCGAAGTGTCCACGCGGTGAAGGCCCGCGCGAACCGGCCACGCGCCTTTCTGGAGTTCCAGGGGGCTGTCGTCGTAGCGGTTGATGGTCCGGGTGGCCAGCAAGTCCGGTAGCCCCGGCAGAACCTCGGCTCCGTACCTCTGTGCCGATTCCAGCATGCGCTTCTGAGCCGTTCCATCGGGAGCGGCAATGGGCGGCAATTCGCCGGGCGGCGGATCGAGAAAAGCCGACTGATCCGCGAGGAGTTCCAGGGCAACAACCGCCTGTGAGCCGGGCGACATCTGCGTGCTCAGCCGGCGCAGCGTGTCCTCAGTGAGGCGCTCGGAGAGTTCCACTCCGCTAATTTGGCGAGCGATCTCCGCGTCCTGCTTATGCGAAGCGTAAGCCGCAGTCAGCCTTTGTTCCAGTCGGGCGACAGTTTCACGTCTTGCCGCAATCGCCGGAATCGTGGCCGCTGCCAACAGGAAGAGGAGGGCTCCGCGTCTCATTGCACCATCCCACACTTCGCGCATCCTCTGTTGTCCACAAGCGGATTGCCGCAGGCTTTAACTGCTGCAATACTGGCGTCGTCAAGCCCCGCCCGTCCCTCGCTGGCCGGTTGTGCTCACTGCAACGGATTTGAGCAGGCCCAGCCCTTCTTTGGACACCGAGATTCTATTCCACGGGAAGCGAATTGTCCGTTTTGTCACTTCATGGGCACGGTGAACGAACCAACTCTTATCGAGCACTTTGTCACGCTCGCACAAATTGACCACGTGCCCTTTCAAAGCAATTCTCCGTAATTATTCGTTCCCGCATGAATTTCAAGGTTGGCGCGAGGGCATGCATTCCTCATGCAGCGTGATCTGTGTCACGTTCACGGCGCCCCAATTCGCGTCAACATAAGATCAGCCTCCCGCCGAACCGGGATGCCGAGGCCATCCATGCCGATATCGCCGATCAGCGACGCCATCGACGCCGCCCGCTTGCGTGAGATTGTGCAGGCCGCGCTGGAAGTGATGCGCGAGCCCCAGCGCCAGGAGATATCGCCCTCCGCCGCCGTCAACTCCTTTGAGGCCGGGGCCCTCCGCGACGAGATCATTGCCGCGGGACGAAAGCTGTGGCAGCGCCAGTACGTGGATGGCAATGGCGGCAACATCAGCGTGCGTCTCAATTCAGATTACGTGCTGTGCACGCCTACCATGGTCAGCAAGGGTGACCTGCAGCCCGCCGACATCTGCCTCACCGATCTGGCCGGCAACATCCTGGCCGGCGACCGGCTGCGCACCAGCGAACTGCTGCTGCACCTGGCCATCTATCGCGCCAACCGGCGGGCCCGCGCCGTGGTTCACTGTCATCCGCCGAACGCCACGGCTTTCGCCATCACCGGCTCCGCTCCGCCCAACGGCTACCTGTCGGAGTTCGAGATCTTCATCGGACCCGTAGCCATGGCGCCTTACGAAACTCCCGGCACGCAGGCCTTTGCGGAAACCATCCTCCCCTTCGTCCACGACCACAACACCATCTTGCTTTCGAATCACGGCATAGTCTGCTGGTCTGACTCCGTGACCCACGCCGAGTGGCTGGTGGAAATTCTCGAAGCCTACTGCAAGACCTGGCTCATTGCGCAACAGCTTGGCCGGCAGCTCGCGCCCATCCCCGGCGGCAAACTGGAGGAGATCCTCGCCATCAAGCGCCGCCTCGGCTTGCCCGACGCGCGCCTGGCATGGGAAACCCCGGAGCCACCGGCGCTTGAGAAGCACCCGGCGGAAATCGATGAGTTGGCAGCGCGGGTGATGGCACGGCTTGAATCCCAGGGCTGATGGGAAGGTTTCCTGGAATATCGGGGCCAATCATTCAGCTGTTGCAGCGGTCAGCCGCTGAGCGCCCCGGGTCTTCCTATTGCAACGGGTCCGACCAGACGCATTCGGATCCTCTGCTCGGCTGGCCCTTGTCATCTAAATAGACAATGTATAGCGAGGCCTTGTTGTGGCCTTGCGCCGGGGTGAAGGTAATGCGGGTTTTGTGACCGGGAGGCGCGAAAGCCCCGGACTTGGCCACCAGCGTCTTGCCGTCCATCACGTACGTGCCCCGATCGTTTTTAAAGTTGGGGCCGGCGTATTCTTGATCGCTATCAATCCACACATCGCCTTCCGGCACGCGGTTTCGGTAGATGTTGCTGCCGTAGCCGGGGCCGGCGGGTGTCGGCACCGGCGCGGAGTAGCACCCATAATGACCCACCGGGGGCGGCTGACTGGACCCGGGCGCAAATACCGAGCCCATGCCGTGTGCGCCAATGCCGGAAGCCGCAGACACAACCATAGCTACAACCCCAACAAAGGAAAACAGGCTCCCGGCCCGTCCTGTAGTTCTAATGCGCATAACCTATTACTGAGTTTAGATGCGAAAACCGGCGGACATGACACATACGTGTGGATCCCGGTATCCTCGTCTGTCGTCCCGAAGGGAATCCCATCATGTTCCAGAAAAGAACGGTTGTTCTTCTTCTATTCGCTGCCTTCCCCGTCTGCTCTTCGCTGAGCCAGGCCGCCGCCCAGTCTCTTCACCTTCCAGCAGGCCGTCCAGAAGGCTCGCGCCCTGCTCCAGCAGATGACGCTGGACGAAAAGATCGGCCAGATGAACCAGTCCTCTGGCGTGCAGATGCCCATGCTCGGCTCTGACAAGCCCGACGACCTCATCGCCCAGGGTCGCGTCGGCTCCATCCTATGGCTCATTGATGCGAACCAGATCAACCGTCTCCAGCACATCGCAGTGGACAAGTCGCGCCTGCACATCCCCATCCTTTTCGGCTTCGACGTGATCCACGGCTACCGCACCGTTTTCCCGGTGCCGCTGGCCATGGCATCGTCGTGGGATCCGTCTGTCGAGGAGCAGGCGCAGCACTGGGCCGCCGAAGACGCGCGCGCGGCCGGCATCCAGTGGACCTTCACCCCCATGGTCGACATCGCCCGCGACGCCCGCTGGGGACGCATCGTCGAGGGCGCTGGTGAAGACCCCTATCTCGGCTCCGCGATGGCTCGCGCGCAGGTTCGCGGCTTCCAGGGCGCTGCGCTCGGCCCCGACTCCGTGGTCGCCTGCGTCAAGCACTACGCCGGCTATGGCGCCGCCGACGGCGGGCGCGACTACGACTCCAGCTACATTCCCGAAGAGCTTTTCCGCAACGTTTACCTCAAGCCATTCCACGCCGCCGAAGAGGCTGGCGCGGGCAGCTTCATGTCCGCGTACATGGACCTCAACGACGTCCCCGCCAGCGGCAATCGCTGGCTGCTCACTGACATTCTGCGCAACGAGTGGGGCTTCAAGGGCTTCGTTGTGTCGGACGCGTTCGCCGTCGCCAGCCTGCAGACCCACGGCTACGCCAAGGACCCCGCCGACGCCGCCTACAAGGCTGTTCACGCCGGTCTCGATATGGACATGGCCAGCCAGACCTTCACCCACAACTTGGCGGGCCTGGTCAAGGATGGCAAAGTCAGCGAGGCCGAAATCGACGCCGCCGTCCTGCCCATTCTGCGCGTCAAATATCAGCTCGGCCTATTCGACCACCCCTACGTGGATGCATCCAAAATTGACGCCGTGCTCGACCGTCCCGAAGGCCTCGCGCTCGAGCGCAAGCTGGCCGGCCGCTCCATGGTCCTGCTCAAGAACGACAACCACACCCTGCCGCTGTCCACGTCGATCAAGAAGATTGCCGTCATCGGCCCGCTCGGCGATTCCACGCGCGATATCGAAGGCGGCTGGACCGTGGAAGGCCTCTTCGGCGGTGGCAGCAAGAGCCATCCCGTCACCGTGCTGGCGGCGTTCAAAAAGCGCTTGCCCGATGCGCAGATCACGTTCGTGGCCGGTCCCACGCCCACCACGCTCTACGCGTCGCTGTTCGATCAGATCCAGGGCAAGAAGCCCCCGCCGCCCGCCACCGATGCGGAGATCGCCGACGCCATCAAGCAGGAGAACGACGCCATCGCCGATGCCGACGTGGTCGTCGCCGTCATGGGCGAGCTGGCCACCATGAGCAGCGAGAACGCCTCGCGCGCCACGCTCGATCTGCCCGGCATTCAGCCGCTGATGCTGCAGGCCGCCGTCGCATCGGGCAAGCCCATCGTGCTCGTGCTTGAGAACGGCCGCCCCCTCGACATTCGCTGGGCCTCCGCGCACATTCCCGCAATTCTTGAAGCGTGGTATCCCGGAACTGAGGGCGGCGATGCCGTGGCCGACGTCCTCTTCGGCGACGTGAACCCCGGCGGCAAGCTGCCCGTAAGTTGGCCGCGCGTGGCCGGCTCTGAGCCGCTCTACTACAATCACAATCTCACTCACGAGCCCGAAGACGCGCCCAACTTCACCTCGCGCTACTGGGACATGAACTCGAAGCCGCTCTATCCCTTTGGCTACGGCCTCAGCTACACCTCGTTCAAGTTCGCGAACTTGAAGCTGAGCCGGACGAGCATTGCGAAAGATGGCAGCACCCAGGTCTCCGTCGACGTCACCAACACCGGCTCCGTTCCCGGCGACGAAGTGGCGCAGATTTACATCCACCAGCGCTACGGCTCGGCGTCGCGGCCGGTGCGCCAGCTTGAGGGCTTTCAAGCGCGTCACGCTCCAGCCCGGCGAAACCAAAACGCTCACGTTCTCGCTGGGCACAAACGAGCTCGAGTTCTGGAGCCCGCAGACAAAAGTCTGGGCCGTCGAGCCATCCACGTTCGATGTGTGGGCCGGCGAGGATTCTACGGCAACGTTGCACGCGGAGCTAACGGTTACGGAATAAGAGCGTATCCGTGAATTAAGT
Organism: uncultured Acidobacteriota bacterium; assembly: GCA_963788435.1. Classification (GTDB taxonomy): domain Bacteria; phylum Acidobacteriota; class Terriglobia; order Terriglobales; family Acidobacteriaceae; genus Telmatobacter. The sequence continues at coordinate 166 of CAWBIG010000085.1, read as the reverse complement.
AGCGCCGGCCTCCTGGCCGGCTGTAGCGTGGGCCTCCGGCCCACGCTCCCCGCATCGCGCGGCGACCCGCCGGCCCTTTCCTACAGTAGCTGTCATCCTGAGCGGAGTTCGGCGCGTCTTTTGCGCCGAACGGAGTCGAAGGACCTGCATTTGCTCTTGTTGTTGT
>CAWBIG010000084.1:0-13079 GCA_963788435.1 uncultured Acidobacteriota bacterium | reverse complement strand
GGTGCCGAGGTGCTGACTGGCGGCAAGCGCGCTCATCTGGGCGGCGACCTGGAAGGCGGCTACTACGTAGAGCCCACCGTCTTCCACGGCCACAATCGCATGAGGATTTTCCAGGAAGAAATCTTCGGGCCGGTGGTCTCGGTGACCACCTTCAAGACCGAAGCCGACGCGCTGGAGATAGCCAACGACACGCTCTACGGGCTGGGCGCGGGCTTGTGGACGCGCGATGTAAACCGCTGCCATCGGCTGGGACGCGGAATCCAGGCGGGGCGCGTGTGGATCAACTGCTACCACGCTTATCCGGCGCACGCGGCGTTCGGCGGCTACAAGCAATCGGGCATTGGCCGCGAAACGCACAGCATGATGCTCGACCACTATCAGCAGACCAAAAACCTGCTGGTGAGCTACAGCCCGAAGAAGCTCGGCTTCTTAGCAAGCACCTGAAGCTGAACCAAGTAGATGAAAACGCGTGCGCGAGCTCTTCATCGAGGGTGGGGGCATTCCCGGACTCATCGCCATTCACCAGGACGCCACTGGCCACGCCCACGCGCTCAATCTCAGTTACCTGAAGGGTATTGGCTGCACCCGCGCCGGCGTGCTTGAAACCACATTCAAAGAAGAAACAGAAACTGACCTCTTCGGCGAGCAGGCTGTCCTTTGTGGCGGCGTCAGCGCGCTCATCAAGGCCGGATATGAAACCCTGGTGGAAGCCGGCTACCAACCGGAGAGCGCCTACTTCGAAGTCCTCCACGAGCTCAAGCTTATCGTCGATCTTATCTATCGCGGCGGCCTGGCCTACATGCGCTACTCCATCTCCGACACCGCGGAGTGGGGCGACTATGTCAGCGGCCCGCGCGTCATCAACGAGGAAAGCCGCAAGGCCATGAAGCAGATCCTCAAGGAAATTCAGGACGGCTCTTTTGCCAGGCGATTCCTGGCCGATCAAAACTCGGGGCGCAAGGAATTCCTCGCCTTCCGCGAAGCCGAAGCAAAGCACCCGGTCGAAATCGTTGGCAAGAGCTTGCGCGCCAGCATGCCCTTCCTCGATCCGGTAACGGTCGAAGAAATTGCCAAAACGCGCTGAGCGCTGCCAGTTGCAAATGAGAATGCCCTGCGAGAATTCCGCAGGGCATTCTCATTTGCTCCAACTACCGGCTCAATGCTTTTTGGCCGGTACGTTGGCGCCGTTCTGATGAAGAACGAGCGACACAATCGCGCCGGTTGCGTCCGGCACAAACTCAATTTCCGCCCCAACAGCAGTAATGAAGAACCGCGCATGCCCGTCCTTGACGCCCTGGTACATCATCGGCAGCGCGGGCTGCCCGGTTCCCTGCACCGTCAAGCCATCTCCACTCTGGGCAATGGTCAGCGAAAACGTGGGTGCCAAATCGTACACGCCCACAAACTTCGCCAGTTCCTCCTTCGCAATTGGCGCCGCCTTGCGCTCACTGGCCAGAACCACCGGCTTTCCCAGCGCAACATCAAGAAGCTGCTGTCCCATCTGGTCCGGCGCTCCGCCATTTACATTGGCCAGCACCACCACACAGATGCGCTTGTCCGGCACGTAGATCAGGTTGGTATTGAATCCTTCGATTCCCCCTCCATGCTCTACCACCTTCACGCCGTCCTTGTTGTGAATCATGACTCCCAGGCCGTAGTCGCCTTTGCCCGGTGTGGTCATCGCCTTCAGGGAATCGGCGGAAAGCAGCTTACCCCCGAATAGCCCCTGTTCCCACTTCAGCAGATCTCCCGTGGTGGAGTAGATTGACCCAGCCGAAAACGGGACCGACATCGACTCGGAGCGCGCTACCATCAGCCCATTCGGCCCCGGCATGTAGCCCTCCGCGCGCTTGGGGAGAATAAGCTCATCGCTGTCGAGCCCGGAATCCTTCATGCCCAGAGGGTCAAAGATGCGCTCCCGCAGAAGGTCGCCATACTTCTTGCCGCTCACCTTCTCCAGGATTCCGCCCAGGACCTCAAAGTTCGAATTGCTGTAATCAAATTTGCTGCCGGGCTCAAAATCCAGCGGCTTGTCCTTGAATAACGCGTAGGCCTCGTCCCACGTGTGCGGGCTTGCAGCCCACGTGTGGAACTCCTTGAAGCTGGTGAAGTTGGGAATTCCCGATGTGTGCCCAAGCAAATTGGCCAGGGTGATCTTCTCCCAGGCCTTCGGCGCGTCCGGCAGGTATTTGCTTACAGGATCGTTGATGTTAAGTTTGCCGTCCTGCTGCATCAGCAGAACCAGCGCCGCCGTGAATTGCTTGGTGACGGAACCCAGGCGGAACTTCGCCTCCGGCGTGTTCTGAACATTCCACTCCAGCACCGCGTCGCCATAGCCCTTGTCCAGCAATACCTGGTCGCCGTCGGTCACCAGGACGGTCCCCATAAATGCATTGTTGGCGGTGTAGGAGCTTGCCACCTGTTCCAGCCGCGCCTTTACCTGGACCTCGTTTACGTTCTGTGCCATTCCCATTGCGCACGCAAATGCTAGAACCGCGCCTGATATCCAACGCATCGGTTTCCTCCGCCTCAATCTGAATGTCTCTGGAATTTAACCGGCAATCATACCACCCATGTCCCACATGGAATCGGCTATCCTGAAGGTGGGTTCCCCCGGAGGTTCGTCATGCCTTCCCTCATTTCCTCTCCGCCTGCCCGTCATACGCCTGTCGAAGAAATTGCCGCCGCCCTGGAGCGGGTCACTCCGCTGCAGGGAATGGCTATGGAAGACCGCTTGTGGCTCGCCCGGCACGGTGAGGAACTGGTCGCGAAGCAGGGAGAAACCCTGTTCGAGGAAGGTACGCCCGCCGATCGCATGATCCTCATCCTCAAGGGCGAAATCCACGTTCAGCGCCAGCATGGCGGTCCCATGGCCCTCTTCATCGGCCGCGCCGGCCAGATGACCGGATTACTCCCCTTTTCGCGCATGAAGACATTCGGCGGCCAGGGCGTCGCCATTTCCGCCGTCTGGACCCTCTCCATCCACCACTCCCACTTCCCGGCGATGCTCGAAGCCATTCCTTCCATGACCCAGCGGGTTGTCTCCACGCTCCTTGACCGCGTCCGCGAAGTCACCCGCATTGAGCAGCAGGCGGAAAAACTTAGTGCACTGGGCAAGTTGGCGGGCAATCTCGCCCACGAGTTCAACAATCCGGCCTCGGCCGCGCAACGCGCCGCTTCCAGCCTGGTAAAGGAACTCCGCGCCAATCGCGAAAACCGTTTCAAGCTCGTCAATCTCTGCTGGACTGAGGATCAGGTCCGCCGCGTGGAAGTTTGGGAACACGCAATCATGGAGCGTGCCCGGCCCAACGACACAGAGCCTCCTGCTGTGCTGATCGCCCGTGAAGAAGCCATTCGCAACTGGTTGGTTCACCTTCCTTGTGAACGTGCTTGGGAGGTTGCACCCGATCTGGCAGAACACGGCATTTCCGTTGAAGACCTCGACAGCCTGAACGCCATTCTCGAGAACCAGGGCACCTGCGTCACCCTGCAGTACTTCGCGCGCTACCTGCGTCTGAGTCGCGGCGTAGAAACCGTGCTCCATTCAACCGCGCGCATCTTCGATCTCATCAGCGCCGTAAAGGCATATTCCAACATGGATCGCGCGGCTATGCTGGAGGTCTCGGTTCCCGACGGTCTCGACGCCACGCTGCAGATGATGCGGTCGCGTCTGGCCAACGTAGATATCGAGTGCGACTACCAGCCCGACTTGCCGTCCATCAGCGCCTACGGCGGGGAACTCAACCAAGTTTGGACAGCATTGATTGAGAATGCGCTTGAAGCAATGGAAACCACCGGACGCCCCGGCAAGCTGCGCCTCGTTTGCCGTGTTGAAGGCGATTTAATGCTGGTTGAAATCTGGGATAACGGCCGCGGCATCCCGCTCGAACTGCAGGACCGCATCTTCGAACCCTTCTTCACCACTAAGCCTCCCGGCCACGGCCTTGGCCTGGGACTCGACAATGCCATGCGCATCGTGCGCAAGCATCGCGGTCACCTCGGCGTCCGCTCTGAACCAGGCAGCACATGCTTCCGCGTCCGCCTGCCGCTCAATCAATTCGAAGCCTATTGAGCGCATTCGCCCGCGTTCCGCGTTTGCAGCAGTCAATTCAGCTCCGGCGTTTGATTGCACCCCATCCGGTCCAGAAACAAATCGGGCAGCGATCGTGAGATCGCTGCCCGATCTTGCTTTACTTCGCTCGGCCAGCCCGAATTACTGGGCCGCCTTCTTGTGGTGGGCGGGGTGGCGCTCAGGCAGGGGCTTGCGCTCCTGCGGCTTCACCGTGTTCTCGTCCACCGGCGTCGTGCCCTGCACGTCGGCGTTGAAGTCCGCTCCCGCAGGCACAAGGTAGTCCTCCACCTGCTGGTTATCGCCCGTCCCGGTGGCCACCGTGATCCGCGACGGATCGATTCCCTTGTCCGTCACCAGATATTGCTTGGTGTTCACCGCGCGCTGCGCTGCGAAGTTCTCAACCGGCTTGGGATGACGGAGCTTCGCATTGCGCTTCTCCATCTTCGCCTGTTCGGCCTTCTCCTTGTCGTTCGACTCGCCCACGACGACAGCCTTTGCATCCGGCTGCTTCTGCAGGTCCAGCGCCACTTCGTCCAGGCACGCCTTGGCTTCGTTATCGACACGCACCGGACGCTTGGTATCCGTCGTAAACGTGATCGAGCACAATGCCTGGGTCTTCGGCTGCGGCGGCGGTGGCGGCGCTTCAATCGAAACGCTGGTCTCCGCAGACGCATTGTGGCCCTTGTCATCCGACACGTTGCAGGTGATTGTGGTTGTCCCCGTCGGCGCTCCCGTTGAGGAGAACGTCGCCGTGTTCCCGCTGCCGTTCACCGTCCCTGCGGATGCCGAGTAGGTGTAGGTCAGCGGCCGATTCTGTGGGCTCATTCCCGTCGCCGTGATCGTCGAGCTGTCCCCAGGCTTCAGCGTCGTCGGATTGGCCGAGCAGCTGATCGTCGGCGGCTCAAACTCCTTCACCGTGAACGTCGCCGTCGATGCCGTCGCATTCTGCCAGGGCTTCATGCCTTCCTTGCCTGGCTTGCCTTCCTTGGCGTCACATTTCACCGTGTGTGTTCCCGGCGACAAACTCCCCGTGCTCACGGTCGCGGTGGTTCCGGTTTGGGCTCCGTTGATCCCGTCGCCAGAGATCGTCGCAATCACGTTCTCCTTCGGAATCTGGTTGCTCACCGTCGACGTCGCTGTCACCGGGTCGCCCGGAAACACGCTGGTCGGGTTCACCGCGCAGGCCACCGTCAACTGCGGCGGCGGCGCAATCGAGCCACCGTGAATCACAAAGCCCGCGCTGAGCTGCGCCGAGTCAAAGTTTCCGCGGCCCCCGGACCAGTTGGCGTGCGCGTACTGGAAGTCGGCCTGCCCCAGCCGGATTGCGAGCCGGTGATGGAACATCGGCGTCTCCAAATCCAGACCGCCGCCACCCTCAACCCCAATTCCATAAGTGCCGTCGGTCCCAGGGTCTATTCCAACGCGTTGCAACTCAACAAGCCCGTGTGCGAACGGAGTGAGTAGAGTGCCCGGATAACGGAAGATCAGACCTCCGCCACCCCCCGAAAAGTCCGCGTTGCCCCACGTTTTCCCGCAGTTCGGACATGGATAACGGGTTTCATTGGGAATGTGCTCGTCGGCCTCCAACTGCGCTCCAACGTACTTGTTGAAGTAGTAGGAAAAGCTATATATCGACCCGAAATTAATCGCTTGGGGAGTCACTCCCTGAGAGTCCGTGCCATGGGGCGACAGATAGCTGTATCCGGCAAAGAAATCCCACCGCGATGGCGAGTCTGCATACGAGTACGACCCGTTCTGCTTGGCAGTGCTCTGGCCGCTCAAGGCAGCTGGCACGGCGGCCAGAACAAGTCCCGCTAATACCCAGGTCACAGATTGCGTTAAGCGCATATTAATCCTCCGCAACGAAATTGAAACACTCGGGAAACTGCTTCAAACGTTCTCGCAGATCCGATGGGGGTTTCCCCCTTTGAGGCGCTTGCGTTTCAGTACCAACCTACCACATCGAATTGGGGGCAACGATGCTTATTTTTGAACAATATGAGGGGGGAATCACCTCGTAGAATACCACGTGACCCGCTGCCCATCCACTCTCTCCTTCCAGAATGAAGCCCAAGCCATAGAAAGAAGGCCAATCGCTTTTCGGGAGTCAACCCGGGCCCCGTCGACCACGTCAGTCGTCATTGCACATTCTGGCATTTGTTTTGAAAAGGATTTAACTTCTTTTATTACAGATATTTGCCCCGTTCATCCAGCACTGTTAAAGGTCCCCGATGGACCCGTGGTCATCTCAAGTCGCAAGTCCGAGCCCCACCAGGTTGGCGGCGGCGATAATGATCAGCATTCCGGCCCAGAGCAGCCTGACAGGCCGCCGGCCCACGCCCGCCCATTCCCCCAACGCAAGGCCGACGACGCCGCCAAAAAGCACGTAACCACTCATGTGCAGCATCCAGTTTACGTACGAGAGGCGAACCGAGATGTTGGCTTCACCCCAGGCATAAAAGAAGAACTGGAAGTACCACATGATTCCGCCTGCCGCCGCCATGGACGCGTTCTTCAGCAGGGTTGCGCCGGGTTGCGCCAGATCGGCGCGAAGCGAGATGCTGCGCTTGAGGCCCAGGCGGACGAAACAATAGGTCAGGTTGACGATTGCGCCGCCGCCCATGATCAGTACATAGGAGGGAAGCCGCGCATACAGCGAATTCACGCCGGCCCTCAGCGCGGCCTCGCGAATGGGCGTCGCAGTATTCAGCGCAAAGGCGAATCCCGACGAAAAGATCCCGCACATCACCGCAAGCGCCAAGCCCAGTTTCACATTGAATTCTTCCGTCTGGCGGCCCAACTCGATTTCTTTCAAGTGGCCCGCCCAGGAGACCACGGCAATGCCGGTCAGCGCCACCAGCATTCCTGAGATGTTCCAGAATCCGCTGCGGCTCAGGAACAGATCGGCATATTGTCCGGCGATAAGCTTGGGAACAAGCGTGCCCGCGACAAGCGTAACGCCAATGGCTACTCCCACGCCGAGCGAAATGCCCAGGTGCCGCATGGTGAGGCCGTAGCTGACATTGCCCACTCCCCACATGGCGCCCAGCAGCGCCACCTTCCATATCAGCACGGTGGGGATGGCCGCGTAGAACGCCTGGAAATGGGGGAGCAGGTAAAGGCTGAAGCCGATGGGAAGCACGATCCACGAGAAGAAGCCGGCCACAGCCCACGTGGTCTCCCAGGACCACTTTCTCACTTTCTCAATGGGCGCGTAAAAGGACGCAGCGGATGCCGCGCCCACCATGTGCCAGCCGATACCTGCGAGGATGGACATAAACTCAGTTCACCGTTCTTAGTTCACAGTTGTCAGTTATCAGTAGTGAGTTGTTGGTTGTTGGCAAGTGAACAGGGTCAATTCTTAGTCGCCTCGCTGCCCTTCCCCTCGGTCACGAGCGCGATCGTAAATGTGTAAGTGCCAGGATCGAGCCATGCGCCGGGTTGGCCGTCTGGACCCGTACCGACGTGCATCGCCCCATCATTTTTCCGCTCGCTCCTGATCGCGTAACTCTTGGAGTTGCTCCACCAGCCTCTGGTGTTAGGTGGAATTGTCACATTCCATGTTGCGATACCTTCCTGCACCGTCCAACTTGAGTGGATCGTGCCGTAGGCAGAAGCATAGCTGAAATCAATCTCACCGAGGCGCGCGCTGAATTGTGGATGAAGCACGATGGTGTGAAAACCTGCATCGAGCGGTGTCGCATCAATCCCAGCGGCATAGCGATAAATCCAATCGGCCACCGCGCCGTAGGCGTAGTGGTTATAGGAGTTCATGCTGGGATCATCTTTCATCTGATCGCCGTTCCAGCGTTCCCACGTGGTGGTGGCACCGTGCTCAATCAGGTAGCCCCACGATGGATATTGCGTATTCAGCAAAAGCTGGTAGGCCACGTCGGCATGGCCGTTTTTGGTCAGCTCTTCCAACAGGTACGGTGTACCCAGGAATCCGGTGCCCAGCAGCCCGTAATTGGCCTCGATTTTGTCCACCAGCTTCTGGGCGGCGGCCGCGCGAAGATTCTCCGGCAACAGGTTCATGTGCAGCGCCAGCACGTAGCCCGTTTGTGTGTCGTGGTCTCCCGCCGGCACGTTGTGGGTGCGCTCGCCCATGGGATTCGGCCCTTGATCCGCGCCTGATACTGAACCATCGCTGCGCACAAACTGCTTTTGAAACGCCGCGCGCACTTTTTTGAACAGCTCAGCATATTGCTGTTGGTCCGCAGTTCGCCCTGTCGCTCTCGCCATGTCCTGCATCAGGGTCAGGTCATAGGCCCAACTCGCCGTCGCGATGAGCACCTGATTGGTGCGGCCCTCCGGCGCCAGCCAGTCGCCAAACGGGATGCCTGCGCCGTTCTTCCATAAGCCGTCCGAGTTGGCGGAGGCAATGCCGGCAAGATACTTTTGCATCTCATCCCAGTTCTGATCAATGACACTGGTATCGCCGGATTGTAGCCAGGAAGTCCATGGAATGATGATGCCGGCGTCACTCCACCCGGGACCGAAGCCGGAATTTCCCCTGGCAGTCCCCGGCGCATAAATTCCATACATCGACGTTCCCGCTTGCGTTCCTCGCATATCGCGCGAGAACTTGCGCGAGAACGCCGCCAGATCCATGTTGTAGCTGGCCGCTCGCCAGAACACCTGCGCATCGGCCATCCAGCCCAGGCGTTCGTCGCGCTGCGGGCAATCTGTCGGTACGCCAACAAAATTCGAGCGCTGGCCCCAGAGAATGTTGCTCCACAGCTTGTTCACCATTTCGTCGCCGGTCTTCAACTCCGCGGCGAATGGCGCGCTGGTATGCAGAACCAGCGCGGACAGTGCGTCCTTTGAGGGCCGGGAGCGCAGGCCAGTGATTTCCGCGTAGCGGAAACCATGAAAGGTGAACTGCGGCACAAACTCTTCCGTGCCGCCGCCGGCCAGGATGAAATGATCGGTAGCCTTCGCCGTTCGCAAGTTCGCCGTATACAGCGTTCCATCAGAGTTCAGGATTTCGCCGAAGCGAACGCGTACATCCGTTCCCGCCTCTCCTGACGCCCACAGCCGCTCGATCCCCGCAAGGTTCTGCCCGAAATCGAATATGTAAACGCCGGGCTGAGGCTCCGTTATGGATTGGGCACGAACCTCGCGTTCCGCCCGAACCGGCTGGAAGTCCTGCGCCACGATCTCCACCGGCTTCGGTTCGATCGTCTTCGCCGGCTTCCAAGCGGTCGCATCGAACTCCGGTGTGTTCCACCCGAGTTGCGCCGTGCGCGCGTCCTGCGTCTCGCCATCGTATAGCTCCGAATGCCGGATGAAGCTCCGCTCCGTTTGCCACGTTGCGTCTGTATTGATCCACTCCACCGTGCCATCCGCATGCTCAATGCGAATCTGCGCCCGCAATGCCGGCGGCGTGTCGCCGTAATTGTTCGGCTGCTGGAACCACTCCAGCGGCGTCTCATACCAGCCCGGCGCAAGCAGTGCTCCGATCGCGTTCCGGCCCTCCACAAGCAAACGCGTCACATCGTACGTCTGGTACACCACGCGCTCGCGGTAGTCCGTCCACCCCGGCGCAAAGTAGTCCTCGCTCACACGCCTTCCATTCAGAAACAGCTCGTATTCGCCCAGGGCCGTCGAGTAAATCCTTGCCGATTTGATCGGACTGATCACATTGAATGCATGGCGAAGCACCTTGACCGAATCGGGAATCCACGGATGGCTCGCTCCTGAATCGCCTCCTGGCTTCCAGATCATTGCGGTCTTCCACGACGCGTCATCAAATCCCGGCTGTTGCCAGCCCGCCGGCGCATGGATTGCCGTCTTCCAGTCGGAGCTCGTGTTGAACGTCGCCGTGCTTCCGTCGGCATACTCCACATAGAGCGTGGCAATCGCCGGCGGCGCAAACGGCGACCCAGTATACCGGGCAGATTCAAGCGCCAGGGTGTTATCGCCGCTTTTCAATTTGCCCGTCACATCGGCGCGAACGAATTTCTTCCATGGCATTTGGCGCCACGCCGGAAACGGCGCCGCATCCAGTACCTGCTCGCCATTGATCCAGGCAGCAGCCGTGTCTTCTGCCGTGGCAAATAGCGCGGCGGCCTTCACCGCCTTGTCCACATGAATCACGGTCCTGTATGCGAACTGCTCCGGCGATGACTTCTCTTTCCCCAGCGCCGCCGCATCGGGACTGACGATCCACTCAGCCGGCGCCTGCCGCACCGCCGCCTCCTCAGTCGTCTCGTAGCCGATCCACTGCGCCTTCCACGCATCTTGTTTCATTAGCCCGGTCTCAAACCACGCTGGTTCGCTCGCGGCGTACGGCTTGCCATCCGCGCCCCATACGGTCACCCGCCAGTGGTAGCGCGTTGACGGCTTCAGCGCGGGACCGCCGTAGCCAACATTGAGCGACTGCGCCGAATCAACACGACCGCTCGACCAGACGTCAGCCCTCCCGGAGCGAAACTCATCCAGGTTTGCGACAACATCCACTTGGTACGCCGTCTGCTTCGCTCCGCGGGCGGGATCGTCCAGTTGCCAGGAAAACATTGGCACGGGATCGTCGATGCCAAGCGGGGTCGATAGACTATCGACGCGGAGCCCCACCGGGCCCGGCGCCGCCATGGCGGGAAGACCGGCAGGAACGGCAAAACAAAGAGCGGTTAGGGCGCACCGGGCATGGGCATTCATTCGGTTGAAGACCTCATTTGCAAAGCGTGATCATTGTCCGTCCTCAAGCCGTCTCTTTGCAAAACTCCGCTACACTGGCATCATGGCCCTCCGGTTGTTTGTGGCGACCACAAGCCAGGGAAAGCTGCGCGATTTTCGCGTGGCCGCCGACGCGCACGGCATCCAGCTTGTGCCCCTGCCAGGACTGTCGCTGATGGCCGCCCCCGAAGAAAATGGCGACACCTTCGAGGCCAATGCAACCCTGAAAGCGGTCTACTACTCGCGCTTTGCTCCCGGCGAATTGGTTATTGCCGACGATTCCGGCCTCGAGGTGGACGCTCTCAACGGCGCACCCGGCGTGCGCTCCGCCCGCTACGCCGCCGACGCGGGCATGTTCGACTCTCCCGATGCCAATGACAACACCGACGTGTGGAACAACATGGTGCTGCTGCAGCGCATGGTGGACGTAGAACAGGAGCAGCGCACCGCGCGGTACCGCTGCGTGCTCGCCGCCGCGCGAAACGGAGCCGTGGTTCAAATCGGTGAGGGCAGCGTGGAGGGAATCATCCTGGGCGCGCCCCGCGGCACCGGCGGCTTCGGCTACGATCCGCTGTTTTGTCTGCCTGAACTAGGCGAAACAATGGCCGAAATCAGCCTCGAAACCAAGCTCAGCCTGAGCCATCGCGGCCGCGCGCTCGAATCGCTGCTCACGAAGCTGGAAACATGAAAGTGGACAGAGGCACACTGCAGACAGGAGCCAAGGGCTGACCACTGACGACTGACAACTGTTCCCTCCTTGACGACCCTAAGCCGCGTTTCCAATAATGTTTCGGGTATCTCAATACAAATACCCGTCTCTCAATCCGAAACGCGTGGCGTCGTTTTCCGGCCGCCGCAGTTCAGGAGATCGCATCTTCATGGCCACCGCCCAGAATCCCGTCGCGCCTCAGGTTGGGCGCGGCGTCCAGCCGCTTCGCACCGGCGAAGGACACTCCTTCCTCTGGCACAAGCTGCACTCCCTGCTCGGCATCGTTCCCATCGGCGCGTTTCTGCTGGAGCACTTCATATCCAACTTTGAGGCGCTGAAAGGCCCCGCAGCTTACGCGGCCCAGGTCAAGTTCCTCAACGGCCTGCCCGCAGTGCGCGTGCTGGAGTGGGTCTTCATCTTCATTCCCATCGCCTACCACGCCGTCTACGGCGTCTTCATCTGGCTACGCGGCAAATCCAACATTGTCTATTACCCCTGGGCCGGCAACTGGATGTACACCTCGCAGCGATGGACCGGCATCCTCGCCTTCATTTACATCGGCTACCACGTCGCCACCCAGCGCTTCATGGGCGCGGATCTGCCCCACAATCCCGGCATGGCGTTCCACAAGGTGCAGGCCGAACTCGCCAATCCCTGGATCCTGGCGTTCTACATCGTCGCGATGATCGCCATCTGCTGGCATTTCGCCTACGGAATCTGGCTCTTCGCCGCCAAGTGGGGCATCACGCCCGGCAAAAAGTCGCGGCGTCGCTTCGCCTGGGTGTGCCTCGCCGGCGGCATCGTCCTTTGCGCCGTCGGTCTCTATAGCATCTGGGCCTTCGTCGGCCCTCAATTTGCCAACGCACCGGTGGACGTGGCGCCGGCCCTCATCCTCACTGCGAGCCCGGGCTTGCACTGACGCTCTAGAAGGAAAGGAAATCAATACCACCATGGCGGCAAGCCCTAGAATCATCGTGGTTGGCGGAGGGTTGGCGGGACTTTCGGCGGTCATCAAAATTGCCGAGGCCGGCGGCACCGTGGACCTGTTTTCCATCGTCCCGGTCAAGCGGTCGCATAGCGTGTGCGCGCAGGGCGGCATTAACGCCGCCAAAAACCTGAAGGGCGAAGGCGACACCACCTGGCAGCACTTTGACGACACCATCTATGGCGGCGACTTCCTCGCTAACCAATCTCCCGTAAAAGCAATGTGCGAAGCGGCGCCCGCCATCATCGACCTGCTCGATCGCATGGGCGTGCCCTTTAACCGCACCCCTGAAGGATTGCTCGACTTCCGCCGCTTCGGTGGCACACTGTACAACCGCACCGCCTTTGCCGGCGCAACCACCGGCCAGCAGCTTCTCTACGCGCTCGATGAGCAGGTTCGCCGCCACGAATCCGAAGACAAGGTCCGCAAGTACGAGGGCTGGGAGTTTCTCTCCGCCATCCTCGATTCGAAGGGCGTGTGCCGCGGCATCGTAGCAATGGACCTCCGCACCATGGAAGTCCGCGCCTTCCCGGGCGAAGCCATTATCCTCGCCACCGGTGGCAATGGCGCCATCTTTGGCAAGAGCACCAACTCCGTTGTCTGCACCGGCTCGGCGCAGTCGGAAGGCCAGTCTT
>CAWBIG010000083.1:0-6311 GCA_963788435.1 uncultured Acidobacteriota bacterium | reverse complement strand
TTTAATGTTTATGTCTGGCCTGGACTCAGAGTTGCGTATTGCTCTATCAAGGCTCTTTTCGGGAGGATGGCGCGGCCATTTACGCGAATGTACGCGTGGCTCCCTGCGCGGTGGCGGGGCACATTCCCGATATCGACCATCCGTTTTCGGTTTTCCTCCAGGGGTCGATTGCCGGGGATCGAGCGACTGTGTCCGGCCATCCCGACAACCATCCCGAGGTGAAGATGGTTGTGGAGTTGTACAAGGGAGCCTGAAATCACAGTGCAGTGTGAGCGCGGGCACATCGCAATCGGGAATTCTGACGCAATGTTCCTTGGGCGGTCTGGGACTTCGCCATGGGGCTGGAGTGTGCGCCGTAACCAGTTCGCCAAGGAGGGCTCATGCAGAGTCCTTTAGAGAGTGTTCTGGGCCCGCAGGAAAAACTGGCAATCGAAAACGCAGTAGCTGCGTTTGGAAGCAATCCCGGCGCCTTGCTGGGAATTCTGGGAAGCGTGCAGCAGGCCAACCCGCGGAAGTATCTTTCCTCGCGCGCGCTCCAGTACATCGCCGACAAAACCGGGCTGCCGCCGGCGCGGATCTACAGCGCGGCCACATTTTTCGCGCTGTTCAACCTGGATCCGCAGGGCGATAACGTGGTGTGCATCTGCCGGGGCACGGCGTGCCACACGCGGAACTCGCGCGACCTGCTGGAAAAGCTGTGCATGGACCTGGGCGTGGCCGGGAACGATGCGCACGCGCTCAGCGAGGCGGACAAGCTGTCACTGACCACACCCGACGGCAGGTTTACGATCCGCACCGTGGCCTGTTTCGGGCAGTGCGCGCTGGCGCCGGTGGTCGAAATCAATCACCACATCCTCAGCCATGTGAACGAGCGAACATTGCAGCGCGAGGTAAAAGCGCTGATGCGTGGGAGGCCCTGATGCCGCGCATTCAGGATATTGGCGTCTTCAACGCAGTTCGCGAAGCGGGCACGGCCAAGCTGTTGCCACCCATTCCGCGCATAACCGTGGGCATGGGACTTGCGGCCGCGGCAACGGAGCGGAAGAGCTTTTTCACGCCTTTCAGGATGCCATTGGGCGCAGCGGGCAAGAGGTTCTGCTGGCCGGGGTGGGATGTTTCGGAGCATGTTTTCAGGAGCCGCTGGTAACGGTGCGGACTCCGGGCGCGCCCCTGGTGATGCTGCATCGGGTGCGCTCGCAGGATGGAACGCGGATCCTCGAGAGCATTGGCCGCCACAGCCTGCCGCCGGACCTTATCTACTGCAAGATTGAGGAGTGGGACCACATCACGGCGCAGATCCGCTTTGGGCAGGGCTATCCGGAAATCGCGCCCTGGAATGCGGTCCCGTTTTTCCATGCGCAGAAGAAGATTGTGCTGCGCAACTGCGGGCTGATCAACCCCGAGGATATTGAAGAGTACATTGCGGCGGGCGGATACCAGGCGCTCTACAAAGTGCTGATCGATGGCCGGCCCGATGCGGTGATTGAGCAGATGAAGGCATCGCGGCTGCGGGGCCGCGGCGGCGCGGGATTTCCCACCGGCAACAAATGGGATTTTCTGGCGCGCGCGAAGTCCGATGTGAAATTCATCATCTGCAACGCGGACGAAGGCGATCCCGGCGCCTACATGAATCGCAATGAAATCGAGGGCGATCCGTTTGCGCTGCTGGAAGGGATGGTGATCGGCGCCTACGCCACCGGAGGGACGCACGGCATCATCTATGTGCGCGCCGAGTACCCCCTGGCGGTGCGGCGGCTGACCCACGCCATTGAGCAGGCGCGCGAGTACGGGCTGCTGGGCGCGAACATTCTCAATCGCGGCTTCAACTTCGACATTGAGCTGGTGCAGGGCGCCGGGGCGTTTGTGTGCGGCGAAGAGACGGCGCTGATTGCATCAGCTCAATGTAGAGTTTGAAGCCGCGATTGAGAATGTTCGCGCCCAGCAGCTGTTCTCGCGCGCCTGCTCAATGGCGTGGGTCAGCCGCCGCACCGCCAGGGGGTACTCGGCGCGCACATAGATGATGCCGTGCGTCCCTCCGGTGGCGTAGGCGCCGATCACCATCCCTTCCAGCAGCGCAAACGGATCGCCCTGATTTCATTGCGATTCATGTAGGCGCCGGGATCGCCTTCGTCCGCGTTGCAGATGATGAATTTCACATCGGACTTCGCGCGCGCCAGAAAATCCCATTTGTTGCCGGTGGGAAATCCCGCGCCGCCGCGGCCCCGCAGCCGCGATGCCTTCATCTGCTCAATCACCGCATCGGGCCGGCCATCGATCAGCACTTTGTAGAGCGCCTGGTATCCGCCCGCCGCAATGTACTCTTCAATATCCTCGGGGTTGATCAGCCCGCAGTTGCGCAGCACAATCTTCTTCTGCGCATGGAAAAACGGGACCGCATTCCAGGGCGCGATTTCCGGATAGCCCTGCCCAAAGCGGATCTGCGCCGTGATGTGGTCCCACTCCTCAATCTTGCAGTAGATAAGGTCCGGCGGCAGGCTGTGGCGGCCAATGCTCTCGAGGATCCGCGTTCCATCCTGCGAGCGCACCCGATGCAGCATCACCAGGGGCGCGCCCGGAGTCCGCACCGTTACCAGCGGCTCCTGAAAACATGCTCCGAAACATCCCACCCCGGCCAGCAGAACCTCTTGCCCGCTGCGCCCAATGGCATCCTGAAAGGCGTGAAAAAGCTCTTCCGCTCCGTTGCCGCGGCCGCAAGTCCCCATGCCCACGGTTATGCGCGGAATGGGTGGCAACAGCTTGGCCGTGCCCGCTTCGCGAACTGCGTTGAAGACGCCAATATCCTGAATGCGCGGCATCAGGGCCTCCCACGCATCAGCGCTTTTACCTCGCGCTGCAATGTTCGCTCGTTCACATGGCTGAGGATGTGGTGATTGATTTCGACCACCGGCGCCAGCGCGCACTGCCCGAAACAGGCCACGGTGCGGATCGTAAACCTGCCGTCGGGTGTGGTCAGTGACAGCTTGTCCGCCTCGCTGAGCGCGTGCGCATCGTTCCCGGCCACGCCCAGGTCCATGCACAGCTTTTCCAGCAGGTCGCGCGAGTTCCGCGTGTGGCACGCCGTGCCCCGGCAGATGCACACCACGTTATCGCCCTGCGGATCCAGGTTGAACAGCGCGAAAAATGTGGCCGCGCTGTAGATCCGCGCCGGCGGCAGCCCGGTTTTGTCGGCGATGTACTGGAGCGCGCGCGAGGAAAGATACTTCCGCGGGTTGGCCTGCTGCACGCTTCCCAGAATTCCCAGCAAGGCGCCGGGATTGCTTCCAAACGCAGCTACTGCGTTTTCGATTGCCAGTTTTTCCTGCGGGCCCAGAACACTCTCTAAAGGACTCTGCATGAGCCCTCCTTGGCGAACTGGTTACGGCGCACACTCCAGCCCCTATGGCGAAGTCCCAGACCGCCCAAGGAACATTGCGTCAGAATTCCCGATTGCGATGTGCCCGCGCTCACACTGCACTGTGATTTCAGGCTCCCTTGTACAACTCCACAACCATCTTCACCTCGGGATGGTTGTCGGGATGGCCGGACACAGTCGCTCGATCCCCGGCAATCGACCCCTGGAGGAAAACCGAAAACGGATGGTCGATATCGGGAATGTGCCCCGCCACCGCGCAGGGAGCCACGCGTACATTCGCGTAAATGGCCGCGCCATCCTCCCGAAAAGAGCCTTGATAAGTGTGTTCGGGATCTCCGCCCTGAATAATCCCGTTGCCCAGAACGGCCAGCCCATCGCCTTCAGCGGGTCCCGATTTGAAATGCGCGTACCAGATTCCTTCCATGCGTCACCTCCTGCCGGAAGAGTACGAATCTGGTCAGCTAGCATACTCCAAAAACGCAAACTGGCAACAGGGGCCGCAAAGGAGCGCGCGGAAACCCGGGAACAGGTCCATCGATACCGTGATGATTGTCACGAAATACTCTTGGGCTTCGGTGCTAGCGTGCCTACATGGATGCACGGCGGAATATCGCCCGCATGCAGACAAGTTTGTAGTCGTGCCCGGCTCCTAAGATCGCCTGCCACGTCTCACCCGCAGACGGTCTTGAGCCCGGCAGTTCCACCGGTTTCCCGCGTAGCGTGCCCGTGCGGTCGCATTCGTGGATCAATTTCCTGGGCCCATACCGCATTCGGGTGAGAATGGGGGATCTTGGTGCCGGATCTCAATAATTCCGTCCTCCTTTTGCTGGCTCCAGGCGCTCTTTTGGCCGGCGCTCTGCTGCAGTTACTCCTGGCCCGCGTTCTTTCATCCCGGGGCAAAGGCATGGTCGCCCTCGCTTGCGCATTGCCCGCTCTGCTCGGCGTGGCCGCGCTGTTGCCCGCCATTCGCGCGGGACACGTCTTCGATGTGGCTCTGGGAACGTGGGACGGTCCCCTCGCCATCGTGCTTCACGTGGACGCGCTCAGCGCCCTGTTTGCCCTGATGGGCACGCTGCTCGGCGCGCTTGTCCTGCTTTATTCCATCGGCTACATGGAGCGCGATCCCTCCGCGACCCGCTTCTACGCGACAATGCTCCTGTTCATCGGCGGCTTTGTCGGCCTGGTCTATTCCGCCAATCTCTTCCTCGCCTACCTGTGCTGGGAAATCATCGGCCTGTGCTCCTTCAGCCTGGTCGGCTTCTGGTATCAGAAACCGGAAGCTGTGGCCGGCGCGCGCAAAGTGCTGCTGATGACCCACGTTGCCGGTTACGGCCTGCTCGCCGCCATCGTCATCCTTTATCTGCGCGCAGGCACGGCCATCTGGACCGATCCCGCCATCGTCCACAGCTTCTCCACCAGCATCTTCCTGCTGATGCTCGTCTCTCTCGTGGCCAAGTCCGTACAGGTTCCGCTGCATACCTGGATTCCCGATGCCATGGCCGCGCCCACTCCGGTCAGTTCGCTGCTCCACGCAGCCTGTTATGTCACCGCCGGCGTATACCTGGCCGCGCGCATGCACAGCTTCGGCCCCTGGCTACCGGCATGGAATGCCACCCTCATTGCCATCGCCACCGTCACCATCGCCGTCGGCGTCATGTACGCGCTGGTTGAGAGCGACCTCAAGCGCATGCTGGCTTTCTCCACCGTCAGCCAGATCGGCTACATGCTCCTCGGCATCGGTATCGGCACGCCCCTCGGAATCATGGCCGGCCTCCTCCACTGCCTCAATCATGGCTTCTTCAAAGGCGGCCTGTTTTTGAATGCAGGCGCCGTGCAGCACGCCACCGGCACCCGCGATATGAATAAGCTCGGCGGCCTCGCATCGCGGATGCCGCGCACCACCCTCTTCTGGTTCGTCGGCGTCGCCAACATGGCGGGCATTCCCCTCATGAGCGGATTCATCAGCAAGTGGATGCTTTATGCCGCCGCCCTCCAGGCCGGATGGGCCATCCCCGGCGTCGTTGCCTGGATCGCCAGCCTCGGAACCGTGTTTGTCTGCGCCAAGGCCACGTCCGCTGTGTTCCTGGGCCCGCAGACCGCCGCAACCCGGAACGCGCATGAAGTCAACTCCCCCATGAAGTGGGCGATGGGCCTCATGGTCGCCGGCAGCATCGTGCTCGGCGTCGCTCCGCAGCTCGCCGTCATCCTCTTCTTCCAGCCCATGTTGAGCGGCCTTGGATTGGCCAGTTCCATTCGCGTCTCCTGGCTGGGAATGTTTTCCGGAGCCGGCACATTTTCAACCGCCGGCGGACTGATCCTCGCCATCGTTTCTTTGGTTGTTGGCTTGGTCATTTTCATCCTCGCGCGCGGGTCACGCAGCGTGCAGGTTGTCGGTGCCGCGGGCGGTGCTGCAACCCTGACTATGGGCGGCGGCGGCGTATTCACCGGCGGCGAGCCTCTTTGGGAGCAGGATCACCTCACCGCGCAGGACTTCTCCCGCATCTTCGAGCAGAACTGGCAGAGCTTTTTCCGCTGGACCAACGTCGATCGCGCCTACGCCTTTGTGCTCCATCAAACCAGGGCCACCGCGCGATTGCTCGCGCAGCCCGTAGCATGGCTGGAGCGGCATGCGCTCAGTTCGCTCATCGTTCTTTCCGCGGCCATCCTTCTCGCCGCGCGGCTCATTGGCCAGCCGGCGGTCTTCAGCGAGCGTCTTTCCGGCCTCTCCGTGCCGGAGTTGCTCACCGCCGCTCTGTGCGTAGCCGGCGTTGCCCTCATCTCTGCCGCGGCGGAAGCAGGCAAGGACTCTTTCCTTCCCCTGCAACTAGCTCTGTGCGGCGCTCTGTGCATCTCCGGCTGCATGGCCTCGGGCGAGTGGTCCCGCCTGGCCCTCCTCGAGTCGGCGTCGTTGCTCACCGCCTTCGTTGTGTGGATTGAA
>CAWBIG010000082.1:0-25524 GCA_963788435.1 uncultured Acidobacteriota bacterium | reverse complement strand
CGCCCTCAAAGCTGAGCGCATCTTTGAAGTCAAAGGCGATGACTGAATTGCGCGTGAATTTGAGCATGAAAAAGCGCAGCGCGCCGATGGCGATCTGGGTGGCGATGCGCGAATTTTCGGCAACCGAACGCGCGGTCTTGCGTTCTTCCACCTCGGCGCTGGTGGCGGCGATGAGCTTGTCGATCAGGTCGTCCGCCTTGACGCCGAAACCCTTGCGGCCGCTGACCAGGATATAGGGGCTATCGCGGTCTTCGGGCGCGACCTCGTAGCCGAGCTCGAGCGCACAGCGCGGGGTAAGTGCGACCATCTCGTAACCGAAGTGGATGTAGTGGTCGGCCTGCGCGGTGTGGCCCATTCCGCGGAGGGCCTGGATGACGTTTGCCTGGGGATCGGCCTGGCGCGAATCGATGACGTTGTAGATGGCCGTTGCGCCGCCGAAATTGGGATGATCGCGCTCGCCATCGACGGTCGAGATCCAGCACTCGTGATCGGGGTAGCGGAAGAAGCGCTTGTAGCCGAAGTCGCGGCCGAGAAGGCCGAACTTCCACAGGTGATAGGCAATGTCCTTGCCCACATAGGTGACGGTGCCGTTGGAGCGCACGATGACCTTGGCATCTTCGTCCGTGTCGCCTTCGGCCACGGCTTCTGCGCCGGGGCGGCGCATGACCCAGCAGCCCTTGTTTTTGCCTTCGGTTTCGAAGTAGAGGACGCCGGTTTGCTTGAGCTGCTCGAAGGCCGAATCCCAGAAATGGAGATGGAGGATCTCACTTTCGCGGGGCAGGAAGTCGTACTCGATGCCGAGGCGAAGCATGGTTTCAAGATGGCGGCGGAGGACGGCGGTGGAGATCAGGTCGGCGATTTCGGCGGTGTCGTTGTTGCCTTCTTCGATGGCATGCAATGTGGCGTAACGGAGTTTCTTGCGCTCGGCGTTCTCCTCCGCGGTTCCTTCGTCGTACCAGGCGGAGGTGCGGGCGTAGAGGTCCCAGCAGTAGTAGTCGATGGCTGCGGCCGGACCTTCGGTGACGGCGCGGCGCTCGCATTCCGCGATGAGCACACGAATCTGTGCGGGGGTTTGGCCTTCAATGTGGAGGAAGCCGACGACCACATCGGCCACCTGGACGCCGGTGTTGTCAATGTAGTTCTGAATGTCGACTTGGTGGCCGGCGGCGCGGAGCATGCGGACGAACGTGTCGCCGAGGATGGCGTTGCGCAAGTGGCCGATGTGGGCGGCCTTGTTGGGATTGATGCTGGTGTGCTCGACCAGGACGTGGTCGTGGGGCGCGGACCGGGAGGTCCGCGCTACAGCCGGCCGGGAGGCCGGCGCTACCTGTTCGTCTTGCGCAGGCGGACGGGTTTCGCCTAGCGCGACCTCGCGGACGGCGGCGGCACGATCGATGCGGGCGTTGATGTAGCCGGCGCCGGCGACCTCGAAGCCTGCGAAGCCGGGGAGCGCGCCGAGCGCGGAGACGATTTCCTGGGCGATGAGCTTGGGCGCTTTGCGGAGGGTGCGCGCGAGCTGGAGGGCGATAGGCGTGGCCAGCTCACCGAACTTGAGGTCGGGCGGGATCTCGATGGGGATGGTGTCGAGGGCGAGCGAGTATTTCTCGTTGATGAGAGTGCGGAGATGGTCCGCGAGTCGTTGCTGGAGGTGGAGATACACGCTTGCTTTGGCCTCAAAATCATTGATTTACAAAGGCCAGTTTATCAGGACAAGAGGAGGGGACTAGTTTAAGGATGCCGTAAGATGGATTCCATGCGGGGATTTCCTTTCGGCTCTCCGAATGAGGACTCCCGCTCGAAAAACCCATGGCCAAGCACGAATCCAGCGCAGAACATTTTTACCTGACCACGCCGATTTACTACGTAAATGCGCGGCCGCACCTGGGGCATGCCTACTCGACGATTGTGTGCGACGCGATTGCTCGGCGGAAGCGGGCGCTGGGCGTTGAGACGTGGTTCCTGACTGGCACGGACGAGCACGGGCAGAAGATTGAGCGCTCGGCGAAGCTGGCGGGACGCACGCCGATGGAGTTCGCCACGGCGATTTCGGGCGAGTTTCGTGCGTTGTGGCAGCGGCTGGGGCTGACGAACGACGACTTTATCCGGACTACAGAGGAGAGACATAAGCGCGGGGTGCAGAAGCTGTTCCTGACGCTGAAGGAACGCGGGTTCATCTACAAGAGCACCTACACGGGCCAGTATTGCGTGAGCGACGAGGCGTGGATGGAGGTGGGGCCGGGCGAGCCTTGCCCGACGTGCGGGCGGCTGACGGAGACGGTGAGCGAGGAGAACTACTTTTTCAAACTTTCGGCGTTTGAGCGGCGGCTGCTGGAGTTCTACGACGCCAATCCGGGCTTCATGCAGCCGGAGTCGACACGCAGGGAAGTGATCAGTTTTGTGCGCGGAGGGTTGAAGGACCTTTCGGTGAGCCGGACCACGTTCGACTGGGGGATTCCGGTTCCGGGCGATGAGAAGCACGTGGTGTACGTGTGGCTGGATGCGCTTGCGAATTACATCACAGCCCTGGGATACGGCTCCGAGGACGAGAGCAAGTTCAAGAAGTTCTGGCCGGCGGACATGCACCTGATCGGGAAAGAGATCAGCCGGTTCCACTGCGTGTATTGGCCGGCGTTCCTGATGGCGGCGGGGATTGAGCCGCCGCGATCGGTGAAGGCCAACGGCTGGCTGCTGTTTGACGACACCAAGATGTCGAAGTCGATTGGCAATATTGTGCGCGCGGAGACGGTGGACGCAGTGCTGGGCGCGGACGCACTGCGCTACTTTCTGCTGCGCGAGATTCCCTTTGGGCAGGACGGCAGCTTCAGCTTTGACGCGCTGGTGCGGCGTTATAACGGCGACCTGGCCAACGGCTACGGCAACCTGGTGAGCCGGGTTGTGAACATGATGCACAAGTATTTTGGCGGGGTGGCGCCGGATGGGGGCGTTGAGACTGAAGCCGAAGTTGCGCTGCGAGCCGGAGCGGAGCGGGCAATCGCCGAATTTGGGCCGCGGTTTGAGGAAATGAACTTTTCCGATGCGCTGAAGAGCCTGTGGATGCTGGTGGCGGAGACCGACGGCTATCTGACCGCGCATGCGCCGTGGAAAAAGCCGGCGGAGCGGACGGATGCGGATCATGCGGCGCTGCAGGCGCGGGTGCTGGCTACGGCAGCGGAATCGATCCGGGTGATTACGGCGCTGGTCTATCCCATTCTTCCGGTATCGGCATCGAAGGTATGGCAGCAGGTGGGGATGGGCGATCTTGAGGCTGCGGCGAAAGAAGCATATCTGAAGGATTTGGCGTGGGGAGGATTGAAGCCGGGAACCAAGTTTGGCGAGCCGGCGCCGCTGTTTCCCCGCGCGGAAAAGGACGCAGTAGAACGTATGGAGAACCTGGAGAAGGAAAACAACGCGAGCGCGGTGGATGCGGCATCGGCGAAGGATGCGAGCAAACCCATGCCTCATGCGCCGTCGGCCACATCTGTGTCTCCCACGCAACCTTCGAGCGGGGTGAAGCAGGATGAGGAGCTTACCCATTCAACCACCGCGCCGCAAACCCACGAAACGAGCAGGCCGGTGGAAACGGCTAAGGTGCACGATGTGCCCGCGGATGTGGCTTCAGCGCAGGTGAGTTCAGCTCCGTCTGCGGCAGCGCCGGGTACTCCGCCGCCCATGGAGGAGAACAAGCCAAACCCTAGCGCCGCACCGCAGGATACCGGTCCCAAGCCCGTGGTGGGACAGGCTCAGCACATCACCATCGATGATTTTGCAAAGGTGGACTTGCGGGTGGCGCAGGTGCTGGTGGCGGAGCGGATTCCCAAGGCGGACAAACTGCTGCGGCTTGAGGTGGATCTCGGCTATGAGAAGCGGCAGATTCTGGCCGGGATTGCGCAGTTCTACGATCCGGAAAAGCTGGTCGGGCGCAAGATTGTGATCGTGGCCAACCTGGCGCCGAGGAAGATGCGTGGGCTGGAGTCGAACGGGATGCTGCTGGCGGCGTCGATCCCACCGGACGGCGCGCCGGTGCTTGCCAGTTTCCTGGAGGATGTGCCGCTGGGGGCGAAGCTGAAGTAAGACACAGTGGTCAGGGATCAGTGGTCAGGGTTCAGAAGCGTCGGGAAAGCGCCACGCCCCAGACGCGCTGGCTTCAAGCGAGGCATTTTTTTCAGAACATTGCCGATTTGGGAATCGATTTCGGTTTCCGTGGCCGTCCAACCGTCCGCAATTAGCGCAATCTTCGCAACCGGGGCATCACGATCCGGAGCTCCGTTGACTGTCTGATCGCCGGGGTGTGCATCGAACAAAACTTCGGTCTGCTGCACAGCGACAGCGACTTTGAGCCTTTCGAAATGCATCTGGGACTTAAGGTCGTTCACCCAGAGGCTCTGGCAAATTGGTTGCAGAAACTAAGAAGCGGGCTGACGAAATCGGGAGTGGAAGGAAACCCGAAACCGGCAGCCCGCTGGACCCTGAACCGGGTCTAGGTGGTATTGACTAGTGTGTTCCTTAATGGGACGAAAATCAAGTGCTAAGTTGATTAAGGCATCGGCGCAGTGATGCAGGGTTGAGTTGGCCGTGACAGCGGTCACAACCCACAGTGCTGAAGCGTCTTGTAGCGTTGACCGGCAAGGCATCTGCCTGATACAAAAAAGTGTTTAGTCCAAACAATTTTGAAAGCTGACTGCCTGAAAGAAAAACCTCAACCAACATGGAATTTCTGATACATCAAGCCGGGATTATTCTGTTCGCCGCGGTGGCGGGTGCGCAGCCGGAGCCGAGCCTCGCGGACCAGGTGGGGCAGTTATTCATCGGCGCGGTGCCAACGGCTTTGTTGTTCATTCTAGTGGTGTTGGCGTACCAGTTTCTGATGCAGAAGCCGCTGAGCCGGACGCTGGCGGAGCGCCACGCCCGGACTGAAGGCGCAATGGACGCGGCCCGCCAGGCGATCAGCCGGGCCGAGGAGCGCGCCCGTGAATATGAGGGGAAGCTGCGCCAGGCGCGAGGGGAAATCTACAAGGCTCGCGAGCAGCGGGTGCAGCAGTGGAATACCGAGCGCGAGGCCGCGCTGGAGGCGACGCGTAAAGCTGCCGGACAGAAGGTGGGCCAGGCCAAGGCGCAGTTGGATGCCGAAGCTGCCCAGGCGCGCAAGACCATCCAGGGAACTGCCGGCGACTTGGCCGGCCGGGTTGTGCGCGCGGTGCTGCCCGTGGCCGCCGGGGGGACGCGTTGACTCATCTGCACCGCAGGACACTGAACCGGTTGATCTTCTTCGCCGCGCTTGCGGTGGCGGCGGCGGGAATTGCGGCCGTACAGGCGCACGCAGCGCAGGTGGAGAACCCGAATGCGCCGGTCAAATCGGAGCTGAATGAGCACGGCAAAGGTGCGCTGCCGGCGCAGCCGGAAAATGCCGGACAGGGCGGCGTAAAGGCCGAGGAAGCCGACGAGGAGACGGTTTATACGCACACGACCCTGGTGGCTTCCATCTCCGACGCCATCTTCCACGACAGTCCCGCGACGACGGAGCCGGCCAAGGTCGCGTTGCGGCAGAGGCACATCTCCCTTACGGCGCGGTCCTTTGAATGGATCAACACGGCCATCATTCTGCTCTGTATCGTCCTGCCCATTTCGCGGATCCTTCCCAAGGTGCTGCGCAGCCGCGATCAGAAGCTGAAGCACAATCTTGAGCTGGCGCGGACGACTTCCGCCGAAGCCAATGCGCGCCTGAGCGCGGTGGAAGCGCTGCTGGCGCGGATGGACGAGGAGATTGCGAAGATTCGCTCGCACGTGGAAGAAGAGGCCAGTCAGGACGAGGTTCGCATCAAGGCTTCCATCGAGGAAGAGAGCGCGAAGATAGTGGCATCGGCGGAGCAGGAGATTGCGGCCGCGGCGGCGCATGCGCAACGGAGCCTGAAAGCATTTGCAGCAGACCTGGCTATCGATCAGGCCGCCAGGCAACTGAAGCTGACGCCGGAGACCGATCGGGAGTTGATCCAGGAATTTGTAGCCAGCGCCGCTGATGGAGAGTCGACCTTTGGCGGCAAGGGAGGGCGCAGCTAATGCCGGCCTTTGTCGCATATTACGCGCGCGCCTTTGCCGATGTGGTCATCGCGGCCAAGTTTGACACTGCTGCAATCGATCGTGAATTGAACGACTTCCTTAGCACCTGGGACGGCAGCAAGGAGTTGCGAGAGGTTTTTGAGAATCCGGCAATTTCTACGGAGCAGAAGGTCGCGATCCTGGACAAGATGAACGCGAAGCTGGGAATGCAGAAGGAGCTGCGCAACTTGATCGCGGTGCTGATCCGGAACGATCGCATTGCGCACGTTGGCGAGGTGGTGGAAGCCTATCGCGCCGAGCTGGAGCAGCGCCAGGGTGTTCAGGAGGCGGAGATTCTGACCGCGCGGGAGCTGGGCGACAAGGAGCGCGCGGAGTTGCTGGCGGGCGTGGGCAAGCTGGCCGGCGGCAAAGTGAAGGCGAGCTTCAGGCTGGACAAGTCGATCCTGGGCGGGACGATTGTGCGCATCGGATCGACGGTATACGACGGCTCGGTGAAGGGAAGGCTGGAGCGGTTGAGGGAGACGTTAAGCAGCTCCTAGCTTCTCGAGCTAGTTGTTGCCCAGCATGGTTGGAGATTCACGAAGACAGTGGCGGATTGAAGTTTCAGGCTAAAGCTAGAAGCTGGCAGCTAGCGAACACATACTGGGAACAGAAGCAGGTTCGACAAAATGGCGCAGATCAAGGCAGACGAGATTACGCAGCTTCTTCGCGAGCAGATCGCGAACTACGATTCGAAGGTCCAGGTGGACGAGGTGGGAACCATCACCTCACTGGGCGACGGCATCGCGCGCATCCATGGACTCGACAAGGTGATGGCCGGCGAGTTGCTGAGCTTTCCGCATGGCATTGCGGGGCTGGCGCTGTCACTCGAAGAGGACCAGGTGGGTTCGGTGGTGATGGGCGACTACACCGAGCTGAGAGAAGGCGACGAGGTAAAGCGAACGGGCAAGATTCTTTCCGTGCCCGTGGGCGACGCCATGATCGGCCGGGTGGTGAACGCACTGGGGCAGCCCATCGACGACAAGGGGCCCATCGCGACCACGGAGACGAATCCTGTAGAGCGCCTTGCGCCGGGAATCATTGACCGGCAGCCGGTGCGCGAGCCGATGGCAACCGGCCTGAAGGCTATCGACGCCATGATTCCGATTGGCCGCGGGCAGCGCGAGCTAATCATCGGCGACCGGCAGACGGGCAAGACGGCGGTGCTGCTGGACACCATCATCAACAACGCCAAGAACGACCTGATCTGCATTTACTGCGCCATCGGCCAGAAGCGGTCGTCGATTGCGCAGGTGGTGCAGACGCTGACCGAGCGCGGCGCCATGGGCCACACCATCATCGTGGCGGCGTCGGCCTCGGAACCGGCACCGATGCTCTATCTGGCGCCCTACGCGGCGTGCGCCATGGGCGAGTACTTCCGTGACAAGGGCAGGCACGCGCTGGTGATGTACGACGATCTCTCCAAGCACGCCATGGCGTACCGCGAGATTTCGCTGCTGCTGCGCCGGCCGCCGGGCCGCGAAGCATATCCCGGCGATGTGTTCTATCTGCACTCGCGGCTGCTGGAGCGCGCTTCAAAGCTGAGCAAAGAGCGCGGCGGCGGGTCGCTGACGGCGCTGCCGGTGATCGAGACGCAGGCGGGCGACGTTTCCGCCTACATTCCGACCAACGTGATTTCGATTACGGACGGGCAGATATTTCTTGAGACCGACCTGTTCAACTCCGGCGTGCGGCCGGCCGTGAACGTGGGCCTATCGGTTTCGCGTGTGGGATTCTCGGCGGCCATCAAAGCGGTAAAACAGGTGGGTTCGACACTGAAGCTGGACTTGGCGCAGTACCGCGAGCTGGCGGCGTTTGCGCAGTTCGGCTCGGACCTGGATCCGCTGACGCAGAAGCAGCTCAACCGCGGCCAGCGGCTGACGGAGCTGTTGAAGCAGCCGCAATTCCAGCCGCTCACGTGGCAGCAGCAGGCGGTGGTGCTGTTTGCGGGCACGCAGGGCTACCTGGACGATCTGAAAGTGGAGCAGATCCGTGCGTTTGAAGACGGACTGCACAAGTATTTTGAGAATCAGCAGTCCGCATTGATTGCCGATTTGACCCAGAAGAAGCAGCTGGACGACGACCTGCGCAACCGCCTGCACGCCGCTCTCAAGGAGTACAAGGAGATGTTCAAGGCGGAACAGGCGCAAGCTGTAACGGCGTAGGAAGCGAGTGATCCGTGGTCAGTGATCAGACAGAGACGCGATCTACCAGCCACAAATACTGATCACTGATCACTGACAACTGGCCACTGGAAAGACTATGGCGAACGTACTCGATCTTCGACGGCGCATCCGCAGCGTAAAGAACACGCGCCAGATCACCAAGGCCATGAAGATGGTGTCGGCGGCCCGGCTGCGCCGCGCGCAGGAGCGGATGATGGCGGCGCGGCCCTACGCGAAGATGATCACCAGCGTGCTGGAATCGCTGACGCGGCGCATCGAGATCGTCGATCCGGAGACCGGCAACCTGCGCCACCCGCTGTTTGCCACGCGCGAAGAAAAGCGGGTGCTGGTAGTGGTGGTGAGCGGCGACCGGGGATTTGCCGGGGCGTTCAACGCCAACATTGTGAAGGCGGCGACCCAGTTCATCGATGCGGGTCCGGACAAGGAGTTTGACATTGAGGCGGTTGGCCGCAAAGGGCGCGATGTGCTGCGCCGGCGCTTCCCCATGGCGGAGTACGCGGAAACCGCGGAGGAGAACGACGAGGCGGCGAAGGTGCGCAGCGAGCGCAAAGGGCGCATCGAGATCACGGGCGATCATCCGGGAATGCTGCTGAAGCTGGAGGCGAACCGAGTTTTCAAATTGGCGGAGAGCATCATCTCTCGATACTGCCATGAGGAGATTGATGCAGCCTACATCGTCTACAACGAGTTCAAGTCAGTGATCGCGCAGCGGGTGGTGGTGGAAAAGCTTCTGCCGCTGATCAAGATCGGCGCGCAGCAGGTAGCGGGCGTGGCGGAACCCACGCTGGCGGAGAAAGAGCGCGCGGCGGAAGCGGCGTTAACTTCGGGCATTGCGCTGGAACCCGCGGACACGCACGAGGCCGATGACGAAGCCAAGAAGTTCGGCACCGCGAACGTGGACTACATTTACGAGCAGCCGCCCGAAGAATTGTTCAACGGGCTGCTGCCGCAGTACATTTCGGCCATGCTGTATCACGCCATGGCGGAATCAGTGGCGGCCGAGCATGCGGCGCGCATGACGGCGATGGATTCGGCAACCAACAACGCTTCTGACATGATCGATGCGCTGACGCTGAATATGAACCGCGTGCGGCAGGCGGCGATCACCAAGGAGATTATTGAGATTGTTTCCGGAGCAGCCGCTTTGTAGGGGCTTTTGAAGCTTTGAAAGGGCACGACTTTAGTCGTGCCGGATGCAAGGTTCTTTTTAGGGCTCGGCTTTAGCCGCTGAGGGATCGAATCCGCAGCCTTGACGTTGCTTCCCTCAGGGGCTAAAGCCCGGAGCATTGGTTGTGAGCGAATGGCACGGCTGAAGCCGTGCCCTTTCAAGACGAGAAGGCGAAACGAATGGCAGAAAACACAGGCAAGGTAATTCAGATATCCGGTCCGGCGGTGGACGTGCAGTTTGAAGAAGCGACGATGCCGCCCATCTACCAGGCGCTGCGCGTCACCAGCGAGGGCTTCAACACGCCCGTGCCCGTAAGCGTGATCCTCGAAGTGCAGCAGCACCTGGGCGAGGGGCGCGTGCGCACCGTGGCCATGGAAGACACCAACGGCATGGTGCGCGGCATGAAGGCCATCGATTTAGGCGGGCCCATCCGAGTGCCCGTGGGCAAGGAGACGCTGGGCCGCGTGATCAATGTGATCGGCGAGCCGGTGGACGAGCTTGGCCCCATCGGCGAGAAGCAACGCATGCCCATTCACCGGCCCGCGCCGCTGTTCGACGAGCAATCCACGCACGAGGAGATGTTTGAGACCGGCATCAAGGTTATTGACCTGATCCAGCCGTTCTTGAAGGGCGGCAAGATTGGCCTCTTCGGCGGCGCCGGCGTGGGCAAGACGGTCATCATCCAGGAGCTCATCACCAACGTGGCCACCAAGCACGGCGGCTACTCCGTTTTTGGTGGGGTGGGCGAGCGCACCCGCGAGGGCAACGACCTCTGGCTCGAAATGACCGAGTCCGGCGTCATCAAGCCCGGCAAATGGCAGGAGTCGAAATGCGCCCTCGTCTACGGCCAGATGACCGAGCCGCCCGGGGCGCGTCTGCGCGTGGCCCTCAGCGCGCTCACCGTCGCCGAGTACTTTCGAGACGTCGAAGGCGCTGACACGCTGCTGTTCATCGACAACATCTTCCGCTTCACCCAGGCTGGATCGGAGGTCTCCACGCTGTTGGGCCGCATGCCTTCGGCCGTGGGTTACCAGCCCAACCTGGCCACCGAGATGGGAGAGCTGCAGGAGCGGATCACGTCCACGAGCAAGGGCTCGGTGACTTCGGTGCAGGCCGTTTACGTGCCCGCCGACGACTTGACCGATCCGGCGCCGGCGACCACATTCGCCCACCTGGACGCGACCACGGTATTGAGCCGTCCGCTTTCGGAGCTGGGCATTTACCCTGCGGTCGATCCGCTGGCATCGACCTCGCGCATTCTGGCCGCGCGCATCGTGGGCCAGGAGCACTATGACGTGGCCCAGGGCGTGAAGAAGATCCTGCAGCGGTATAAAGACCTGCAAGACATCATCGCCATTCTGGGCATCGACGAGCTGAGCGAAGAAGACAAGCTTACCGTGGGGCGGGCGCGAAAGATCCAAAAGTTCCTGTCGCAGCCCTTCCACGTGGCCGAAACTTTCACTGGCATCCCGGGCAAGTATGTCAAGATTGCAGACACGGTCCGCAGCTTCAAAGGCATTCTCGAAGGCAAGTACGACGACGTGCCCGAGCAGGCGTTCTACATGCAGGGAGCCATTGAAGAAGTGTTGGCCGCGGCGGAGAAAATGAAGGCGACGGTGTAAAGACAGTGGTCAGTGGTCAGTGATCAGTGGACAGTGGCCGCGAAACCGGTAGGGGAGTTCTTCGACTGACCACTGATCACTGTTCACTGATCCCTGGCGACTGAAAGGAGCCAATGGCAGACCCATCCAACTCGCTTCGCGTCCGGCTTGTTACTCCTGAGCGCACGCTTTTTGATGCGGCGGCGGATGCCGTGGAGCTCCCCGCGAAGAACGGGTATATGGAAGTCCTATACGGACACGCGCCTCTGCTGGCCGAATTGGGCGCGGGCGATGTGCGGGTGCACGGCGGGGCCGGATCCGATTCCGAGGGCGAACAGATTTACAACGTGAGCTGGGGATTCGTTGAGGTGCTTCCCGACCGCGTCACCGTCCTGGCCAACGACGCGCTGAAGCCCGAGGAAATCGACACGGCTCGGGCCCATCAGCAGCTTGAGCGCGGACACCAGATGTGGAACGATGCCGGCGACAGCGAAGAAGCCTACACCCGCGCGCTGCACGTGATCTCAGAAGCAGAAGCCAAGCTTGCCACCGCGGCGGAAAAGCACTGACGGGGCGTCTAAGCACGCACGACGCTCAAGAGCCATACCGGGCTCCCTGCCGGTCTTACTGAACATTTTCCAGTTCCGGAATGACGGTTCCGGGCATGATGGTACGCAGTTCGCCGCCGCACGATTCCCGGATGGCTTTGGCAAGCCGCCTCCAGACATCTTCGCCCGACGGCTCTCTTGCGGTTCCCGGGCGCAGGCGTGGAAGGGAAGCATCGCTCTGCACCAGCCCCAGCGCCAGCTCCTGCACCGTTTCGCACGGCAGTTCAGTGGACCAACGGGCGGTAGCGCCGAGCAGATGCTTATCCACCCGGCTTTCCACTAATAGAAATGCCACTGCGGCGGGCATGGCAAAGAGCAACGCCCAAATGCCCCGGATCCAGTCCAGCGCGTACAACGCCCACCACAGTGCGATGACCGGCAGGCTGGCCACGGCCATGCTCGCCAGCATGATACTATCCTGCAGTCGCCGGGAATGACTCAGCCGGGGAAACTCCCCACCCGCCTTGCAGGCAATGGCATTCCAGCGTTGCGCCCGATCTGCGGCCGGCACTAGCTCGGCCAGCCGGGTCCGAGGGCCAATGCTGTGCCGCGGGACTTCCAGCGCATCCGCCAGAACCCGCCGCGTCCGATAGAGAGCTGTGGCAAGGCGCAGCGAGTCTTCCCGTTCAAGCTTCCGCATAAGCAGAAGGTGCAGGTCTCCGGCCGTCCGCACGTTCAGCGCTTCCCCATCGGACACACTGATCCCAAACTCATCCTCAACGCGCTGAATGAGCCCAGCCTTGACTGGATCCACGGCACACCTCACGACCGGGGGGACCTAGAGCGGAATTCAATATTCAGAACAGTAACAGGTTTGTCACATTTCGATAAGGGTTATCTGCGCGATGGGTCTGCTGTTCAGGAGCGGGCAGGCAGGGGCTGGCCAGCGGCTTCTAGGGCTCGACCGGAGTGGCTCCGTCAAGAATCCTGGAGGTCACATGCGTTTTCTCAAATTCCCGATTCTGAGCGTCAATAATGATGGTGCGCCGGAAAAAGAAAAGCACTTCGATCTTAAACTCGGTGGAGAAAGTCACGGGGAACCAGACACCATCGGATTGGGGGGCATAGGTTACCGTAAATCCGAGCCCGGGAAAATTGATGCCCATGAAGGTGCGCACCGCGAACGGAATCTTTCGCGACATCCCCGTAGTTACCAGCACCGGCTGATATGCCACCGTGTCAATGTACGCGTCGCCCTTCCAGCCGAAATCCTTCGGATCTTTGGGCAGGAAGATCACATGGAAAACGTCGCGGCCGTTCATTCTCTCCCGGCCGGAGTATCGAAAGACATAATCTGCCTGTTCCTTTGAGGTCAGTGGGAAGAGCTTAGCGTCAATGCCATCCCGCGACTTGTCGTTCATCAGGTTATGGCGGATGTTCTCGACGAGCTGCCGGTCAACGCTTTGGTGATTGCCAATACTGATCGCGATGTCATCGTCGCTGTCG
Source organism: uncultured Acidobacteriota bacterium (assembly GCA_963788435.1). Classification (GTDB taxonomy): domain Bacteria; phylum Acidobacteriota; class Terriglobia; order Terriglobales; family Acidobacteriaceae; genus Telmatobacter. The sequence continues at coordinate 12,422 of CAWBIG010000082.1, read as the reverse complement.
GGTGATTTTGTCTGGCTGCCGGGTGCCGCTTCCTGCCCTGTCTGTCCGGGCTGGCCGCCTTTGGTCTGGGTGGAGTCCGCTTTTGAGTTGCCGCCGGAATTCTCGCCCTTGCCGCCCGCGTTCGCCCCATCGTCATCGTCGGGAAGCAGGGTTGTGTAGTTGACGTAGCGGTGCTTGTCGCGCAGCTGGCCTTCCACTTTCAAGAGCTCTTTGTGGGAGCCATCGGGAGCCGGGATCACGCGATAGTCCGTCGTCTCCTGACACTGGACCGCGCTGCCCCGGCGGGACACGGTCCTGGCATGTTGCACGTAGACGTAGTGAGCGCGTTCGGCCACGGCGCGGTCCTGGTTGGTGGCCACGCGCGCCATGATGGCTTCAGCGGTCGACGGCGCCGGCGCGTTCTGCGGCTGGGCGCTCAGGCAGGCCGCAAGAATCCCTATTCCAGCCGTGGGCAGAATCCTGACCATCGATCTCCTGCAAGACTTCCGTTTAGCTGATTCCTCTATTGGTTTCCGTTGCCTCGCTTCAATTTCAGCGGCGTCGGATTTCCCATCTGCGTGAACGTTCCATCCATCGTCTGCAGATCAGCCGAAATCTTGCCTGCGAACTCCGCGCCGATTCCGACAAAGGCGAGGCGGAGGGCGTTATCCTTCATCTCCACGGCGCTCGCCGGTATCCAGTTCTGACCCTGATCGGGGCTCTGAAGTTGCGCTATGAGGCCTTGGGAGGTGTTGGCAATCTTCACCACAATATGAAGCTGCGCAGCGCCGGTGTCGAGAAGGCCCGCCCAGGTTCCGTCGATCTGGGATGGCGCCGCAGGCTTGACCGGCGCCTTCGCAACCGCGCGCTTGAAGTTGAGTGCCAACGCCACACCCTGTGTCCACGTGCCCTCAATCGCGCTGGCGTCTGTGTTCACTGTGCCTTCGTAAGAGCCCTGCACCGCATCCACGGTCAGGTTCAGCTTCCCTCCTTTCAGGGCAACGGAACTCACCGGAATGCCCATTGCGCCCTGATCCACGCTATCCAGCGTCGCAGCCAAAGTGCCACCTGCGCCGGGGGTCAGATGGAGCACAAGGCGCAATTGGGCGGCGCCGGTATCCAGAGCTCCCTCCCAATCGCCCACGACGGCCGCTGGCGCCGGCGCCGCCGGAGCGGCAGACTGGGCGGTTGCAGCGGGAGCAGCATGAGTGGCCTGGCGTTTCAGTTCGAGGGGATCCGGACCTTCTTCCTGTGGCGCCGTTTGCGTCCACGTGCCGGTCACTTCGGCCTGGTCGGCGCTGAGCTTGCCAGTGAACGAGCCGCGAATGTTCACCTGCTCGCCATTCACTTCCAACGTGTCATCCACTTTGAACGTGATATCGGAGCCTTTGCCCTGCAAATCCTTTACCTTGATTCCAAGGATCGACTCATCCAGGTTGTCCACCGTGGAGGTTAGGCTGCCGTCGGCTCCCGCCGTCACATGCCATGCAATATGCATCGAATTACCGCCGGCGTTGAGTGTCCCAAGCCAGTCGCCTGCCAGGGGCGATTGACCGAATGCGGGTGACAGAAACAGGAAAAGAAGGCCAAAGAGCAGAGCCGGTTTTGCTGCCAGAGAACCTTGCATGCATCTCCTTTGTTGCGCGGACAGACTTTTCGCTGTCCCGGCGCGGTCCAGACATGACTCGACCTTCGGGGAAGACTGCAAAGAGGAATACGCCAGGGCCGGAAGGAAAGTTCAACTCTCTCCACGCGCTCCAAGGGAGGAGGCGATAGAAGGAACCGGACCGCCATACTGTGCAACCGCCCCTCCCAGCGCCTACAATTCTGATTGTCATGGCGAAGCACACAAAACCGACCGTAGAGAGCTTTGAAGTAGCCTGCCCCGATTGCGGGGCCATGATCAAGATCGACGCGGCGAGCGGCTTGGTGATCAGCCACACCCCCGCGCCGCGCAAGCGCATGTTTGAGGACCTTGAAACCGCGGCCAAAGCCATGCGCGAGCATGAGGACCGCAAGGAGTCCATCTTCCGCCAGAGCGTTGACGCGGAGCGCAACAAGGCCGACCTGCTGGAAAAGAAGTTTGCCGAGGCGCTCAAAAAGGCCAAGGACGCTCCGGACGTGAAGCCATTGCGCGAGTTCGACCTGGATTGATGCGGCCCGATCCGGACCATCCGCGCGCGGGTCCGGCGCATCTGTTCTGATGGCGGCAGGATGCTTCCGGCCTGAATTCCACAAGAACCGGCACGTTCCGCAGGATGCAGAGCGGGACACCAGGCAAAAAGGAGAGAACCATGGGTGCAGTACCGCTTTCGCCCACAAACCCCGGTCAAAGCCAAATGGAACCGCCGCGGAGCGGGGGCAGCGCCGCCTGAATGGGTTCGCTACGGCGCCGCCGGCAGTTTGCTTGCGGGCGGAATCCTGCTGCTCACGGGCCAGCGCCGCGCCGCCCTGTTGGCCAGCGTGGCGGGCGCAGCTCTCGCCATGGTGGAGGAGAAAGAACTTGTGATGGAGTGCTGGGAGGCCCTGCCCGATTACCTGAACTCGGCCCAGCGCGTGGTCGACGTGGCGCAGCAAACCATCGACGACATCGCCGCCAAACGCGACAAGATCCTGTCCATCATCGGCAAATCGGCCTAGATGCCGAGTTGCGTCCGTCCCGCCTCGCTGATACGGTGGGGCGTCCACTTCGGCTCCCACACCAGTTCCACGTCCACTTTGGATATGTCGGGAATCCCGCGCAGCCGGTTCTGGACCTGCTCCAGAATCAGCCCGCTGGCTGGGCATTGCGGCGTGGTCAGGGTCATTTGCACGCGAACCCATTGCCGCGGCCACCTGGGCGTGGAATCCGGATCGGACCCGGTTTCAACGGCGTAGATCAAGCCGAGATCGACGAGGTTCAGCTTGACTTCGGGATCGAAGCAGTCGCGCAGCGCCTTCAGAATGTCTGCTTTGATAAGCATCAGTAACGAAATCCTGATTCTGACTGTCGCTCTTCGACCGGCCCCAGCAGAGAACTCTCCATCCGGCCGGTCCGGAACGGCCAGCCGCTGGTGGCATAATTCAGCGGGCCGGTAACGCAAGACCACAAACCCGCTTGCCGGTTCACCATCACAGTGGTGCCTATTGGGAAGAACACACGATGCTCAGTCAGCACCGACAGATCGAAATGCATGAGTTCTTGAATAGGAGGGATTCGTTTGACCTGACGCAAGCTTGAGAGCCTCTCGAACCGGCAGGGTCCCTTCGGTACGGAAGGCCCCGCATCCGGCCTTGATGCATCCTGCTGTGCCGCTGCCGGCAATAAGACAATCGCGAACAGGAGAATCACCGCCAGCACGCGCATCGCGCCTCCCGTCTAGTTCTTCCGCTCCACCAAGTACCGCGCGACCGCCATCAAACCCTCCGCACGGTCTTCATAGGGCGCAAGCTCCTGAAAGGCTTCTTCAATCAGCCGGGCCGCGTCCCGTCGGCTCTGCTCAATGCCGTAGACCGCCGGCCAGGTGGCCTTTTCCGTGGCCAGATCCTTGCCCGCGGTCTTGCCCAGGTGCAGGGAATCCACGGTCATGTCGAGCACGTCATCGACGATCTGAAAGGCCAGGCCCGCCTTTCGCCCGAACCGGTCCAGCCGCGCCTCATCGTGCCTGGTTGCGCCCGCGAACACGCCGCCTGCCACCACGCTTACGCGGATCAGCGCGCCTGTCTTGGCCCGGTGAATTGCCTCCACCAATTGCGCGGTCGGCTTCTGGTGTTCGCTCTCCAGGTCGAGCACCTGCCCGCCGATCATGCCCTCTACCGTTCCCACGGCGTTGGCTACCAACTGGATGATGCGCACGGTGGATGGCGGCGGGCACTTCATGTTGGCCAGCACCTCGAATGCCCGCGTCTGCAGCGCGTCGCCCGCGAGAATGGCAAGGGCCTCTCCGAAGACCACGTGGCAGGTCGGCTTGCCCCGGCGCAGGTCGTCGTTGTCCAGCGCGGGCAGATCGTCATGGATCAGCGAGTAGGTGTGCAGCATCTCGATGGCCGCGCCCAGCGCTTCAATTCCCTTGGGAACCTCGCCGCAAATGGCAACCGCCGCCTGGTAGGCCAGCAGCGGCCGCAGCCGCTTGCCTCCGGCAAACGTGGAGTGCCGCATGGCCGCGTGAATCGAAGACGGTACGGTCTCGATGTCCGGCAGCAGCGCCGTCAGAGCGACATCTGTCAGTTCTATCCCTAACTTTCTCAACAACTCTACGTCTGACATTTCAATTTATGATACCTGAGCCCTAGTCCGCCGCCGCTCCAGCACACACACGCCTGTGACAAGCAGGAACGCGGCCAGGCTGAAGCCCCGGCCCGTCCACACGTCGGGCGTTGCCGTCCAGTCCACCGTTACTCGAATCGGCCCAGGCGGCACGGGCACGGCGATCAACCCATCCAGGCGGCGAGGCAGGCTTGTTTCCCTCTGTCCGTTCACGCGTAAACGCCATGCGGGATACGCGCGCAACCGCAGAACCAGCCAACCGTTCCGCGATGCAGTACCATGCAGGCCCCAGTGTTCCGCGTTGCTGCCGGAATCGAAGTCAAAAATCTGAAGACAGTTTTTCTGCTCCGGGGTCCACTGCGGCTGCTGGTCCCCAATGCCAACGCCGAGTTCCGTCCGCGCGTCCGTCACCAGGCACCCGCCGGGCAGACCCATGGCGATGAGCGAGCTGTCCGCATACTCGGGCGAGTACTCGTCAGCGCCTTCAAACCCTGTTCCCGCGCGATATGCCGCGAGCATTCCGGGAACAGAGTCCTCTGGGTAGCACACGGTGAACCAGATTCGCCCCGCCAGCACGATCATCCCGAAACAGGCAGCGGCGCAAGTGGCAGCCACCATCCATCGCCGGACGCTGATGGAAGCGGCCGAAGAGGTCCAGACAGCCGCAGCCACGAAGATTCCCATGGGCGCTTCCACGGCAACCAGCCAGCGCCAGGGAAACTGGAGCAATCGCATCCCGGGCAGCAGGTTCCAAACAGGCAGCGACGCGGGAAGCAGCAACACCAGCACACCAACGGGGATCAACGCCAGCGGGATCCACCAACGCCGGCTGCCGGGCAACCGCTTGCGCCGCCAGCACACCACTGCACCGGCCAGAGCCGCGGCGATCATTCCCACTGCGATCCACGAAACCTGAATGAGCTCTGCGTTGTGCAGCGCGGTATCTGGATCCGAACTGACCTGGCGCGCGAACAAAAAGCCGTTCTGGATCTGCTCGCCCGGATCAAGCAGCGCCTGGCTGACGTCAACCCAATGCTGCTGCGCAATGGCCGGGGCCAGGTAGACGGCTGCCAGCCCGAGCCCCAGCGCCAAGCCTGCCGCCGCCCGCGACAAAGGCATCCAGCTTCGTCGGGCCGCCGCCCGCAAAAGCGCCACCGCCGCCAGCAGATAGCTCGCCATCAAGCCCACCGGCACATTCGAAAGCCACGCCGCGGCGATCATTACCGCCAACGCCGGCACGCCTTCGATCGTCCGCCGCCACGCCGGCCCGGGCCTGCCATGCCGCAGCAGAACCAGTAGCATCAGCGGAATGCAGATTCCCCCGGCCAACTCCGCGTAAGCCGAGCGCGCATAGGCTGTGTACAGCGCATAGCCCGAGAAGATCGCCAGGCACCCGGCCAGCGTCGCCGGCGCGTTTTCCATGGCCTCGCGCGCCAGCTTCCTTGTGGCAAGTCCCGTCCCAGCCAGCAGCAGAAACACCAGGGCAGTGGGAACCGCTACCCAAGGCAGCACCGCTCCCAGCGCCGCTCCCAGCATCCACTCCAGCGGCGGATAAAACACGAATCGCGGTTCGCCGGCGTTGTAATTGGCGTTCGCGGCCCAGTGCGGATACGCGATTCCGTGCCGCCAGCTCTGGAGTGCGTCAATCCAGGAAACCAGGTGAAAATCGAAGTCGTTGCCGCAGGAAGTTCCGCGCAGAACAAGCGGCGCCGTGGCCAGCGCAGCGGCCGCCAGCACCACAGCCAGTCCAAGCCAGTGCCTTTCGGGAGGCGTGCTCACCCGCGCCCCATCGCCGCTCCTCGCCGACGCAACTTGCTGCGCCACGCGTTTCCCCTCTCTGCTCCCTGTCCCTGCTTTTCTGTTCCCTGTTCCCTGATCCCTGATCCCTGCCTTTACGGCTCCAGCCTCATCGTGTGCACCGTCTTCGCAGCCACCGCCGCATCGCTGAATGGCATGGCAAACGTGGTCCCGCCCAGCCAGTCCGCCCATTGATCGCGGAAGTAGGGACTATACGGATTTTCGCTTTCGCCCAGCACAATGTTCTCGGTCGACGCGTCCACATCGCTGAAGTTCATGGTGAACCGCTGCGACGGGCCGAAGCTGCGGCCCACCTGCTTCACCGTGGTCACGTCCCCGCTCAGCGGCGCCGGACCGGTCTGCGCCACGCGCGTAATCAGCGGAAGAAGCGCCGCCAGAGGATGTTCGGCAATGACGATATGCCAGCTCCCATAAGCCCACTTGCTCACGTCCGATGGAGCCTTGCCCACATTCATCCCTCGCCGCACCGCCTCCGCCAACACGTCATCCCATGTCTTGTAGCCCGGCGGCAGCCACTCGCCGGTTCCGCGCATGATGATCTCCTCCTCGGCAAAGTCCTTTTCCCCCCAGTGGTACTGGTTCATAAGTTTGAACAGCTTCGGCTCCAGGATCAGCGGCCAGAACTGTTGCCGAGCCCGGTCGACGATCGAGGCCGCGGCGGAATCGGTGGTCAGCTTCCCATCCCAGCTCCGCATCAGGTCGGCGGCCTTGTGCAGCCTGTCATCCACGTTGCCGGCATGGTCAATTGCGTAGGCGAAGCGGTGTCCCAGCTCCTGGTCCACCTCGCTATAGATGTCGGTCTGAACCACCAGCATGTCTTTCGCCTTCAGCCCATCGCGGCCCTGGAGGGACTTGTAAATCCGCTCTACGCGGTACGGATCGACCCACTCCAGCGACAACGGATACGGCGATTTGTCAATAGTCACGCGCGCGTTTGCCGTGGCCAGGAAACCCGAAGGCGGATCGAACGCGTTGGGCATGCTGTCAAACGGGATGTACCCCGCCCACTCGTGCGCGTTGTCGGCGATGGGCACAGCCTCTAATCCTGCCGGCCGCAGCGGCACCTTGCCCACCGCGTGGTACGCAATGTGCCCCTGGTCGTCGGCATACACCAGGTTCTGCGTCGGCCAATCCCAGTTGGCCAGGGCCGCGGAAAACTTCGTCCAGTTCGCCGCCGTGTTCATAGCGAAGATCGGCAGCCCGTGGAGCGACGGGTCATAGAGCGTCCACTTGAGCGCCAGCGGCCGCGTCTCGCCCGGAATCACCGGCGTCACAATGGGTCCGTGACCGGTCGATTGCACGTCGACGGTGACGTCCTTGCCGCCGCGCACGTGGATGGTTTCGCGATCGACGGACAGCGGCTTCCAGCTTCCATCCAGCGCCTGGTAATTGCCCTTACCGTCCAGCTTCTCCACGTAGACGTCTTGCACATCGGCGATAAGAGCGGTAAATCCCCAGGCGACGTGGTCATTGTGTCCGGCAATCACCCCAGGAATTCCCGGCAGGGTGACGCCCTCCACATGAATGCCAGGCGCTTCCAGCTCCGCCATGAACCAGATGTTGGGGACATCGATGGGGAGGTGCATGTCGTTGGCGAGCAGGGGAAGGCCACTGGCTGTGTGCTTGCCGCTGATGACCCAGTTATTCGAGCCCGGCACGCAGTCGCCGCAATCGGGTAAGCCCAGCTGGGCCTCGAGCGCTCTTGCGCCCGCCAATACAGGCTGGCTCTGAAGGGGCACGGCTTCAGCCCCCGCGGGGCCGCCGCGCGCCGTCTCATTGTCCTCATCGGTCTGGATTCGCGCCGGATCGGGCTTGGACCAGTCAATCCCATCGCCGGTGGGAGGATGATCCCGCCACGACCCAACCGGGTACAACTCCGCCTCCAGCTGCGGATTGTTGAGCGCGGCCCGGATCCGCTCCCGCTCCACCTTGACGTCCCAGTGCGTATCCAGCATGTCGACCATGGTTGTGGCCACGCTGATGGAATCCGCGCCAGTCCAGGGCTGGGGTTTGTAGAGCAGCATGCGGAATTCGCCGGGGAGATTGTCCTGGTGCTGCTGGATGAACAGGTTGACGCCACGCGCGCAGTCGTCCAGGCGGCGCCGGTCGTCCGCGTCCAGGCTCCCATAAATGTGCTCCGCTGCGCGCCGGAACCCGAGAATCCGCTGCATGGTGTCGTGTTTCACCAGCGCGGGCCCGAGGATCTCCGCGAGCTGGCCGTTGGCGTTGCGCCGCCACAAGTCCATTTGCCACAGCCGGTCCTGCGCCGTCACATAGCCTTGAGCCGTGAACAGATCGTCCTCGGTGGCCGCTTCGATATACGGCACGCCGTGGACATCGCGACGCACCGTCACGGGAGCGGAGAGGCCAGGCAGATTTATCACGCCATCGAGTTGCGGCAGTGAGGACTTTTCCGCCGCGCGCAGCCACAGCGCCCAGACCAGGGCGAACACCATGAGCAGTACCATCAGCACCGCGAGCGTGTAGAGCAGAATGCGCAGCCAGCGCCAACGCTTCTGCGGGGCGATTCTCAGGGTTCGGGCAAAAGAGGAAGCAATTGCGTCGGAGTCGGCCATCGGTCAATGACAGGATAACGCCGCGCTCCCGTGCATCCGCCCACGAGCCGCGCTTGCGTGGTCTGTTGCATCCGCAAGCTTACCAATCCCGAGCGTTTCAGCCAGACCGCATGATGCCCTCAGATTGCCGCCGGTTCCGCCGGAGTTGCGGAGACCGCTCGGATTCGCTGGCGCCCGTAGAACACGATCAGGAAGATCAGGATCAGGGTCACTACGGGAATCACCAGCACGCTCCCCTCCGGCCCATCCGTGCCCCCGCTCCAAAATACCTTTCCCATCGGCGCTGTCGAGAGCAGGTGCCCGCTGGCTTGCAACCCGCTATCTGCCACTCCGTAAAAGTAGGTTTGTGCCCAGTCCCACCCGGCGTGGCATCCGATGGCCCACCACACCGATCCTGTCACGCGGATGCTGACGCAGAACACCACGCCGATTGCTGCCGCGGAGAAAATACCAATCCAGTTTTCACCGTTATTGCCGGTGTGAATGAACCCGAACAAGGTTGAGGTGATCCAGGTGGCCTGCCAGAATGCATTGCCCGGCCGTCTCGTCACGTGCAGCCAGAAGCAGGGAATCAAGCCCAATGCGGCAATAACGTAGACGCCCCAGATCCCATTTCCTTTTCCTTTCCAGACCAGCTCGCCGCAGATGGCGCCCACCAGGACGAGAGCCCACCAGAAGTTGACGCCGCGAGTCAGCGTGAATTGCAGGTAGCAGCGGAAAATGCCTTCCTCCATGCAGCCGACGAGGAAGAACATCAATCCCCATGCTGCCGCGTCAATGGCGATCTGGGCTCCGCTCAGCGCCACTCCACCGACGCGTAGCCATCCTCCTGCCGAAAGCGCACCGACCAAAATGGAGAGGAATAGAAATCCGCTGGCTACTCCTTGGAGAAAATGACGAAACTTGCGCGGGCCGGCGAGGTTGTAAGCCAGGATGTTCCGGCGTTCCATGAGTGACATTAGGAACACGATCAGGATCAGGAATAAAACCCCAATGCCCTCGCCGAAGCAGGCGGTCCATGGATCCAGGCCATGCGACGGAGCCGCTTTGGGCGCGAGCCCCGCCTTTTGCATGTATTGCACGAACAGATTCAGCCCTGTGATGGGCCCCGCAAACAGCACTAGAAAGATGGCCACTGACCAGCCCGCACGCAGACCCTGCGGACCTATGAACATCGAGTGGATGCCGCTGGGCGCGGGCGGAGCGGGAGCGCCGGCGGGCGGAAAGCTGTCGTCGCTCTCGGGCATGAGTGGCTGGTTTGATGGGATTTCAGGCGCGGACGTGGTGTTCTCCGGTTCCATGGGCGCTCCTTGTCTGTTTCCTGGGTTGCCGAGAATATTACTCGATCAAGCCCTGTGCGCGCAGTGCTTTTAAAGCTCCAGAGAACGAAAGCGCCTGCTCCCGGCATAGCACTCTTCAACCGGGCGCTCTTGCTCCTGTATTCTGCAAGGAACCTCGTCATGAGTAGTCGTTTCAGCGCAAGCAATGGCCGGATCGGATCCGGCAACGGAGTGCACGCCGGAGAACCGGGCTTCGGCCTTTCGCCAGCGGATCTGCGCACGCTGCGGGCGTTGAAAACGCCGGAGCGGATCCAGAAATTCGTGGACGGGATCGAGTACGATTATGCGCACTCGGCGCGGTCGCCCGAGCGCGTGCTGCGCGAACGCAAAGGGCACTGCCTTGAAGGCGCCATGCTGGCGGCTGCCGCACTGCGCGTGAATGGCCACGCGCCACTACTGATGGACCTGGAGGCCGTTTACGACGACGACCATGTTGTGGCTCTTTACCGCGAGCACGGGCTCTGGGGAGCGATTGCCAAGTCCAACTTTGCTGGACTGCGCTTCCGCGCGCCCGTTTACCGCACCTTGCGCGAGCTTGCGCTGAGCTATTTTGAGCACTACTACAACCTGCGCGGGCAGCGAACCCTGCGCAGCTACTCGCAGGCGGTGAATCTGGCGCGCCTGGAGCGGCTGCACTGGATGACCGGCGAGGAAGACGTATGGTCGGTGCCGGAGTTGCTGATCGCGGCGCGGCATTACCCGATTGTCCCCGACCGCGTGGCCCGGGCGCTGCCGCGGCTGGACCGGCGGAGCTTTGAGGCGGGATTGCACGGCTCCGTGAAGCACTGAACTCGTCCGAATATCCCGAGGTGCGGACCAATTCGTCGCGGAATATCGTGCTAGGATGGTGGCGGTGTATCGATGCTGCGAAACTTCGCCGTCGCGCTCGCGTTTATCTTCGCGCTGAATGTAACTCTTCTTTTTGCTAAGAGTGATGGAGAGATTCAGGCGGCGGTCCAAAATGCTCTTCGCGCGTATTCGCTCGCTGCGCTCGATGCTTCAGTTCAAAGCGGGGCCGTTGCACTCACAGGCTCAGTCGATTCGTGTCGGAAGAGATTGCTCGCAGACCGGGTGGTCAGCCGAATCCACGGTGTCAAAACCATTCAGGACAGCATTGAGGTTTCAGGTCCGAGCGTTCCCGACGCGCAATTGAAAGCCCTGATCGACAAGATCATCGCGGATCGAATTCGCGAACTGGGTGGTTTCGGGTACGGCTCTATGACCGCGCACCTGAAAGATGGTGCGGTGACTCTTTCTGGCGGCGCCGCGAAGGAACTGGCCGACCCGACGATCGACCAAATCGCGGGCATCGCCGGCGTAAAGAATGTGATGAATCACGTTGTCAGGGTTCCTCGCTTCGAACCGGGTCCATCGCGATCGACTTTTCCACATCTAGACCTTCCACCGCCGCAATGAGCGACGTGTAGCGCCAGCCTAAGAACTGAAGCTCCGGACCCATTCGAGAATCGAGCGGACGGCGACGCCGCTGGGACCCTTGGCGATGAAGGGCTTGTTTTCATCGATCCAGGCGAGGCCGGCGATGTCGAGGTGAATCCATGGGGTGTCCTCGGCGAAGACCTTGAGGAATTCCGCGGCGGTGATGGCGCCGCCGTAGCGGCCGCCGGTGTTCTTGATGTCGCCGATGTCGCTCTTGATCATGTCGGCGTACTCGTCACCGAGGGGCATGCGCCAGAACTTTTCCCCGCTGACGGCGAGGGCGGCCTGGAATTTGGCGTAGGTGGCGTCGTCGTTGGAGAACGCGCCGGCGTTGATCATGCCCAAAGCCACGCCGATGGCTGCGGTTAGGGTGGCGGCATCGATCAGGTGGGTGGCGCCGAGGCGGCGGGCGTAGGTGAGGCCGTCGGCGAGGACGAGGCGGCCCTCGGCATCAGTGTTGATGATTTCAATGGTTTTGCCGGGCTTGTCCGGGGTAATGGGCATGGCGGTCTGCACGTCGCCGGGCTTTTGCGCCTTGCCGTCGGGCATGTTCTCAGTGGCACAGACAATGGCGATGACGCGCACCCGGGGCTTGAGGAGGGCGATGGCGCGCATGGCGCCGATCATGGCCGCGCCGCCGGCCATGTCGTACTTCATCTTTTCCATGTTGTCAGAGGGCTTGATGGAGATGCCGCCCGTATCGAAGGTGACGCCCTTGCCCACGAGGCCGAGGATGGGGCCTTCGGTGACGCCCTCGGGTACGTAGCGGAGCACGATGAGCGCGGGCGGCTCCGCCGAACCCTGGGCGACGCTCCAGAACGCGCCCATCTTGAGCTCGTGGAGCTTTTCGGTGGAATGGACTTCGCAAAGGAGGCCGACTTCCTTTGCCATGGCGGCGGCGCGGCGGCCGAACTCAGTGGGCGTGAGCTTGTTGCCGGGCTCGTTGACCAGGGTGCGAGTGAAGTTCTGGCTCATGCCGACGATCCAGCCCTCGCGGAAGTCGTCCTCGACTTTGGCGTTGTTGTT
>CAWBIG010000081.1:0-27406 GCA_963788435.1 uncultured Acidobacteriota bacterium | reverse complement strand
GAGATCAACGGCCGCCACACAAGCTGGTCAGTAGCCACCACGATGAGAACCACGAGCCCGATGCCGCTTAGCAGGGCGGGCACGTCGCCGGAGTTGGCGGCGGACTGGATGTAGCTGCCCAGGCCGGGCAACTGGAAGTTACGGTCGCCCATGGTGAACATCTCGCACAGCATCAGGGCGAACCATCCGCCGGCTACGGAAACGATCGAATTCCACACCAGGCCGATGGCGGCGTAGGGCATCTCCAGCTGCCAGAAGCACTGCCAGCCCGAATAGCGAAAGATGCGCGCCGCTTCCATCATCTCGCGGGGGATGGACTTCATCGAGGAGTAGAAGCTGAAGGCAAGGTTCCACACCTGGCCGGTGAAGATGAGCATGATAACGCCCATCTCAATGCCAAGCTGATGACCGGGAATGAGCGTCACCATGGCCAGCACTACCGGCGGCAGAAAGCTGAGCACGGGGATGGACTGGAGGATGTCGAGCACGGCCACCATCCAGCCCTCGATGCGCGGATTCTTCACCGCCGTGTAGCCGTAGGCGATGGCGAATATGAGGCTGAGCAGGTAGGCAATGGAAATGCGCACGACCGAGTAAAAGGCATAGACGGGCAGCGCGCGCACGGAGTGCGAGATGGGAACCACTGGCGCGGGTGTGCCCATCCAGTACGCGGCCGTATGGAGGACGGCGAAAAAGAGCGCCAGCCCGCAGAGCGCCACGCCGGCATCGATGAAGAAGGGCCATTTGCGCACAGTGACGAGCGTGCGCGCCAGAGGATGCTGGCTGAAGCTCATCACTAGCTCTCGCCCTCCGCGACAGCTTCTTCCTGCGCATCGGGAAGCACGAAACGGCGGCGCGCGGCGTCGAAGTCGAAGATCTCCGCGTAGCGGCCCCAGGTGACGGCGGTTTCAATCTGGCGAAGGCTTTCTTCCTCGCTGAACTGCTCATCGAGCATGTCCATGAAAAACTCTTCTGGCACTGTGTGGTCGCTCTTGGCTTCCAGGGCGCGGCGAATCTGGCGCAGCAACAGAACGTTCTGGAGTGCCGCGTCGCGGAAGAGTTCCTTCTGGCGCAGGATTTCGGAGTTGGCGAACTCCGCGCCGCTCTCGGTAATCACGGCGTCGCCTTCTTCCACTTTCAGGAAGCTGAGCAACTGGGCCGCATCCACGATGGGAAGCAGGTCGTCAATTTCGAAGGCGAGGTCATCGGCCAGGCGGTAAATGTCGTCGCGGCCGCCCTTGTCGAGCACCAGCTCCAGCAGGCCGGCCATGCCGCCGGGCCGCGCGTGGGGCAGCATCTGGTAGCGCATCTGCCGCTGGTCGCGCACGCGGCGGCCGGTAGGTGTTTCCGGGGCTTCCGCCGGGGCAACATCGGGCCGCGTCAGCACCTTGTAGATGTAATCGACGAGCTGGGTGAAGGCCTCCGATTTGCGTTCGCGTGGCTGCGGCATCTGCACCCGGAAATCGGTGCGGATGTGGCCGGGGTTGCGGCCGAGCACGATGATGCGATCGGCCAGGAGCACGGCCTCTTCAATGTTGTGGGTGACGATGAACACGGCGCGCGTGGGCATGGTCTTCTTGGCCCACAGCTCCAGCAGTTCGCTGCGCAGGTTCTCGGCGGTGAGCACGTCGAGCGCGGAGAAAGGCTCGTCCATGAAGAGGACTTCAGGCTCGACCACGAGCGCGCGGGCAAAGCCCACCCGCTGGCGCATGCCGCCGGATAGCTCCTTTGGGTACGCGGCTTCAAAGCCGTCCAGGCCCACCATGTCGAGCACGCGCATGCTTTGCTCTCGGCGCTCGGCCGCCTGTACGCCGCGGGCCTGCAGCGGGGCCTCGACGTTTTCCAACACCGTCAGCCAGGGAAACAGGGCGAAGCTCTGGAACACGATGGAAACATTGATTTCGGCTTCGGCGATGGGCTTCCCATGCCAGTAAACCTGGCCTGCGGAAGGCCGCGACAAGCCGGTGAGCATGCGCAGCATGGTCGACTTGCCCGAGCCCGAGGGTCCCAGCAGCGCGAGAATCTCGCCGGGGATAATCTCCAGATCGGTGGGCGCAATCACCTGGATGCGGTTTTCGCTCGGCTGCGCGTAATACTTCTCAATCCGCTCGGCGCGAATGATGGCTTCGCCGGCGCCGGCGCGGGTGTCGTTCTGGAGTGCCGCCTCCTGCATGCCTGTCTCCGGTTGCATTCCCTGATGGGTGTCGATGGTGCTGCGAGGTCCAGAATTGCAAGTCTAGGCTTTCCCGGTTGCAATCAGTTAAAATCACCTTATGCCGGGGCCAGTTCGACCTCTCCGGCCGTTCCCTAAGCAGAGCCTACCATTTGAGGGAATCAGGTTCCCAGGCAAGTCTGATTTGCCTTAGACTAGCGCAGGCTGCAAATTCCCCATCACGATGCAGCCCCAGACCGCATCGAACCTCCAGGAGCTTATGCCCGACACAATCATGAAACCCAAGGTCTTAGTCGCGGACGACGAGCGTGTGATCGCCGATACCCTGGCCATGATCCTGAACCAGAGCGGATTTCAGGCGCAGGCGGTGTATTCGGGGGAAAGGGCGCTGGAGATGGCGCCCACTTTCCGTCCCGACATGCTGATTTCAGATGTGATCATGGCCGATCTGAACGGCATTGACGCGGCCATCCGGATCCGCGAGGTGCTTCCTTCCATCAAAATCCTGCTCTTTTCCGGCCAGGCCGCCACGGCCGACCTGCTGGAGAAGGCCCACGCCCAGGGATACGACTTCGAAATCCTGGCCAAGCCAGTCCATCCCCAGGATTTGCTGAGCAAGCTGCGCAACGGGAACTGAGAGGACCGGGGAGCAGGATTTTAGGCCCAAGAAACTTGGGCGGCAGATGGTTCGCCGGTAGAATCCGCGCCCACCGGGCCACCCTTGGCGCAAGTCCCGCATCTAATCCAACCGTGCCCTCCCCCTGCTCCAGGCCCAAAGTACTAATTTCCGACGACGAGCACATCATTGCGGATACTCTGGCCCTCATCCTGAACAAGGGCGGCTTTGAGACGCGCGCCGTCTACACGTCGAAGAACGCGCTTGAGCTTGCCTCCCAATTCCAGCCCGACATGCTCATCTCCGACGTGCTGATGACCGACATCAACGGCGTGGACGCAGCCATCCAGATGCGCGCAATATTGCCCGAAATCCGCGTCTTTCTGCTCTCCGGCCAGTCGGCGACTGCGGAGATGCTGGCGCGCTCGCAGGCGCAGAACCTCGGCTTTGAAGTGCTGGTCAAGCCGGTGCATCCCCGCGATCTGCTGGAAAAGCTCCGTGCAGCATCCGCAGTCCCGGCACAGCTTCCCGGTTAGGCACTTTCTATTGGAGCGAACGGTACCGCGGGGGCCGAATACGGCGCCGCTCGCCCTTGAGGCGTGCGACAATCCAAGGCAATGGCCAGCCAGCGCAAGCCTGTGATTGTACGCAAGTTCTCCCGGGACTGGGTGGCTGGCTACGCGCGCCCATCGTTCGATCGGGAATCTGACGAGCTGGAGATCCTGGACCCGGCAGGAAAGGTGCTGCGGATCGGCTGGGACACGGTGAAGTGGGTCTGCTACGTACGTGACCTGCCCTCCTCGCCCGCCGACAATCCGGAGCGGCTGCTGCACAAGCGCTTCGCGGTGCGTCCGCGCGCGGCCGGCCTGTGGCTGCGCATGACCCTGAACGACGGCGACGAGTTGGAGGGGCTGGCGGCCAACGACCGGTCGCTGATTGAGGGCCCGGGCCTGCTGCTGACGCCTCCCGACCAGCGGTCGAATACGCAGCGGATTTACTTGCCGCGTCAAGCCATCGAGGCGCTGCACGTGGTGAGCCTGATCGGAGCAGGGAAGCGCCGGCCGTCGGCCGAGCCCCAGCCGGAGCTGTTCAACGAGGCAGAGCCGCCCTGAAATGGAGAACCGTGGCTCCGCGTAACGGCCGGAACCGGTCAGCCGACGTTGCTCCTCAATGTGCTGTCAACTTGGGTTCATTGGTCTCGGTGGCTATGGAGTCCAGCGTTTTCAACATCTTGGGAGCCAGTTTGAAATCCACTGCGCGAAGGTTTTCCCTCAGGTGGACGAGGCTGGATGTGCCCGGAATCAGCAGGATGTTGGGACTGCGATGCAGAAGCCACGCCAGGGCAAGCTGCATGGGCGTGGCGCCAATGGATGCTGCCGCGGAGTCGAGTTCGCTGGATTGAAGCGGCGTAAAACCGCCCAGCGGGAAGAATGGGACGTAGGCGATGCCCTGCTGTGCGAGATCGTCGATGAACGGGTCGTCGGCGCGGTGGGCGACATTGTAGAAATTCTGCACGCAGACTACGGAAGCGATTGACTGCGCTTCTTTAAGCTGCGCGGGGGTCACGTTGCTCAGTCCAAGTTCCCTGATCTTGCCTTGCTGTCTCAGTTCGGCCAGCACCGAGAACTGCGGCTCAATGGGAGCGTCTGTTGGCGCCTCCAATCCGCCCATCCGGAGATTGACCACGTCCAGCGCATCAAGGCCAAGATTGCGCAGATTGTCGTCTACGGCGTCAATCAGTTCCTGAGGCGAACGCGCCGGGAGCCAGGAGGCGTCCGGGCCGCGTCGCGCACCCACTTTCGTTACCATTACCAGCCCCTTGGGATAGGGATGAAGCGCTTCCCGGATGATCTGGTTGGTCACGTAGGGGCCGTAATAGTCGCTGGTATCGATGTGATTCACGCCCGAGGCGATGGCCTCGCGCAGAACCGCGATCGCCTGTTCCGGGTCGCGCGGCGGACCCCAAACCCGCGGACCGGCCAGCTGCATGGCGCCGTAGCCCATCCTCTGCACCGTCATAGCGGTGTTCGCAAATGTAAAGCTGCCGCCGAGATCGTTCGGTCTCGTCATATACAGATTCCTCCAGAGACTTTTCTGTGCTTTGCGCGATCTGGGGATTAGAGAGGGCGGCTTCAGGTTAGGATTCTGGAATTCTCTGCTCGGGTCGAGACGCCTTGCCTGGGGCGCGGTGCTTCCCGTGACACCGCAGTCACGGGTAAGACGTCGATGCCGACGAGCAGACGCTCCACGCTTTACAATTTCAGACAATGAAGCTAGGCGAGTTGGCCACGAGGCTGGGCGCGGAACTCCGCGGCGATTCCGAGGTGGAAATCACCGGCGTTATGGGAATCGAAGAGGCCGGGCCCTCCGAAATTACGTTTGTGGCCAATCCCCGTTATTCCGGCCTGGCGCGCACCACGCACGCCGCCGCAGTGCTGGTTGAGCCGGAATTTGCCGAGATTCCTGTTGCCACGCTCCGCATCAAGAACCCTTACTACGCGTTTGCCCGCGCGCTCGGCTACTTTTACCAGCCGCCCGATTATCCGCCCGGCATTCACCCTACGGCCGCTATCGATTTGAGTGCGGTTATCGGCGAGGGTGCCCATATCGCTGCTTACGTCGTCGTCGGCGCGTGCGCCTGCATCGGGCCTCGCGCCAAGCTTCTGCCCCATGTAGCCATCTACCCCGGCGTCCAGATCGGCAGCGATTTTTTCGCGCATTCGCACGCGATTGTCCGCGAAAACTGCGTCCTCGGCGATCACGTCACGCTCGAAAATGGCGTGGTGGTTGGCGGCGACGGCTTCGGTTTTGCCAAAAACAACGAAGGCCGCTGGGAGAAGATCCCGCAGTCCGGGCCGGTCATCATCGGCGACTGGGTCGACATCCAGGCCAACGCCTGCATCGACCGCGCGACCGTCGGCGCGACCCAGATCGCCAGCGGAGCGAAAATCGACAACCTGGTGCAGGTGGGCCACGGCTCGCGCGTGGGGGAAAACACCCTGCTGTGCGCGCAGACCGGGTTGGCCGGCTCGTCCGTCATCGGCAAAAACGCCATCCTCGCCGGACAGACCGGAGTGGCCGGCCACTGCACCGTGGGCGACGGCGTGATCCTGACCGCGCAATCCGCGGTGTCGCACGATGTGCCCCCTGGCAAGATGATCTCCGGCTCGCCCGGCTTCGACAACCGCATCTGGCTGCGCGCCACGGCCATCTTTCAGCGCCTGCCGGAGATGCTGAGGCGCCTGGACCGACTGGAGAAGCGGGTGGAAGCCGCGCACCCGCCCAAGCAGAGCTTGAACGGGGCACCCGAATCCGAAAGCGGCGAGGAGCCCAGGTCATGACCAGGCGCTCATTAATTGCCGCCGTTATCCTGCTGCCCTTATGGCCTGCAATCGGCTGCCACTCCTCTCATGTGGCCATTACGGTGGAGAACCGCACTGGCGCCGAGGTGCGGCTGCTTGAGGTGGACTACCCTAACGCCAGCTTCGGCGTGGATGCCCTGGGGCCCGGCGCCGATTACCATTACCGCATCCAGGTCATCGGTCAGGGCCAGGTCAAGGTGCAATACATTGATTCGGCCAATCACCAGGTGCAAGCTACCGGAACCAAGCTGGCGGAGAACGATCAGGGGCGGCTCGAAATCGTTCTGCTGCCGGCCGGCAAGGCGCAGTTCAATCCAGAGGTAACCCCTTCCCGCTGAAGGTTTTTCCCCGCCAACGATCTGCCCATCGACCGCGGCCCTGTTCCAGGCCATCTCTCTGCCGATAAATCCATTGGAGAACCGGGATTTGTCACAGTCTGCGTCTATCGACGAAGCAGTGTCTTGGCCGCGCCGCCGTCACACTCAATTAGCGCTGCGCCTCGGGAGTTGCTTCCTGACCGTTGCGGTAGCCAGCGTTTTCGTGGGGCTGGACGTAGAGAGCAACCTCATCTGGGTGGCCAACGGCGTCCTGCTCTCGTACCTCCTTTTGGCGCCGCGATGGCGATGGCCCGCTTACCTGGCCGCGGCCTGGCGGGACAGCTTGCCGGAGCATTCATCGTCAACGATTTTCATCTCAAGCCCATGTTCCTGGCCCTGTGTCCGCTGAATGTGGCCGAAGCCGCCATCGGCGCTCTGCTGCTTCGTCGCCGCTCCATGCAGCTACCCCGCTTTACAGACCCCCGATATCTCATCCGCTTCATTGCTTACGCGGTCCTCTGCGCGCCGGTCATAACCGGCGTCATCTTTGCCTTCGGTCGCGGCTACTGGCACCAGTTCACCTTTGGCCAGGCGCTGTCGAGCTGGATCACCACCGATAGCCTGGGTATCCTGATTGCTACTCCAGCCTTTATTGCCGTCCTGCGCATGCGGTTCAAGGAGTCGCTCCAGGCACGCTGGAACCTCTTATTGCCTCTTATCATCGTTGCCATCGCTGCCGTGGCCTTCCGCCATCCGCAGGCGCAGCTCTTATCCATCATTTACCCCATTCTCATTGTTGTCCTTCTGCGCCTTGGCCTGGGCTGGGCATCCATGTCCCTTCTGCTCGCCGCCGCGGCAGGCAACTGGACCTTGGCGCGCATCGGCGCTCATGCCATACCTGTGCAGGGATTTGCGCCCATCGATCCCGCCGTGCCTCTGCAGATCTTTGTCGTTTCCGGCACCGTCATGCTCTATTCGGTCTCGGTTGTGATGGAAAGCCGCCGGACCGCGGAGAAGCGCCTGAAGGAGACTGTCGAGCTCCACAGGCTGGTCACCGAGAATTCACGCGACATCATCCTTCTATCCAACTCGCGCGGGATTCCGCGCTACATCTCGGAAGCCGTGTATCCGCTCACCGGCTGGAAGCCGGAAGAAACCATGCAGCGCGGCTTTGCCGAGGTGGTCCATCCCCAGGACCTCGCCGCCGTCGAGGAACTCATGACCAGGCTCCGCAACGGCGAGAATGCGGGCACCATCGAGTATCGCGTGCACTGCCGACGCGGCGGATATATCTGGGTAGAAGGCAGTTTCCGCGCCGTGCACGATCCCTTGACCGGCCTCCGTACCGGCATTCTGCAGATGGTGCGAGACATCACTGAGCGCAAACATACCGAGGAGAAACTGCAGGCTGCATATCGGGCGCTCGAGGGCATCGCCGCCGTGGACGCCTTGACCGGGGTGGCCAATCGCCGCCGCTTCGACGAGACCCTCGCCCGCGAATGGCGCCGTGGGCTCCGCGAACAGCAGCCGCTCTCCATCGTGCTGCTGGACGTGGACCTGTTCAAGCTCTTCAACGACACATACGGCCACGTCCGTGGCGACAGTTGCCTCAGGAAGATTGCCGAGTCGGCCCTGGACGTGGTTACGCGCCCCGGCGACCTGGTGGCGCGATACGGCGGGGAGGAGTTCGCCATCGTCCTTCCCGGTACCGAAGCGCCGGGCGCCGAGCGTCTGGCCGGCGAAGTCTGCCAGACCCTCCGCGAGCGCAAGCTCGCTCACTGTGCCAGCCCGTTCGGCATCGTCACCGTCTCCGCCGGCCATGCCACCGCCATTCCGCGGTTCGGGCAATCTCCTTCTGACCTGGTCGACATGGCCGATCGCGCACTCTACGAGGCCAAACGCAAAGGACGCAACCTGGTATGCGGCCACCATGCTGCCGCGCTGAAACGTGCCTGAATCGAAAGACAGCAAGCGGGAAACTCTAACAGCGACTTCGCCGATCGCCGCCGTACTCGACCGCAGGCGAAAAAGGCCGCATCGCGCGCGATGCGGCCGTCGTCTGACTCCTGCGTTACTGCTGCACAACGCTTTGGAACAACTGCGATTTCAGAAGCGTAGCGAAGTCCGAGTCGTTGGACGCGAAATGCACAACCAGCTTTCCGTAGCTGGCGTTGACGTCGGTATCGGCCATCGCCATCTTCTCCGTGCTGTCGCCGGTCATCTTGCGATAAGTGACCGCGGCGTTCAGCAGCGACGCCACCGTGGCCGCTGCGAACGCATCGCCGGTGGTAAGGGTGAGATTGAAACTCACTCCGTGCTGAAAGTCCATGCTGTACCAGGAAAGCAGCAGCCGTTTCTGTACGGATTCAAAATCCGCAATGGAACCGGCCTGGCCAAGGATCTGCTTCATCATGGTCTGTGTGCCCTTCTGGTCCAGAATGCTCCACAGATCCTCGGTGTCGACCGAGCGCATTGCGTCCATCATGGAGGTATTCGTCAGCAGGCTGGGGTTATTCCCATCGCGCGCGTCCAGCGCGGCTTTCACCGAGTCGTTGTCGCCGAATACCATGGTGGACGGATCCACGAAGCAGAGCATCATTCCGGTCTTGGTCATGGGGTAGATTTTGTTGGTCCGCAGCACTTTCGGCTTGATGCCGCGCTTTTTGAAGTTGGCCATGATGTCATCGATGGGGAACTGCCCCTGCGCAATCCCCAGCGTCACCACGTCCTCCGATTTCGCGCTGGGCCGGAACATGGCGAAGGCAAGCTGGTCCACATCGTGGTTGTCATTCAGGCCGGAATGCCGCAGGGCGTCGTCGAACTGCTTCAAGTCCGGCGGCATCACGCGGTCGCGCAGCGCCATGGCTGCTGTTGAATTCTGCATGGCGCGGTAATCGACGACTACCAATTGCTGCACGTCGCGCGGAATCGCCCCCCGCGCATCCATCGACAATTGCGCTGCGTGCGCTGTTCCCGCGGCGCCGATCGCCAATGCCGCAAATCCCGGCACAATCCAACTCCACTGCTTTGTAACCAAGGTTCGTCCTCCAGGAGCGCCAGGCGGCGTCAAAGGTTGCGCCGGGCTCCGTCTAAGCTTCAATTCTAACTTCACCACAGATTTGGACGCATCCCGCACCAAAATCTGCATCCACCACGTTACCTGGGCTCAGGCCTTTTGCGGCCAGGGCAGAGGGTGGGCCAACCGCCGTTCCAGGATCTTGGCCTCGGGATCGAACTCTATTAATTGACGCATCCACTCGCTATCCCGCTCACAGGCCGCCTCGGGGATGAGGCCAATCACTTCGCCATGAACCGGCGTGGCCTTGTGCCGGAGCGCCAGGCGCACCACCCGTTCGTACACCTGGGATATCGGCGTAGTGTCGTAGTCGACGATGTTCATGGAGAGCTGCGCCAGTCCGCGCGCCACCAGCCCCATGGCTTTGACGCCCTTCATTCCGCCCTGCCGGATCTCCTTGGCCACCGCCCGCACCACGGCTACGTCACTCGTGTCGAAATAGATGTTGTAACCCACCAGGAATTTGCGTGCGCCCACCGCGCAGGCGCCGGCGGTGGGATGCAGCTCCGGGCCGCCCAGGTCCGGCCGCCGCGACGCATCCTTGCGCACCGCATCCCGCAGTCCCTCAAACTGGCCACGGCGCACATCTTCCAGGCTCGCCCGGTCCGGCCGCGCCGCCGCAGCTTCGTAAAAATACGTGGGGATGCCGTGCCGGCGCCAGATTTCCAATCCGGCCTGGCGCGCCAACAGCGCGCACTGGTCCAGCTTGATGCCGGAAACGGGTACAAACGGAATCACGTCCGTTGCGCCGATGCGCGGATGCTGCCCTTGCTGCACGGTCAGGTCAATCAGCTCGGCGGCCCTGCCCGCGCCGCGGATGGCAGACTCGACCACAGCCGACGGCGCGCCCGCAATCGTCACCACGGAGCGGTTATGGTCCGCGTCCATCGTCCAATCCAGCAAATGCACGCCATCCACGTTCATGGCCGCCAGGATGGCTTCAACCAGTCCGGCATTCACGCCCTCTGAAAAGTTGGGGACGCACTCCACCAGGGGACCGTTGCCGCCCTGCATCTTCGGATTGGATGCAATGGTCATCTCCAAAACGTGTAGCCCACTTGAATCTGAATGCTGGCGTTAACGCCGGGGTTCCGGTCGCCCAGCGATGCCGACGAGATGTGCACCCCGTTCACTCCCAGATCGATCGAGCGCTTCGACCGCAGAAAATAATGCACCCCGCCGCCCCCTTGTGGCGAGAAATTCCACACGCTGGTGCCACCGTCAATTCCCTTAGCGGGATTGCTGAGAAGATTGGGAGGGAACTTGTGCGTGGTGTAAATCAGCCCGCCCGCCCCCTGAAACCACGGCTGCCAGCGGTGCGAGTGCGAGAGAAAGTTCCAGCGCAGGATCACCGGGGTCAGGCTTACCCCGTAAAAGGTTCCACCGCCCGTAGGCAGAACGCAGGGCACTGACTTTCCGCCCGGCCCCTGGCACGTGTACAACTCTGTGTGTGGAGCCGGCGTGTACGCCTGCCACAAGGGCATGATGTTGCCCGCAAACTGGAACTGTCCGGTGGCAAAGCCGGCATGGATTACCGGCGTGAGGATCTTGCCGAACTCAGCTCCGGCCGAGAAAAACTTATACTGGTCGCGGTTGCCGAAGCCGTTTCCATAATTGACAAACGGTCCCCATTCCCAGCTCTGCTGGTCGCGCACCTGTGCCACTGGATTGTCCGGTTCAGCTGCCTGCGCCGATGCGCTCAAAGCAGTCAGACTCACAAAGCTGCCCATTGCCAGCAAGAGCAAAAAAAATCGCAATCCTTCTTTCAACGCCTCTCCCCTGATCATTTGTCTTTGTTTGTCCCCTTGGTCCCTCGTTCTCTCGGTCCCCGCCTCACATAAGAAAGGCCGCCCGGATCGGCGGCCCTCCCTGAAAACTGGATTCTCTTCAGCCCGCCACCTGTTCCATTTGTTCGGCGGTCATGTCGAAGTTCGAAAAGACATTCTGCGTATCGTCGAAGTCCTCGAGCGCTTCCAGCAGCCGCATCATCTGTTTAGCCTGCAGGTCGTCGAGCCTCGTATACGTGGAGGCGACCATCGTCACCTCGCTGTTCTCCACCGGGATCTTGGCAACCTTCACAGCGCTGAGGACAGTTTCATAACTCCCCGGATCGGTGAGGATCTCCCACGACTCGCCCTCATCCTTCAGATCCTCGCCGCCTGCTTCGAGCACGATGTTCATCAACTGGTCTTCCGTGGCCGCGGACTTCTCCACCGAAATAACGCCCTTCTTTGAGAACAGGTGCTTGACCGACCCGGTTGCGCCAAGATTCCCGCCATTCTTTGAGAAAAGATGCCGGATTTCGCTCACCGTGCGGTTGCGGTTGTCTGTGGTTGTGTCCACAATAATGGCCACTCCGCCGGGGCCGTAGGCCTCAAACGTGATCTCTTCGTAATTCACACCCTCCAGCTCGCCGGTGCCGCGCTGGATGGCTCGTTTGATGTTGTCCGCCGGCATGTTTTCGGCTTTGGCCGCCAGCACCGCCGTGCGCAGGCGCGGGTTTCCATCGGGGTCGCCCCCGCCTTGCCGGGCTGCAATGCTAATTTCCTTGATCAGACGGGTGAAAATCTTGCCGCGCTTCGCATCCAGCGCGCCCTTCTTGTGCTTGATGGTGGCCCACTTCGAATGGCCGGACATAACCTTATCCTCTGGGATGATGGCTTCGGATGCCGTAGCGGCGATGCGCTGCGGTGGTGTCCGAGGATCCCTCCCATAGAGAGTAATTCCCTCGAACGGTGCTCGATGCGCGAGGTATCTCGATTCGCTACCCAGCGCACCCGCCCTACGGAGTATATCATCGCGGAAAGTTGCCTGACGTTATCCCACATGATCGCCGCTTCTATGCGCATTTCCGTTGTCGCGTTGGCCGTCCTGAAGCCAGGTTTCGCTGTCAAACCCGTTACTTGAGATAATGGATTCGTGCCTTTCACACTTGCTCACACCGTCGCGGCCATACCCCTGCGCCGTTCGCGGTTAAGTTTCTCGGCGCTCCTTGTCGGCACCATGGCACCCGATTTCGAGTATTTTGTTCGGCTTAGACCCGGCGGAGGGTGGGGCCACACCATCCCCGGCGCCTTCGGGCTCAGCCTCCCCTTGGGACTAGCAATCCTGTGGCTCTTTCACACCTACGCCAAGGCGCCCATCGTCGCGCTTCTCCCGGACGGCGTGCAACGCCGCCTCGGTCCTGCTTTACAGCCATTCCGGTTCCGGGGACCGCGCCGGTTTTTGCTCATCGTTCTATCGCTTCTGATCGGCATTGCCACCCATCTCGCGTGGGATTCCTTTACCCATCCCCGCAACTGGGTGTATCACCACTTCAGGCTTCTGCATCGGCAAATTATGGTGCCAGGGTTCCACCTCATGCAAGTCTACTCATTCCTGCAAATTGTCAGCAGCGTAGCCGGCGTCCTCATTCTCTGCCTCTGGATCCGTAGCTGGTACCGGTCAACCCGACCGGCTCCCCAGCCGTTGCCCACCCTCCTGCTTCCGGCACAAAAGACGCTGGTTTTGATTGTGATCCTCGCTGTGTCAATCGCAGGAGGTGTGCTGCGTGGGCTGCTACGTACCGGCATGCCACACCGCCGGTACCTTATGGATCCGTTTGCAGCCGATGCCGTGGTTACCGTCGGCGCCCTATTGTGGTGGCAACTTGTGGCATGGGGAGTGCTCATCCGCGCCGGACTCGTTCAAAGTACGCCCGAATCCGAACTCACACTCCGCTAGTCCGCTCCAACCCCCGACTCTTTGCTGGCTACTCCCTACTCCCTTCTCCCTTTTCCCTGTATTCTCAGCCTGATGCGCATTCTCGGCGCCATAATTGCCGGCCTATTCGGCCTGGCGTTCGGCAGTTTCCTCAACGTGTGCCTGACTCGCTGGACCTCCAGCGAAAGCGTTGTCAGCCCGAGCTCGCATTGCCGCGCCTGCCAGCGCAGCCTGCACTGGTGGGAGAATATCCCCCTCGCCAGCTATCTTTTCCTGCGCGGACGCTGCCGCACCTGCGGCGCCGCCATCGGCATCCGCTATCTCATCGTGGAGCTTTCCGTCGGCTGCATCTGGGCAATCGCCGCCTGGCAGCAATTGCCTGCACTCTATCTGCCCGGCTGGACCAGAATCAGCATCTTTGACGCCATCTTCTTCGCCCTGGTCAAGATGCTCCTCAGCTACCTGCTCGTCGCCCTCGCTGTTCTCGACGCCGAACACCTCTGGCTTCCAGACCGGTTGACCCTGGGTGGCATGCTGCTGGGCTTGCCCCTATCCCTGGCCCGTTTCGGCGTTCACCTCATCTGGCGCCGCTTGCCCCTGCACTGGACATTCCAGTCGGGCCTTGCCTCCCATCGCGCCCACCTCTATGACGCCTTTCTCCTCTGGCTATTCGGCATGCTTGCCATTCCCGCCGCCATTCTCAGCATCCGATGGGCCTACCGCCTGGTCCGCGGCCGCGAAGGCATCGGCGTCGGCGACGTCAAGCTGCTGCTGATGCTGGCAGTCTGGATTGGCTTCTCCCACACCCTGCTCGCCCTCATGGTCGGCATCCTTTTAGGCTTTGCCGCAGCTATCGTCATGCTCTTTCGCCGATCCTCAAGAAAGACCCTGGAATCCTGGGCCGCCGCCCGCCTCCCCTTCGGCACCTTCATCTGCATCGGCGGCATCGTCAGCGCCCTCTGGGGCAGCGATATCCTTCGCGCCTACCTGAGCCTGGCCGGCTTTTAAGCAAGGCGCAACCCCTCGCTCGCTCCACCATACCCCCGCAATTCTCACGGAAGCGAGATTCTGTATAGATTGCGATGCATCGTTGTGTTCACCCAGGCATAATGATCGGGATCCTTGCCTGGCACCACGCCTGCGCGTCCAACCGATTTCGCTCCTCGAACGACGCTCGCGTCGGCCATCGCCGGAATCCCTCCCGCCGGCAATTCCGGCAGACTTTCATCCGGCCCAAGCGGAATTGCCAGGCTTCGTCCGGGGCCCATTCGCGTGGGGTCTTCCACCGGTACAAAAAGAAACTTCCCATCCAATGACCACTTTGGAACGCAGAAGCTGGCGCAAATCTGCCGCGGAGTTCCACCCTCCAGTGGAACAGCCGCCAACAATGGAATAGCCTGAGCCGTCGAGTTCGGAACAGATGTTATTAACCATCTCCTCCCCGGTGAAACGCTTTGGATTTCCACCACCTGCAGTAGCTTTTCGGGATGCAATCCATCCGTGTCGATCTGCTCCAGGAAATTTCTGTTTCCCTCCGCACGCTGAAAGTAGATCCGCGCGCCCGCGCCAAAATGCGGTGACCTCGCGCCCACGATTTTGAGTTTTTTTGCCGGAGTGCTGCGGTCCACCGGCGCCAGCCATAACTCCGTCGTTCCTTCGGGCGTCGCAATGGTATACACCGCCTGCTTACCGTCAGGCGACAAATCAAATTCCTTGATGGAAACACCCGGGAATACTGCCTCATTTTTCCCGGAAACGACGTCGGTCCGCCACAGCTCCGCGCCTAAGGTCCCGCCCCGCCGCAGAAGGTAATACAGCATGCTGGCGTCCGGCGAAAAGACCGGAGCAGGGAATTGCTCCACTTCGCCTTCCGAGGACAGTTGCCGCTCGCTGCGGCCATCGTGAATCCAGATGGCGCTCTCATGGACGCCGGCCGAGGTGATCAGCGCATGACCTCCCGGCTCTACCGCGATGCCATCCTCTTCCGTTGGGCCAAAGGTGATCTGCTCGGGCGTTCCATCCGGAAAACTCTGCTTCCAGATGTGACTCTGTTCCTTCACCTCGGCAGTGAAATACATCCAGCGGCCATCCGCTGACCAGCCCGCCGAAGTGCACCCGCCGTCCGGTCCCACCGGCCTCGACGGGCCTCCCCCATCCAGCGTCACAAGCCGGCACGGCGCCCACTCCCCGTTCCCGTCCATCTCTACCACCAGCGCCCAATGACGATCGGGAGATGGAAACGAATAATGAGCCATCCCCCGTTCATGCGGAGGGAAATAAACATCGCGCAAGTCGTCGCGCGTCACTGTCGCCTTCACCACTCCCAGGTGGATCCCCGTCCGCCTCTCCGAAAAAAGCACATTCTGCTCGTCCAGCCACACCAGTCCGGCGGCATTGCTCAGCAAAAGATGTGGCTCGCCGCCCAACGCCGACACCTCGTAGGTGGAAAACCCCGAATCGTCCAGCACCGTGTACGCAATCTCCGACCCATCTGGTGAGAACGCCAGCCCATACTTCGACCGATTGTCGTCTGTCACCCGCCGGGCCTCCCCATTGGGCAGCATCTTCACCCAAATTTGATCGGGTGTGAGAAAGCCACCCCCGCCGCGGATGAACGCCACCATGCGTCCGTTGGGTGATAGTGCCGGCGCCACCGCCGTATCGGTGAAGTCCGTCAATTGCGTATACCGGATCGCCTGCGGACGCTCCCAGTATCGAAAGGCTGCCGCGCCCGCTATTGCAAGCACCGCGCAAGCCCCGATATACAAGCCGAGGCGCCTCGGCTTGGGCTTCAAAGAAGCGGGCGCAGACACCTCGGGATCGCGCTCCGGCAGCGAAGCAGGCGCCGCCGCGGGACTCTGCTCAACCTCGGTAACATCCGCCACAAACCGGTACCCCATCCCGGTTACGGTTTGAATAAAGCGCGGCTCGTCGGGATCGTCGCGAAGAAGAAAGCGAAGCTTGCGAATGGCCGTGTTGATGCCGTGCTCGGTATCGACAAACACCTCGCTCGACCACAACCGTTCGGCGATTTCCTTCCGGGTGACGAGTTGTCCCTTGCACCCGGCCAGCAGGATGAGCAGTTCCATCGGCTTGCGCTCAACTCGCAAGGGATGACCCTTGCGCTGCAGCTCAAAACGCCCGCAGTCAAGTTCGAACTCGCCGAATTGATAGACCGCACCAGACATCAAAGCACCATGAGCGTTTGAGCTTCTCCAGGTAAGTCTCGCATCTGCCGGTTGACCGAAAGTCACTATGCGGGTGGAAGGCCGATGCGCTGGACAAGCGAGCGGTACCGCGGGTCCGTATGGAGAGAGTCGAAGGCAGGGTCGGTTTGGATCCACAGCAAATCTGGCGATCGTTGCTTATAGCCCTCCTCGAGTAGCGCTAGTGCAGCCTCACGCTCGCCGAGTTGCGCGTGGTAGCAGGCCAGCACAACGGGAGTCACGTAGCTCTTCTTCGTGATTTGCATAGCACGCGCCAGTTGCCACTGTACGAATCCCCGATAACCCCCTGTGTCATAGGCACTCTTTAACTCGGCCGCGGATTCTCGATCACCGATCACTTCATGGAATTGAACCCATGCTTCCACCGCCTCCTTATACATTCCCTTGCGGCGATACGCCTCGGTCATCATGTACAACAACGACCTGTCCGTCGGGTAGCCCTTCAGGCGCAGGCGGCCGTCCTCGATTGCCGCATCGAACTGACGTGCACTGGTGTATGTATGGACCATTCCCCAGGGACGCTCGAAGGGGTTAATCTCCATGCCTTTCTTCTCGTTCTCGATTGCCTCCCCGTTTCGGTTCAGGACACTCAACAGCTTGGCACGCAGATGATACAGCTCTGCATTATTAGGATCGAGACGAATGGCCTCTAAGATCTCGCGATCGGCTGCCGCAAAATTCCAATCCTGAAAGAAATACGCTCCTGTCATGGCCTGGTGGGACTCGGCGAGATTCGGATCAAGTTCCATTGCATGTTTGGCCGCCGCTTCCATGGGGGCCAGGCTGGTGCGCGGGTCCAGAATCCCGCTCACCGTGCCTGCGCCGTAATAAAGCGCCAGCCACGCCCAAGCCAGGGCGTAATCCGGCTGCATCTCAATCGCCTTCTGGAAGTATTTGCCTGATTCCTCCATGTGATCGTCGCTGAACCACAGGTATTTGCCCTGCAAATAGGCGTCGTGGGCCGCGGGGTTCACATATCTGGCCGGCGCTGAAGCAACGGTCGCGCTGTGCAGGCGTTTGGCAATGGCCTCGGCCGCCTCTTCGGGGATGGCGGCATCGTTACCATCGCGGTCGTAACTCTCAGCCCACATATGGGTGTCGGAGTCGGCGCGGATCAACTGGAGGGTCACATGCACCCGCGTGCCGGAGCGCGAAACTGATCCCTCCAGGATTCCGTCCACTTTGAGGGCTCGGGCAATCTCCGGTAAAGGCCGATGGGCTCCTTTGTACTGCATCACCGAGGTACGGGAGGTGATCCGCAGGGTCGATTCCTTGGCCAGCATCGTGATCAGCTCGTCGGTCATGCCGTCGGCGAAATACTCCTGGTTAGGATCGCCCGAGAGATTATCCAGCGGAAGAACCGCGATCGAGGTGAAGGGTGGTTGGGTTCCGCGATGAAATAGGCGCGCCGCCAGGGGGTGTGGGCCCGCGAAAAGGGCGAGAATAGCGGCCACAAGAACGCCGCACGCGCAAAGCGCCATCCAGAGCCGAAGGCGTTTTGCAGTCCTGGGTTGGCCCGGGCCTTCTTCGTCCGCCATTTCTTCCGGAATGGTCGTATCGGTTGAGACTGCCGCAGCAGGTTCAGAGGAAGGTGCCTCAATGCAAGTCACCGGCACCACAAACCGGTACCCCATCCCGGTTACGGTTTGAATAAAGCGCGGCTCGTCGGGATCGTCGCGAAGAAGAAAGCGAAGCTTGCGAATGGCCGTATTGATGCCGTGCTCGGTATCGACAAACACCTCGCTCGACCACAACCGCTCGGCGATTTCCTTCCGGGTAACCAGTTGTCCCTTCCGCCCGGCCAGCAGGAGGAGCAGCTCCATTGGCTTGCGCTCAACTCGCAATGGCTGACCCTTGCGCTGCAGCTCAAAACGCCCGCAGTCGAGTTCGAACTCGCCGAATTGAAGTATCAAACCGGGCAGAACCTCGTGCACACGAACCTCCTCCGCGCGGGGAAGAATGCCCAAGTATGACACGGAAATACTTCGCCTCAAAGGCTTTGGAGGTTCACCAGAACTTTACCCCCTGCTTCACCTCGGCTTCATTGCCTCTCCTGCGCCGGTCGCGCTTAGCTTCTGCCCAGACCGGCAAAATCACACCGGTCCAGGAGGTTGAAGATGAAAACCAGATTCTGGAATTCGATCATGGGCATTGGCGCCGCGGCCATCGCCCTCGCGTTGGCGCAGGCGGCCGTGGCCCAGTGCGGTTTGCCCAACAAGCCCATCAAGCCGATGAGCTGGCACCCGCTGTTTGGCGGGCCAACTCCGTCGCTCGTCCGCACAGGGTTCGACGATAACCTCGATGGCCCATCCATCGTCGGCATGTGGCACGTTGTCTTTACAGCATTAACCCAGAACGGAGAGACCATTCCGGTTCAGGGCGGAGTGGTCATCGACAACTCCATCGTTGTTTGGCACCCGGATGGAACCGAGATCATGAATTCCTCGCGGTCGGCGCAGGATGGAAACTTCTGCCTCGGCGTTTGGAAACGCACCGGGGAACGCACCTACCTCCTCAATCACATCCCGTGGCAGGGAAATGCCTTCGATCCCACCGCGCCTCCGGACACAATCGGTCCCCCCCAGGGCGGCGCGCAGATCATCGAGAAGATCATCCTGAGCAGGAACGGAGATTCCTACTCCGGCACCTTTACTCTGCACGCTTACAACACCGACGGCTCCCTCAACACGTCGTTTACCGGTACGCTCTCGGCCAAACGCATCACGCCGGAAACGCCTTTCAGCGAATTGATGTGAAGGACGATGGCCCTTTCACAACAACCACAAAAGAGGTTGGGCGTCCCAGGTCCCGCATTTGAGACCTGGGGCGTGTTTTTGAAAGGGCACGTGTTCCTCCGCGCCGCAAAGGTAGCAAATGAACGCGGGCTTCAGCCCCTGAAGGATATTTTTACCGTCGCGGAAACGAATGGGCGGGCGACTCGCGGGCTCTCCTTATCCCTTCTCCCTTTTCCCTGCTTCCTCACGACTGCCACGTCTTGTCCTTGGACCGGCAGAGCTGCTCCAGCGCGCACTCGCGACATTTGGGGTTGCGCGCCACGCAGACCTTTCGCCCGTGGTGGATCACCTGGTGCGAAAAGTCGATCCACTTCTCCTTGGGAAGCACCCGCATCAGGTCCTGCTCCACAACCTGAGGAGTCTCGCCCTGGGCCAGCTCCAGCCGCCGCGCAATGCGGAACACGTGGGTGTCGACGACGACGCCCTCCGCCTTGCCAAAGCTAACGCCCAGAACAACATTGGCGGTTTTGCGCGCCGCGCCCGGAACCGTGATCAGCTCCTCCAGCGTCTGCGGCACTTGGCCCCCGAACCGCTCCACGATGGCCTGCGCCGCTCCTTTGATGGACTTGGCCTTATTGCGGAAGAACCCGGTGGTGCGGATCAGGGCTTCCAGTTCCGGCAGCGATGCGTTGGCCATCGCCGCAGGAGTGGGGAAGCGCCGGAACAGCTCCGGCGTGACCATGTTCACCCGAACATCGGTGCATTGCGCGGAAAGGATGGTGGCGACGAGCAATTCCCACGGCGAGCGGTGGTTCAGCGCGCAGACTGCGTCGGGATAGGCTTCGTCGAGCGCCTTGAGAATAGCGGCGACACGCTCCGACGACGGATTCCTTTTGGACGACCGCGCGGATGCTGGAGTCTTAGCCGCGCGTGAGGCTTTGGTTGAAGCTTTCTTCGCTGCGGATCTGGCGATGGGCTTGGCGGACTTGATTGCCGGCATGTGCAGAAGTGTAATGCGGCGGGCCTAAATCTTGCCTTCGAGCCAAGCTGCGAGCTTATCGGGTTGCAGCCTTAGCCCGATGAAGAACTGCCCGAACAGGGCGTATTCGGCGCTGACTTCGTCGAAGCGCATCTCGTAGATGAGTTTCTTGAATACCACCGGGTCCTCGGCGAACAAATCCACGCCCCATTCCCAGTCGTCCATTCCGATGGAGCCGGTGATGATCTG
The DNA here is from genome assembly GCA_963788435.1 of uncultured Acidobacteriota bacterium. Lineage (GTDB taxonomy): Bacteria > Acidobacteriota > Terriglobia > Terriglobales > Acidobacteriaceae > Telmatobacter. The sequence continues at coordinate 6,970 of CAWBIG010000081.1, read as the reverse complement.
CTTGACCTGGTCGGCGTAGCGGCGGCCGATCATGCCATGCTCGTGCATCATGCGCTGGCGCTCGGCGAAGGGCACCATGTACCAGTTCTTTTGCTCGTCGCGCTTGCGGTCCATGGGGTAGAAGCAGAGATATTTGGCATCGGGAACGGCGGGCCAGAGGCGCGGGGCCATTGCGCCCGAAGCGCGCTGGAGCGACTCGGCTACATCGGCGTTCCATTCCGACGAGTGCGGCTCAAAGCCCTTGGCTGCGGCAGCCTCGTAGGTTTTGCGCGTGGACTCGTAGAGGCCGAGTTCGACGACGGAGACGTAAGAGTGGGCGGGCGTGAGGAAGTCGTGGAACGGGATCTGGGCCAGGGAAAGCTCAACCTGATTCAACGCAGCGAGCGAGTCTCGAAAATGAACGAGGATCAGGTCGCCCTTGTGGCCGAGCTGCGAGTAGACGGCGGTGTGAACCTTGCCCTGTGGATCGCGCTCAAGCGCCTGGAGCGCGGCGACGGCTTCGCCCGCAATGCGCTCGCGGTCGCCGGGTGCGCAGGCGCGCCACGATTTCCAATTGAAGCGGAAGAACTGATGTAGAACGCTGGCGCCTTCAAGCGTAAGCGGGACGGGCGGAAAGTCAGGCAAATTGCCACCTCGATGGCTGCGTGGGGCCAGTGTTCATCGTAGCAAAGCAGGGAGCGACGAATGGACGCAGTCCGCCCACTCATCGTTCGGCGCGGCGAACGATGAGTGGGGCACAGAGCCAAAGCAGATTTCCATCGGGAATGACGGTAAGAAAGCAAGAGCAAAGGCAAATTACCGCCTGGGAAAGCGCCGGGGCGCAGACGATATACTGAATGCTGCTCATGACGGAACGAATACTGGCCTGGCTGGTTCAATTCATCACGCACGTGATAAGCGTGGGCGGCTATGCCGGAATCGCCGGGCTCGTCACCATGAATTCGGGGGGCATTCCGATTCCCTCTGAAGTCATCCTGCCGTTTTCCGGGTACCTGGTTTACCTGGGGCGATTCTACCTGCTTCTGGTGGTGGCGGCGGGAGTGGTGGGCTGCAACTTGGGTTCGGCCATCGCGTATTGGATCGGCGCCAGGGGCGGCCGGCCGCTGGTGATGCGCTACGGAAAATGGGTGCTGATGAGCCAGCACGATCTGGACCGCATGACCTGGTTTTTCGATCGCTACGGCTCGATTGCAATACTGTTGGGCCGCATGTTGCCGGTGGTACAGACGTTTGTTGCGTTTCCGGCTGGAATTGCCCGGATGGGGCGGCTGCGATTTCATATTTACACGACCGTGGGTTCGTCGGTCTGGTATTTATGCCTGGCCTGGATCGGCATGAAGCTGGGCCAGGCGTGGAACACAGACCCGCGGATCAAGGAGATTTTCCATCGTTTCCACTTGGCGGTGGAACTGGCGCTGCTGGCGGCGCTGATTTGGTTTGTGTGGACGCACGTGCAGCGGAGGCGCCAGGCCGCATAGGATGGGGGACGGCGAAGTTTGAAGAGCAGCAAAGAGAACTAGAGCGGACAACGATCCGCGGATGCAGGGAAGAAAGGACCGGGGAACTGAGCGATGTCGAGCGAAGAGAAGAGCGGCGCGGCGAAGATTGCGCCGGCAAAAGGCAAACTGGGCGTGATGGTGGTGGGACTGGGCGCGGTGGCCACCACGATGATTGCAGGCGTTGATGCGGTGCGGCGCGGGCTGGCCAAGCCCATTGGATCGCTGACGCAGATGGGCACCATCCGGTTGGGAAAGCGGACCGATAACAAATCGCCGCTGATCAAGGAGTTTGTTCCGCTGGCGGATCTGAACGACATTGTCTTCACTGGATGGGACATTTTTGAAGACAACGTTTATGAAAGCGCGGCACATGCTAAGGTGCTGGAAAAAGAGACGCTGGAGCAGCTGCGGCCGTATCTCGAGAGCATCAAGCCGATGCCGGCTGTCTTCGATCAGTATTACGTGAAGCGCCTGCACGGCACGCACGTGAAGAAGGGCAAGAACAAGCGCGAACTGGCCGACCAGGTGCGCGAGGACATCCGCAACTTCAGGAAGACGGTGGACCGCGTGGTGATGATCTGGTGCGGGTCGACTGAGATCTTTTTGGAGCCGACGGCGGTGCACCAATCGATTGCGGCATTTGAGAAGGGACTGGAAGCGAGCGATGTGGGCATTGCGCCATCGCAGATTTATGCGTATGCGGCGCTGAGCGAGGGAGTGCCGTTTGCGAACGGAGCGCCGAACCTGACCGTCGATTTGCCGTGCATGATCGAACTGAGCAAGAAGAACGCGGCGCCGATCTGCGGCAAGGACTTCAAGACTGGGCAGACGTTTATGAAGACAGTGCTGGCGCCGGCGTTCAAGGCGAGGCTGCTGGGGGTTTCGGGGTGGTATTCGACCAACATCCTGGGCAATCGCGACGGCGAAGTGCTGGACGATCCGGAGTCCTTCAAGACCAAGGAGGAGTCGAAGCTGGGCTCGCTTGAGTACATCTTCCAGCCGGAACTGTATCCAGATCTGTACAAGAACATCTTCCACAAAGTCCGTATCAACTATTACCCGCCGAGAGGTGACAACAAAGAAGGCTGGGATAACATCGATATCTTCGGATGGCTCGGCTATCCGATGCAGATCAAGGTGGACTTCCTGTGCCGCGACTCGATCCTGGCGGCGCCCATCGCGCTTGACCTGGTGCTGTTCCTCGACCTGGCCAAGCGGACGCCGGAGCTGAGGTCGATCGGCATCCAGGAGTGGCTGAGTTTCTATCTGAAGAGCCCGCAGACGGCCGAAGGGTTATACCCGGAGCACGATCTGTTCATCCAGTCGATGAAGCTGAAGAACACGCTGCGGCATATCATGGGCGCGGGCCTGATTACGCACCTTGGGCTGGAGTATTACGACTAGTAACAAGCCGGAGTTGGCGGGGTTGACGGAGTTAGCGGAGTTAGGATCGGCTCTTACCGCCGGTTGCATCTCATGGCCCGGAATGGAGACCTCTGGACCCGCCATTAGCTTACTGTCGGCGGGCGGCCTTCTTCGCCGCTCTGGGAGTGGTCGCTCATGAGCTTGAAGGACCGCGGACCGACGATGACCTTGTCGCCATTCCAGATTTCGGCAAACGGATCGTCGACATTCTCAGTGTCGATCACCTGGCACCACGGATTGCCGCTGGGCGACGCGGGCAAGTTGAATTCCACGCCGGAGTCGGCGGCGTTGACAAGCAGCAGGAAGCTGTCGTCGATGACCCAGTTGCCGTCCTCGTCGGTGACCTGGAGTGTTTTGCCGTTGAGGAGCAGGCCGATGGCGCGCGACCAGGGCGAGGTCCAGGCCTCGTCGGAAACTTCGTTGCCGTCGGGATTGATCCAGGTAATGTCTTTAATGACACGGACAAACTCGCCATTCTTGCGGCGGATTTCGCGGTCCTGAAAGAATTTTCGACGGTGCAGGTTGGGGTGGGCGAGGCGGAGTTCGATCAGCCTGCAGGTGAAGTCGCGCAGCCGCTTCTGTGAGGCATCCAGGTTCCAGTTGAACCAGGAAACCTCGCTGTCCTGGCAGTAGCCATTGTTGTTGCCGTGCTGGGTATGGGCGAACTCATCGCCGCCGTTCAGCATGGGCACGCCCTGCGAGAGCATCAGCGTGGCGAGGAAGTTGCGCATCTGGCGCTCGCGGAGCGCGCGGACGGCGGGGTCGTCGGTGGGGCCTTCGGCGCCCATGTTCCATGAATCGTTGTTGTCGGAGCCGTCGCGGTTGTCCTCGCCGTTGGCTTCGTTGTGTTTGTGGTTATAGCTGACAAGGTCGCAAAGCGTGAAGCCGTCGTGCGCGGTGATGAAGTTGATGCTGGCATACGGCTTGCGGCCATCGTACTGGTAAAGATCGCTGGAGCCTGTGAGACGGTAAGCGAAATCGGAGAGCATGCCTTCGTCGCCCTTCCAGAAACGGCGGACGGTGTCGCGGTATTTGCCGTTCCACTCGGCCCACATAACGGGGAACTGGCCCACCTGGTAGCCGCCTTCGCCCACGTCCCACGGCTCGGCGATCAGCTTGACTTCGGCCAGCGTGGGGTCCTGGTGGATGGTGTCGAAGAACGAGCTGAGGCGGCTGACGTCGTGGAGCTCGCGGGCAAGCGTGGCTGCCAGGTCGAAACGGAAGCCGTCCACGTGCATCTCCGTGCGCCAGTACCGCAGCGAATCCATGATCATCTTCAACACCTGGGGATCGCGCACGTTGAGGGAGTTGCCGGTGCCGGTGTAGTCCATGTAGAACTGGGGATCGTCGGCGACGAGGCGATAATACGTGGTGTTGCAGACGCCCTTCCAGCAGAGCATGGGGCCGCGGTGGTTGCCCTCGCAGGTGTGGTTGTACACCACATCCAGAATGACTTCGATACCCGCCGCGTGCAACGCTTTGACCATCTCCTTGAACTCGCGCACCTGTCCGCCGCGGTCGCCGGAGGAGCTGTAGCGGGACATGGGCGCGAAGAAGCCCAGCGAGTTGTAGCCCCAGTAGTCGCGCAGGCCGCGGTCGACCAGGTGGCCTTCGTCGATGAAGTGGTGGACCGGCAGCAGTTCAACCGCGGTTACGCCGAGTTTTTTGAAGTAATGGATGCTGGGTTCGCAGGCCAGTCCGGCGTAAGTGCCGCGCAGAGGCTCAGGTACCATCGGATTCTGGATGGAGTAGCCGCGGACGTTGACCTCATAAATGACGGAGTCGGCCAGCGGTATGTCAGGCCAGCAGTCGCCGCTCCAGTCGAAGCTCGAGTCGATGACGACAGACCGGGGAACGCCGGCAGCGCTATCCTCCTCGCTCCTTTTGTTGATGTCGCCGGATGCCAGGTCATAGCCGAAGATGGGCTGCTTCCAGTCCACATTGCCGGCGATGGATTTGGCGTAGGGGTCGACCAGAAGCTTGTTGAAGTTGAAACGGAGGCCCTGATGTGGATCCCAGGGGCCATCCACGCGGTAGCCGTAGAGCTGCCCGGGCCGGATGCCGTTGACGAATCCGTGCCAGACGTGCGCCGTCTTCTCGCGCAGGGTGATGCAGTCCACCTGGTTGCCGCCGGCGTCGAAGAAGCAGACATCGACGCGCGTGGCCCTGTCGGAGTAAAGGGCGAAGTTCGTTCCTCTTTTGTACGATGTGGCGCCAAGAGGGTAAGGCTTGCCAGGGAGCAGCGTGCGGCTCATGATCAGCTACGATGCAGGGTGAGTGGGAGCGTGTTGCGTCTGTTGGGATTGAACTGGATTCCCCAAAGACCAGGGTCAAGGACGGAGGTGTTATGCGGCTTGCTTGCAAAAAGCTCTTGCTATTGGTTCTTTTTGCTTCAACCCTGTGCATCGTGAGTCCGCGGGATGGGCTCGCTCAGCGGAAGGCCCAGCCCAATCTGTTTGAGTTCCACAGCGGCTTTTGGATCAATCTGCACCATTTCCTTTATCGGCAAGCGCAGCTCTCAGTGCCCCAGCGCGGGCGGTCCCCTCTTTCTCTGACCAAGGCGGATGCTGACGAATTGCCAAAACTCTCCCTCGCGGAGCGCGCTGCCTGGAACGACGCGCTTTCGTATTACAGCCAGTTCGTTGTGAAGCGCGATCTTCTCTTCGACGACGAGTTGATTCAAACCAAAGATCGGCTCGAGGACGCGGGAGCGTCACCGGATCTGGCAAGGGTGGACATCTCCGCCGGCCTGAAGACCGCGCTTCTGAAAGCGGCTCCCATCTATCGCGAGCATTGGTGGCCACTGCACAATGTGCAGAATCAGGAATGGATCGCCAAGCTTGAACCGATGGTGGCGCGTTATGGTCCGGCCTTGAGCGCACAATTGACTCGTATCTACGACGAACCGTGGCCACAATACCCGGTTCGGGTGGATACTGTCGCCTACGCAAACTGGGCCGGCGCTTATACGACACTGCGGCCGACCCGTCCCACCATCTCCACGACAGACCCGGCGAATCAGGGAACGGCAGCCATGGAAATTCTCTTCCATGAAACATCGCATGGCATGACGGACAAGGTGATGGAGGCAATCAACTCGGCAGAAGCAGAGGTGAATGCCCGGAGACGGGGGACAGATTTCCATACAGGCTCCCTGTGGCATGCCGTCCTTTTCTACACGGCTGGCGAACTGGTGACGGAACAGGTCCCGGGCTACACACCGTACGCCGACAAAAATGGACTATGGGTGCGCGCCTGGCCTGCGCCCGATCGTTCTCTGATGGAACAGGATTGGAAACCGTATATCAACGGTTTGGTCACATTGCAGCAAGCCCTGACAAAACTGGTCAACGACGTTGCGTCGTCAACTCAAACTCATTGATGCACATTCTCGTCCCTGGAGAATGGCCCCGGTTCCCAGGCTCGGATTTCACGCCGCCATGGCCTGCGCCAGCCGCCGCACCGTCAGCACGGTGATGTCGTCCTCCTGGCCGAAGGATTTGGCGGCGTCGGCGATATAAAAGGCCGACTGACTGCTGAGATTGTGCAACCGCTCGAAGCCGAAAAGTTCGCCGGAGGGTTGGCGGGCTTCGACGACGCCGTCCGAGGTGAGCAACAGGCGGTCGCCGGGATGCAGGTATAGGCGCCTCTCCTCATATTGCACGCCGGGAAGGACGCCGAGAGGCAGGCCGCCTGCCAATGCGATCTCCTGGGTGTTGAGGTAGGGCGGCAAGTGACCGGCGTTGGCGATAACCAGCTCGCCGTTGGGGCTGAACACGGCCGCCTGGCAAGTGGTGAAGCTCTCTCCCCCCAGCAGGACGCGGTTCAGCGCGGACAGGATCTTGCTCGGACCGTGATCGGTGATGCGCCGCAGCGCGCCCATCACCATGGAGACATTCATGGCCGCCTTCATGCCTTTGCCGGCAACGTCTCCGATGACGACCAGAAGGCCGCCGTCGGGCGTGGATTCCACGTGGTAGAAATCGCCGCCGACCTCGTTGGCCGGCGTGTAGACGGAGTCGACCTCGAAGCCGGGGGTTTTGATC